>ASZI01000234.1 GCA_000416315.1 Osedax symbiont Rs2 | reverse complement strand
ACGCCACCCAAAGTGTCTAAATACTCCGTGCACTGCCCCTTAGCCACAAACTGTACGTACACTGTGTCGATGTCTGCAAGGTTGTCAGTGTGGCTGACCAGTGAAAATTGGATCGGCAGCAATAACTCGGCGCATATATACAAATCGGCATCTATCAAATGATCTAAGACTAAATTGACATAACCTTCAGATAGGTTCTCTATCGGCAGCATGCCCATTTGCACTTGGCTCCCTATGGCAGATAAGGCTTTTTTAATAGAACTGTAATATTCAATGTCAAAAGCAAGCTTATGTTTTTTAAGGTAGGATTTGGTCGCAACTTCGGAAAAAGTGCCTTGCGGGCCTAAGGTTGCAATTTTGTTAAGCAATGTCTGCGCCTTTAATTAAATGTAACTCAAAGCTAGAACATTAACTTATAAGTTAGTTAATAAAAATGTTGTCCTTGTTCGCTGGCCTGCAAACAAGGTTTTACTTAAAACCTCGACTATTAAAATCCAGCGCCGGGCTCTTCCAGGTAATCCATTTCCTCTTCGGTTGAATCTCTCCAAAGCAGCTGATTTCTATGCGGATAGCGACCAAATCTTTTAATAATATCAAAATGCTGTCTGGCGCTATTGATATTCCCCTCGATTCCCACATCTGCAAACAGTTGCTCGGCAAGGGTATGGATAGCGATAGATTCACTGTGCATAAATGGCATATACAGAAAACTTCTTTCGCTGGCTGATAGCTGCATATCATCCCCCACTCTGATTGCCTCCTGTGCTAGTGCCAGCGCCATCGAATCTGTTGCAAAGGCCTGAGCGGTACCGCGAAACATGTTCCGGGAGAATTGATCCAAAACAATGATTTCAGCTAAACGGCCGCGGCTGTTATCACGCCATTGATAAAGCTCACCCAAACTGGCTCGATTATAAACATCATGAAAACGCTCATTTATTGCAACATCCAATTCGGGATCTTTTTTCCACCACTGTGCGGGGGTTAGCTCGTGAAACCAATACTTTAGTACTTCTTCATAATTCATGGCTATTACCTGTTGGCAAATTTTTCGGGGGTAACAATAGGTGCGAATATGTAACTTCAAGCGCTGGACATTTGATCTGCATTTATCTAAGTATAAACTATAACTTTATTGCTGTGCTATTTAAGCTATAACTATCAAGGAATTAATTACTGGCTCGGATTTTTTAATTGTTCAAGCGCTGCCAACACCCCCAATACCGGACTGCTTAAAATCGTTTTAGGTATAGCACGGCAATAATCTATAGCCCCCGCCATTGAAGCTTGGGCTAGAATAATCAGCTCATAGTCGTGATGCTTCTCACTTATGTTTTGGGCAATGCATTGATAGTATTTTTCAGTCTCTCCCGCCTCAAACAACTCCCAGGCAGAACTTGCAGTGACGGTAGTGATTTGTACTTGTGTATTAGCATTTATGGCTGAGCCTTTGAGTAGCTGCAACGTTGGCTGCAACGTGCTCTCTAGCGCAGCAACGACTAAAATATGCTCTGCACTTGATACGGCCTTATCTGCCATGGCCCGATCGATGCGCATCGCCATAAAGTTCACATTGGGGTCGCTGGATTGCTCCGCTATCGCCCCGATAGTCGAACAAGTACAGACAACCACAGCCGCTCCATCGCGAGCCAGGCGACACATCTGTGAATTAATGTCACGCTTTAGACTCGCCCGTAATCCACTGTCAATGGCACGCTCCAGTAACGATTCATCAACTTCATGAACAACCTTACAATCAACATTTAAGCCATTAATTATATTAGAAAATGTTTCTACATGCTGACTTGAAGTATGTAAAAATGCTAAGGTTTTTTTATTCACTGGTACTCCTTATTTACTACTTACTACTTACTACTTACTACTTACTACTTACTACTTACAACAACAGTGCAGATAAACTCATAACATCTACCCCTGAACTTAAAATAAGCTCAGGGAGCCATGATCTTCAATTTTCCAGTCAATTCCAGCTGCACCTTTTGCAACTAGCCAAGTATTGGCCGTAGAGAAGTGCTTGCAACCAAAAAACCCCCGGTAGGCGGACAGCGGTGATGGATGCACAGCACTGAGTACTAAATGTTTTTGACTATCAATATTTTCGCCTTTAGCTTGTGCATGAGCCCCCCACAGTAAAAATACACAGTGCGGATTTTGTTTACTAATTTGCGTGATCACTGCGTCGGTGAATAGCTCCCAGCCCAGTTTCGCATGTGAGTGTGCTTTTGCCCTCTGTACCGTCAGCACTGTATTTAGCAGCAGTACGCCCTGCTGCGCCCAACTACTCAGGTCTCCGTGTTGTGGTATTTCAAAGGCTTCTATATCTGCTTGCAACTCTTTGTAGATATTCACTAAAGAAGGAGGGGTTTTGTCGTCTCGACTGACTGAAAAAGCCAGGCCGCGGGCTTGGTCAACACCGTGGTAAGGGTCCTGGCCTAAAATCACCACTTTTATTTTATCGATATCAACATATTCAAATGCATTGTATATATCCTTATCTTTTGGATAAATCTCAATACCTTGCGCTCTTTCTTGAGCGATTGCATCGATCAGAGCGATAAAGTAATCTTGCTGTTGTTGCTGCTGAATTAATTTTTTCCAGCGCTTAGGTAGAGACATGTTTGTTCTCGGATCGGTTTTCTTTTAGCTAACTTCTATTTAAAAGAATAATATCTGCTATTGGCAACAATCACATCATACTATTTAGTTATTAGGTACCGATAATGCAAAGTATTTCCTGGCAGGCCCTCTCCTGGTGTTTTATTCCAATCATCATTATCAGCGGTATTTATATCGCCTGGAAGGGCGATGTTAAAGAAGTTCTGATCGCCAGCGCCCGCATGTTAATACAGCTAATCGCAGTAGGCTATGTATTAATTGCCATGTTCAACAACCCCTCACCCACTCTCACTTTGTTGATTATGGGCATAATGATCAGTGCCGCCGCTTGGATCGCAATACGCCCGGTGCGTCATCATCGCGGATACCTACTGCCCGCATTCATCTCACTGCTAGTGGCTGTCAGTCTGCATCTATTTATCTCGGTGAAGTTAGTCTTAGATATGCAAATCTGGTACTTGCCTAAAGTGATAATCCCTCTAGCAGGCATGTATTTTGCCAATACCATGAACGCTATCAGCCTGGCAGCTGAGCGATTTCACGCAAACTTGCACGAGGGAAAAACAGCTCAGCAAGCGCGTATCAGTGCCTTTAAAGGGGCGATGATTCCGCAGATAAACACCTTACTTGCAGTCGGATTGGTATCACTGCCCGGGATGATGACCGGGCAAATATTATCTGATGTCTCTCCGCTGATTGCAGTCAGGTATCAGATAATGATTATGACCATGTTATTGGGCGCATCCGGTCTAGGTGCAGCTTTAATGCTCTGGCAACTGCAACGAAAAGCCGCGCAGCTTAAGCAGCAGTCCATCCCCCATCAACATTGATGTTAGTACCGGTAATGTTCTGAGCACTGTCTGAGCACAAGAACAGTGCGGTACCGGCCAGCTCTTCAACTTCGACAAACTTTTTTGTCCACTGCGCCTTAAGCATCACATCGGTTTTTACTTGCTCTTCACTGATACCTCTGGCAATAGCGGTATCTGTGACTTGTTTCTCCACCAGCGGCGTCATCACGTAACCCGGGCATATGGCATTGCAGGTGATATTTTGCTCAGCACACTCCAAAGCGGTGGTCTTGGTTAAGCCTATGACCCCGTGTTTAGCCGCAACATAAGCGGATTTAAAAGGGGAGGCAACCAAGCCGTGGGCCGAGGCTATATTAATAATTCTGCCCCAGCCGGCACTGCGCATAATAGGAATCGCCGCTTTAGTAGTATGAAAAGATGAAGAGAGGTTTATCGCCACAATGGCATCCCATGAGCCCTCTGGAAACTCTTCAATAGGCGCTACTTTTTGAATCCCGGCATTGTTCACCAAAATATCCAGTGCACCAAATTCCTCCAGGGTGCTACTCATCAAATCCCTTATTTGTTCAGGCTGCGTCATGTCTGCAGCGTGGTATTTGGCTTTAATACCGTAGCTATTTAAATCTTCTAAAATACTTTCAATGACACTAGCTTGGGCAATGCCATTGATCATTACGTTGATACCAGCGCGCGCAAACCCCCTTGCTATGCCTAAACCTATACCACTGGTAGATCCAGTGATTACTGCTACTTTACCCGCAACACTCATAGCCGTTCCCTCTAATAGTTATTATAAAAACATGCCATATTGTGCCTTAACCAGCAGCTATTGCGATCCAATTTTTTTATCAATCTATAGGATCATACAATTTCACTGGATCGGATTTCGATTGTGCTACTTGAGTCCTGGCGGTTTGTAATAGCATCAGCGACAAATCACCGATGCAACTCCCGCAGCTGTTTCCAGCACCGGTCAGCTGGCGAATACTATCGACATTTGAGTGCCCGGCCTCAAGGGCCGCTTTTATATCTGCAACCGGTACTTTAAGACACTGACAAAATAGCTGTTGATCTTGCATTGCTGTTACATCGGCGGCGATTGGCTGCAGCTTTCCCCTGCTACCTGCAGTGGGATTAAAAAACTGACTGACCCAGCCGCCGGGCAAATTCTGTTTTTGTGCGGCGACAAATACAGCTGCCTGGGGCTGCTCATCAGTGAAAAAAATTTGTCGAAAGTACTGAGTTTTGTCATCCAGCGCTTGTAGCTGGTTAGACATGCCCATGTTTTGCAACAGACTATTAAGCCTCTGGAACAACTCTTTAGGCGACTCCTCGCTGGCTAAGTGGTAACAAAAGCCCCCTGCGACAGATTGCTCTACTTGATAAAGACAAATATCCAGGGATATTTTGTCGCGCACCAGCAGTTGCGCCTCGCTGTTGACCATAATGGCCTGTAAATCTACCTTGGCATGCTTAAAAGCGGGCTGTCCGGAAATAGGATCAAAATTTGCCGTGACTAACTGGCCGACACTGCCCTGGCGGCTGTTGTTATTGGACCAATGAATTGGCATGAATAAATTATTGCGGGTTTGCGCAAAACTATACTTTAATCTCACCAGCATAGATCCCTGTGCACTTGTTATCTGCAGCAGAGATTGATCCGGGTAATTGTACTTAGCTGCATCCGTCGGGTTAATCTCTAGTAGGGGTTCTGGATAATGATTTGATAACAGCGCAGATTTACCGGTGCGGGTCTGAGTATGCCACTGATCTCTGGTTCTGCCGGTATTGAGAATAAAGTTTGGCTTGATTAAATCTAATTGTCGATCTGATACTGCAATCAGCTGTGCTCGCTTTGATACAGTACTGTAGCGCTGATCGGCAAACAGTAGCTGATCGTTTACCTGGATAGCCTTGCCCTTAGGCTGCGGCCACTGAACCGGCTGCCAGGCTTTATACTGAGCATCAGTAATGTCACTAAATGCCGATATATCAAAGACGCGCGAACCATTGTTTTCCAGCCCCGACAAGGCGGCGTGCTCGACAAACACATCCCTGGCTGATTGATAGTTAAACTGCTCTGCATAACCCATATGTTTGGCGACTTCTGCGATGATCCACCAATCTGCCCTGGCAGCTGCAAAAGGCTCTAAAAATGACCGCTGCCGGGAAATGCGACGCTCTGAATTCGTCACCGTCCCGGACTTTTCGCCCCAGGCCTGGGCGGGCAAGATCACATCTGCAAACTGCAAAGTATCGTTATTGGCCACACAGTCGCTGACAATCACCAGCGGGCATTTACTCAGTGCTGCTTGCACTTGCTTATTATCTGGCATACTGACTGCCGGGTTGGTGGCCATTATCCAGATGGCTTTTACAATGCCACTGTCTATTGCCTGAAACAAATCCAACGCTTTCAAGCCGGGCTTAGTCGCGAGCTTGTCACTGCGCCAAAACTCAGCCAGAGCAGTGTGCATATGGGTATCGTCAAACTCTATATGACTGGCGAGAGTGTTGGCCAGCGCCCCGACCTCACGCCCGCCCATTGCATTTGGTTGACCGGTAATGGAAAAAGGGCCACAGCCCTGTTTAGCTATTTTTCCGCTGGCCAAGTGACAGTTGATAATGGCGTTTCCCTGATCAACACCTTGTACAGATTGATTGATGCCTTGAGAATACAGCGTTACCACTTTTTCACACTCGGCAAATAGCTGAAAAAACCTTTCTATATCGGTATCTTCCAAACCAGTCTCGGCTAATTTTTGCGCATCTACAGCTGCTGTTAACAAGGCTTCTGGTAGCCCCTGTGCCGTACAGTTTAGGTAATTGTGCCTGGATAAAAAATCCAACAATCCATTGTATAGGATCAGGTCAGCACCGGCACGTATCGGTAAATGCAAATCAGCGAGTTCGTTACAGGCTGTGATACGCGGATCGATCACTACCACTTGCAAACCCGGCCTGTTGATCTTCTCCTGGCGAATCCGCTGGAACAGAATAGGATGACACCAGGCCAAATTGGAGCCCGTTAGAACAATTAAATCGGCTTTAGTGATATCTGAATAACTCATAGCGACAACATCTTCACCAAAGGCACGCTTTTGCGCGGCGACTGCCGAGGACATGCAAAGCCTTGAGTTAGTATCGATATTGCCTGAACCAATGAAGCCTTTCATCAGTTTATTGGCCAGATAATAATCTTCTGTGAGCAATTGCCCCGATACGTAGAAGGCTACGCTATCCGGGCCGTATTGCTCAATAGTCTGCTGCAACTGCTCTGCCACATGGTATGTGGCATGCTCCCAGCTAACCGACTCTCCCATAACCTGCGGTTGAATTAATCTATTAGCGTTATCGATAGTCTGGGCAAGATTCTGACCTTTGATGCAAAGTTTGCCGAAGTTGGCGGGATGCCTGAGATCGCCACTGACCAGCAACTTATCCCCGCGGGCGCGCACTTGCACACCGCAGCCGACACCGCAGTATGGGCAAGTTGTCTTTACCCCCTGCTGTGCATCTGACACTATTAAGTTTGGTACAGCCTGTAACGCTTGATTATTCACTAACAACTCCTGATTATCGATAACTGTATTAGCTTTAGCAATCATCAAGCCAACTAGAAACATATTAACAAACACTTCAAAATCAACAACTTAATTAGAAGCCTCAGAGCAATTCAGCCCAGATCCGCAGCTATTTGACAATCGTGCCCAAAAATAACGCACAGCTATCTACTTTTGTGCCATGTTTTTGTGCACAGCTAAGCTAATCAGCGACCTCCTATACAGCCACCACAACATACATATATCAATTAATAATCTTATATATCAGCCAGATAGTTATTATTTTTGCTGTTATAAGAGTAATTGGCCTCCTATTTGCTTTAGACCTTTTATCAACACAGGTGAGTTCACCCAGAATTATTAGCATACAGGTATAGGCATGAGCAGACAGAAAGTAGTAGTAGTGGGCAACGGCATGGTCGGGCATCATTTTATTAAGCAACTTAGTACTGAGCACAGCGACGATTTTGAAATAGTGACCTTTTGCGAAGAGAGCCGCCTCGCGTATGACCGGGTAATGCTGACCAGTTATTATACCGGCAACAGCGCCGATGACTTGGCCCTTGCCACCCCCGAACAGTACGATCAAATGGGGGTCGAATACTATCTAAATCAACAAGTCAGCGCAATTGACGCAGCGGCTAAAACCGTCACTAGCTCAACAGGCCTCTGTATTAGCTACGACAAATTAGTCCTGGCGACAGGTTCCTTCCCTTTTGTTCCGCCAGTGCCTGGCAAAGAGCAAGCACATATCCATGTCTATCGCACTTTGGAAGATTTAGATGCGATTGCAATGTCCGCTAAGAGCTCCAAAGTCGGAGTGGTCATAGGGGGCGGATTACTGGGACTTGAAGCTGCCAATGCCCTCAAGCAGTTGGGATTAAAGACCCACGTTGTCGAATTCGCTCCAAGGTTAATGGCAGTGCAGCTAGATCAGGGAGGGGGTGAGCTACTAAAGCAAAAGATTTGTGATTTAGGGGTAGAAGTTCACACCCAGAAAAATACTAAAGAAATTGTCTTTGGGGAAAGCTGTCGCTATCGGATGAATTTCGCAGACGGCAGTTATTTAGAAACCGACACTGTGGTTTTTTCTGCAGGGATTCGACCCAGGGATAATTTAGCCAGAGAAGCTCAACTAAAGCTCGGTGAGCGCGGCGGTATTGTTATCAATGATCAATGTCTTAGCAGTGATCCCGATATCTACTCGATTGGCGAGTGCGCATTGTGGGATAACAAAATATTTGGTTTAGTGGCCCCAGGTTATGCCATGGCCAAAACAGTTGTCAGCCATCTAACAGGTACAGAAAAAGCGTTCAAGGGCGCCGACATGAGCACTAAGCTTAAGCTGCTCGGGGTTGAAGTTGCCAGTATTGGTGACGCTCAAGGCAATACTGAGGATTCACAAAGCTATAGCTTCATCGATTCAGCCACGGGGATTTATAAAAAAATTGTCATGGATCAGAGCGGTAAAATATTGCTCGGTGCCGTGTTAGTCGGTGACAGCACTGACTACGGACAATGGTTACAACTGGCATTGAATAAAATTGAGATAAATCCCCCGCCTGAATATCTGTTACTGCCACAAATAGAAGGGAAAATTAGCGCCACCAGCACGGGTGTTGATGCCCTCCCCGACAGCGCACAAATCTGTTCTTGTCTGGATGTCAGCAAAGGTCAGCTATGTGAAGCTGTCGTCGCTGGAGCCACGGATATTAACGCACTAAAGTCATGTACTAGTGCGGGTACCGGCTGTGGTGGCTGCATACCGCTACTGACCCAAGTAATGAATGCGCAACTGAGCAAGCAAGGTGTCAGTATCGACAATAGCTTATGTCGCCACTTTAACTACTCACGCACACAGTTGTTTGACATTATCCGGGTTAAAGAAATACGCAGCTTTAATGCACTGCTTGATGACTGCGGCGCGGGTGACGGCTGCGAGATCTGTAAACCTGCAGTAGCCTCTATGCTTGCCTCTCTTTGGAATGAACATGTATTAGAAACTGAATTGCTCAGCCTGCAAGACACTAACGATAATTTTTTAGGCAATATGCAAAAAAATGGCACTTACTCAATAGTGCCGCGCATACCCGGTGGTGAGCTAACCCCCGAGCACTTAATACTCATAGGAGAAGTGGCCAAAGAGTATCGTTTATATACAAAAATCACCGGCGGGCAGCGCATTGATTTGTTTGGCGCTCAACTGCATCAATTACCGCACATCTGGAAACGTTTTGTCGATGCAGGCCTGGAAACCGGCCACGCCTACGGTAAGTCACTGCGCACAGTAAAATCTTGTGTCGGCGACAGCTGGTGTCGCTATGGTGTGCAAGACAGCACTTCGATGGCCATTTTACTTGAGCAGCGCTACCGTGGCATTCGCTCTCCACACAAAGTAAAAATGGCAGTTTCAGGCTGTGCCCGCGAATGCGCTGAAGCCCAAAGTAAAGACTTCGGGGTGATCGCTACCGAGAAGGGCTGGAATTTATACATCGGTGGCAATGGTGGCATGCGCCCCAGACACGCCCAACTTTTTGCCAGCGACATCGATGACCGCACACTGATTCGCTACATCGATATAATCTATATGTTTTATGTACGCACCGCAGATCGTTTACAGCGCACATCAGTGTGGATGGAAAACTTAGAGGGGGGGCTGGATTATCTGCAACAAGTGGTTTTTGCTGACAAATTAGCCATCAATGACGAATTAATCTGCCAAATGGAACACTTAATTGATACTTATCAGTGTGAATGGAAAACCACTCTGGAAAACCCCGCCAAGTTAAAGCGCTTTAGCCATTTTATCAATAGCGATAAAACCGACGACAACATTATCTTTAGCACTGTGCGCCAGCAAATAAGTCCCACTAATAACACCCCTGAACTCGCCAGCCAACGCTAAATTTGGAGCATACAATGAATAGCAAAGCAAAATGGATCGATATCTGCCAACTGCATGATATTCCAACCAACACCGGTGTCTGCGCTGACTTGCAGGGGCAGCAAGTGGCACTCTTTCACTTGCGCTCATATAAGTCTGACGGTGAGAGCCAAGTCAAAGCGGTGGCAAATTTTGACCCTTTTTCCAAAGCCAACGTACTTTCACGCGGCTTAATTACCGAACAACAAGATAAATATTACATTGCTTCGCCGCTCTTAAAACAACAATTTTGTTTAGACTCCGGACTTTGCGAGCAAGATGAGAGTGTTTCAATCCGCACCTTTGACAGCAGAATTCACCGGGGATTAGTACAACTTAGGGAGGTTTTCTGAAGTGAGTTGCAGTAAATTTAAATTATTTTCACTCAGTCCGGCGATGAAAACCTTACACTTTAGTTGGATGGCATTTTTTATCAGTTTTCTGGTTTGGTTTAATCATGCACCACTGCTGGGCATGATCGCTCAGTCGCTGCATTTAAGTTCAGAGCAAATAAAAACCTTGTTGATATTGAATGTCGCTCTGACCATTCCGGCGCGCGTCGCCATTGGCATGCTGACAGACACTTACGGTGCGCGAAAGACTTTCAGCTTACTGCTGCTGGTCTGTGCATTTCCCTGTTTTATGTTTGCCCTGGCACAAAATTTTGAGCAATTGGCTCTGGCACGTTTTTTACTGGGTTTTATCGGCGCGGGGTTTGTCATAGGTATTCGCTTGGTTAGCGAGTGGTTCCCAGCTAATCAACTGGGTACCGCTGAGGGAATTTATGGCGGTTGGGGCAATTTTGGCTCTGCTGCTGCAGCGGGTGTTCTGCCGTTGCTGGCACTGGCCTTTGGCGGCGAGGATGGCTGGCGCTGGGCGGTGGCTGTCACCGGGGTGATCTGCCTACTCTACTCTGGGATCTTTTACGCGGCGGTGCGCGATACGCCTCAAGGGGCCACTTATTTCAAAGCTAAAAGCGCTAAGGCCATGGAGGTGACCAGCGTTGCTGATTTCTATCTGCTTATTTTAATGAAGTTGCCACTGTTTGCCGCCCTGGCACTGCTGGTGTGGAAACTCTCCCCCAGCGGGGTGCATTTAATCAGTGAAAATTTCAGCAGTGTCGCCTATGTCTTTTTGCTGCTAATGCTGGTTGTAGAAATACGCGCTGCCTACCAAGTAAATAAACAACTGTTTATTTGTGAAGTGCAGCCAATGCATCGCTATTCATTTCGACAGGTAGCTGTTTTAAATGTTTTATACTTCGCCACTTTCGGTTCAGAGCTGGCAGTGGTCTCTATGCTGCCACTATTTTTCGCTGAAACATTTAATTTATCTATGCTGACCGCGGGTTTACTGGCCTCCAGTTACGCATTTATGAATTTAGTTTCCAGGCCTCTGGGAGGCTGGATCAGTGACAAATATGGACGTAAAAAAACCTTACTGATATTAACCAGTGGACTCTCCCTAGGATACGCGGTAATGGCCAGTATCAACGGACAGTGGCCATTATTTTTAGCGGTAATAGCTGCTATGAGCTGCTCGTTTTTTGTTCAGGCTGGCGAGGGAGCAGTGTTTGCAGCTGTGCCTTTGATCAAACGCCGGCTAACCGGGCAAATCGCCGGAATGACCGGCGCTTACGGTAATGTAGGGGCGGTTTTTTTTTTCACTGTACTGTCATTTGTCAGCTACAATGTTTTTTTCCTGGTGATCGCTGCCAGCGCTTTTGTCGGCTTGTTAATGTTATTTTTGCTGCAAGAACCTAAAACTGCCATGGCTGAGATACTCCCCGATGGCACTGTCGAATTAATTAAAGTCACCTAAATAATTATGTCAAATATTTCCAAACTAGAAAACACACAGTCAGAGCAGCTACAAATAGAGGTTGGAGGCCACTCCGAAGCCGGGGCAAAAACAGCTAATCAGGACGCTTTTGCAGTAAAGATCAACAGCGGTTCACAATTACAACTCAAGGGACATATAGCCGTGCTCGCCGATGGGGTCTCCAGTGCCAACTGCGCTGCCAGGGCAAGTCAGATGAGTGTCTGCCATTTTATTGAAGAGTACATGACCACCCCCCAGAGCTGGTCAGTCAAAAAATCAACCTCCAGAGTCATTTCTTCACTGAATAATTGGCTTTACTCCCGACAGCGATTGCACACTGTAGATAATCAACCTGAGCAGTGGTTCAGCACTTTTAGTGCCCTAGTGCTAAAGGCCAATCGCTGCTACATGTTTCACATTGGGGATTGCCAAATAGCTAAGTACAATCAAGATGGCTATCAAGTACTAAGCTCTGAACATGCAACTTCTACGGGCGTCCTCAACCGCGCTCTGGGAGCTGCTAAACATATAGAAGTTGATTATAGCTACACTGACCTAAAACCCTCAGACATTTTTATTTTGTGCTCAGATGGCGTATATAACTTTGTCTCTAGTAAATTGATCATCAACATCATAGATTGCTGTGACAATTTAGAGCTGGCCAGCCAAAAGATCACCCAGCTGGCTATCGACAACGGCTCAGGTGACAATGTCACTTGTCTGTTGCTACGGATAAATAAGGTACCTAAAGCCGATTTTAATCAACAACTATTTGACCGCCAACAGCAAGTTATTCCCCCTTCGCTGCAACCAGGAGCTCTATTAGACCATTACCAAATACTCGACATTTTGCAACACAGCCCACGCTCCCACGTCTACCTCGCCAAAGACCAACAACAGCAACGACTAGTAGTCATTAAGATCCCCTCTGTTAACTTCATCGACGATCAACCTTACTTACAAGCTTTTATAAAAGAGGGTTGGATTGGCGCTCGAATCGATCACCCCTCACTGATGAAGATTTACCCGCAGCTGGCACAAAGTCAGTTTCTCTATCACAGTTGTGAATATGTAGAGGGACAGACTTTGACCCAGTGGATGCATGATAACCCACAGCCGACACTTAGCAGTGTGCGCAATATTGCGCAGCAAATAATCAGTGCCCTGCGGGTATTGCGGCGCTTAGATGTCGTGCATTGTGACGTAAAGCCGGACAATTTTATCATCGACTATCAAGGTCGAATTAAACTCATCGATTTTGGCAGTTGCAGTATCGGTGTCTTTGACCAGCACAATAGCCCAGAACTCCCTTTAGGGACCTTGTGTTACAGTGCCCCAGAAGTATTACTAGGGGCTAAAAATACTCATCAAAGCGACTTGTTCTCAGTCGCTGTCATCGTTTATCAAATGTTGTGTGGCAAAATGCCTTACCGGCAAATTGCCGACACTGGCAGTATTCCAACTCGCTTTAGCCTGTGGCGCTATCGGGAGTTGCGCAGTCTGCGCCCAGATCTACCTAATGCTATAGACAGAGTGCTCAGCGAGGCCTTGGCTGCGGACCCTGAAAATCGCTGTAGTCATTATTCAGAGCTGGTCAGTGGCTTGCAAAACTTATCTCAGTTCAATTCAATCAAGATCACCCACAGGCCTTTACTGGAGAGAGATCCGATAAAATTCTGGCGCAGTTTAAGTGCTATCTTAGCTGTATTACTACTGTTGGCACTGCTACTACCCTAGCTATTTTAATCCGATTTAAGTCAAATAATAAAAGCACTACAATTGATTATCTCTGAACGTGTTTTTAACTGGCCTCAAGTTGCGCTGATGGGCCTCGAAAGCAGTAGCGGTATTACAGTTCGCATGTACTGTCTTAGCAAAACCCGCCAGGCGATGCCCAAGCAAATACCCATCTCAGACCTATTGCCTGCAGCCTTCTTGAATATCTCGGATGATTCAAACTTCTCATATCTACGCCAAGTGCATTTGCGCATACTCATAAGACAATGCACATCCGCTAAGTTGCTGATTCAATTGTCCCACTTAGCAGCTTTATCCTCAATACACTGTCAATCTGTAGAGCGCAAAACAGCAGCGGTGCAAAAATGCGACCAAAGGTAACAATTATGCGCAGTTACTAATCAACCTCAAACCAGTTAGATTAGCGAACTAGCAAAACAACTTCGCTGTGCGCTAGCAACAAAAAGCATCTACAGAGGCAGTTAAATGACGTTTCGTCACAATAACGTGACGTATCGTCATAATAAAGCATTTAAGCCTTTACAATGGTTTTATACAGGCCTATCTTTGACGAACCGTCAATATAAGCTGTTTGGGCTTCTCACTGTAGAGCCATCAAAGCCAACAAGAAAAGAAACTATGAGCCCTAAAATATTCAGTCCCGAAGAAAAAGATGCCCGCGAACAAGAGATGCTTGATTGTGCCAGAGACATCATCAAAACCGATGGGGAAGCAGGGCTGACTATCGATAAGCTAGTGAAGAAACTGCCCTACTCTAAAGGCACTGTCTACAACCATTTTACCAGTAAAGAAGACATTTTAATGGCATTGTGTCACCGACACATGACACAGATAGCTGAGCTGTACGTTAGGGCGCTATCCTTTGAAGGCACTAGTCGCGAAAAAGCCCTGGCTGTACATGTCGGCTCCCTATTGCAAGCAAAAGCGAACCCGGATGACTTCATGATGGCGGTCACCGTTAAAACCGCTGGTTGTCATGAAAAAGCTTCAGATAAGCGAATGCAAGAACACCAGCACGTAGAAGGGAAAATTATCACCCCTATCTTCAACCTTTTCAGGTCCGCTCTGGAAAACAATGAGTTGGTCCTCCCCGAGGGAATGGCCGTCGAACAACTGGCCTTTTCCTGTTGGAGTATAGATTTTGGTACTCAGATTCTTTTAATGGGCGGACAATCAGGCTGTGGTTTGCGTAACCAGTTAAACGTTGAGCGAGAATTGATTAACAGTATTAACTTGTTACACGACGGTATGCGCTGGAAACCACTGGCACAAGATTTTGACTGGAAGGCATCCATCCAGAGAATGAAGACCGAAGTATTCGCCAAAGAGATGGCCATCATTAATGCCGCTGGTGTTGAGATGACCGTCTAACACAACCAAATTCAAACACTTTATCTGAGCTTCCAGGATCTGTCTGGACGGGATAAGGCTGTCACTAACAAAATTAAAAAATTAACAAAAAGGGAGTTAACATGAGAGAACGCATTTACAATTTTGCACTCAACAGGCCATGGCTTGTACTATTGCTGGCAATAGTGCTGGTTTTTGGCACTGCGTACGGGGCAAAGAACTTAGTATTTAAAGGAGACTACAAAGTTTTCTTTAGTGACGAAAATCCACAGCTAACAGATTTCGAAGCCATGCAAGAAATCTATAGCAAATCCGATAATGCCGTTTTCATTCTGGAACCGAAAAACGGCGATGTTTTCACCCCTGAAAATTTAACCGCTATCCACTGGTTAACCACTGAGTCCTGGCAGATTCCCTACTCTACCCGAGTCGATTCAATATCTAATTTTCAACATACAATCGCCGAGGAAGACGATCTGATTGTTGAAGATTTGGTATTGGATCCAGAGACTTTGACTTCGGCCGATATGCCCAGAATCAAACAGATAGCCACTTCTGACCCTCTATTGTTAAATAAAGTTATTTCCAAGACCGGTCATGTCTCTATTGTCAATGTCACACTGCAACTGCCAGGTTTAGATCCCATTACCGAAATACCGGAAGTGGCCTCTAAAGTGCGTGCTATCCAGGCGGCATTTGAGCAACAGTATCCCAACTTTAACGTGCAGTTAACCGGCATGGTAATGATGAATACTGCATTTTCCGAAACTTCACTTTCAGACAGCTCTACGTTAGTACCGGCGATGTTTGGTATTGTGCTACTGACTATGATTTTGCTACTGCGCAGTTTCAGCGGTACTTTTGCGACGCTAATCGTGATTATATTCAGTATTGCAGGCACTATGGGCGCAGTCGGCTGGTTCGGTTTCTATCTGACCGGCCCCTCAGTCAGTGCTCCTACGATGATTATGACCTTAGCCGTCGCCGACTGTATTCATATACTGACCAGCTACTACTTTGAAATGCGTCACGGCAAAGCCAAAAAAGAAGCACTGCAGGAAAGTTTACGTGTTAACTTCAAGCCAATCTTGCTGACCAGTGTCACTACTGCTATCGGCTTTATGAGCATGAATTTTTCTGATTCACCCCCCTTTCGCGACTTAGGTAACATGGTCGCTATCGGGGTAATGCTGGCCTTTGTCTTCTCCATCACGGTATTCCCAGCGCTGCTGATGATACTACCGGTCAGACCTGGTAAAGCGACTGCTGATAACCACGGCATGATGGAAAAATTTGCAGACTTTGTTATCGCCAAGCGTAAAGCTTTGTTACCGGTAACCGCCGTTGTCATCATTGCCATCGCTGCATTTTTGCCGCAGAACAAACTGGACGATAACTTCGTTGAATACTTTGACACTACAGTCGACTTCAGAAAAGCCACCGACTTCATGGAAGCTAACCTGTCGGGTCTATCACTGATAGAAGTTTCAGTTGATAGTAAAAACAGCAGCGGCATCAATGATCCTAAATTCTTAAAGGCCGTCGGTGATTTCAGTGAATGGATGCGGGCACTGCCCGAGACAGATCACGTCAGCACGATTTCCGATGTATTAAAGCGTCTTAACAAGAACATGCACGCTGATAATGAGGAATATTACCGTCTTCCGCAAGAGCGTGACCTTTCGGCGCAGTACTTGCTGCTCTATGAAATGTCATTACCCTACGGACTGGATTTAAACAACCAATTGAACGTTGATAAATCTTCAACCCGTATCATCGGCACTTTTAAGAACTTGAGTTCAAGTGAGCAAATTGCCATAGAAACCAATATGTACCAATGGTTTGCAGAAAATGCGCCAGAGTACAAAATTGATATCGCCAGTCCTACTTTAATGTTTGCGCACATAGGTCAACGCAATATCAATAGCATGCTGATTGGCACAACCGCCGCTTTGATATTAATATCAATACTGTTGGCAGTTGCCTTAAAATCGGTCCGCTACGGTGTGATTAGTTTACTGCCTAACCTTATTCCCGCATCACTTGGGTTTGGGCTCTGGTACTTCATCGATGGGCAAGTCGGTCTGGCGCTGTCAGTTGTTGCCGGTATGACTTTGGGTATCGTCGTGGACGACACAGTTCACTTCTTAACTAAGTACAAGCACGCCAGAGACAAGTACAATAAGAGCAGTGAAGAGGCCGTTAGGTACGCATTTAGCAGTGTCGGACGCGCCCTTTGGATCACTACTTTAGTACTAGTTGCAGGATTTATGGTATTGGCACAATCAACTTTCAAGCTAAACGGTGATATGGGATTATTAACAGCAATTACTATCAGTGTTGCACTGATCGTAGACTTTATCTTCCTGCCACCACTATTGATGATGCTCGATGGCAGAAAAGAAAAGAAAGAGCAAAAAGCCAACAACATAAACATAAACAACCCAATTGTTGACGACTCCAACCTTGCTTTTGCTAAAGGAAACGCAAAATGAAATTTAAAACACTAACGAGTACTTTAATTGCAGCTTCAGTTCTGACTTTGAGCGCAAACTCTGCACTTGCTGAAACACCTGAAGAAAAAGGTTTAACGATCTCAAAACAAGTTGTTGTTCGTGATAACGGTTGGGTCGACATGCTTGCATCCATGAAGATGGTATTGCGTAACAAGCAAGGACAGGAGAGTGTTCGCGAAATACGCATGAAAGTATTAGAGGTTGCCGATGATGGCGACAAGAGCTTAAGTATCTTTGACCGGCCAAGAGATGTCAAAGGCACCGCCTTTTTGAGTTTCTCTCACACTCAGGGCGCCGACGATCAATGGTTGTATTTGCCAGCTTTGAAACGCGTCAAGCGTATCGCATCAAGAAACAAGTCAGGACCTTTCATGGGTTCTGAATTTTCGTTCGAAGACTTAGCGTCTTTCGAAATTGCGAAGTACAGCTACAAGTACATCGAAGATCAAGCATGCGATTTAGGTCAATGTTTTGTTGTTGAACAGTACCCTACCGATAAAAATTCCGGTTACACCAAGCGCGTTGTCTGGATTGACAAAGCCGAGTACCGGATGATCAAAGTTGATTTTTACGACCGTAAAAACAGTTTGTTAAAAACCTTAACTAGTTTGGATTACCAACAGTACAAAGGTAAATATTGGCGCGCTAGTACAATGAAAATGATCAATCACCAATCAAAGAAAAGTACTGATCTGCAGTGGCTTGACTATCGTTTTGGCAACGGTTTAACTGAATCAGACTTTAACAAAAACACTCTAAAACGGGCTCGTTAGGATGAACAAAATCGCATGGATAGCGATTGGCGCGGGGCTGTTAACTCAGCCCTTGGCTGCCAATGAGCTATTTTTTGAAGCGACCGCTAAGATCAGCACCGAAGTTAGCCTGTTTGCACAGCAGGGACAGTTCGCTAACCAGGACTATAGCAGTAATATTTCGGTTGCACTGGAACCGGAATTCTACTGGGAGTGGAATGACGCCAGTGACAACCTGACCTTCAAACCTTTCTTTCGTGTTGACCAAAGGGACTCTAAGCGTAGCCATGCGGATATCCGCGAGTTGAGCTGGGTACACTTAGCAGACGACTGGGAAGTGCGCACTGGTTTTAGAAAAGTCTTCTGGGGTGTCACTGAATATCAAAACTTAGTTGATGTTATCAACCAGAGCGACACTGTCGAGGGCTTGTCTAAAGGTGAAAAGTTGGGGCAACCTATGCTCAACTTATCCTTGGTCCGAGACTGGGGTATAGTCGATCTGTTTGTGTTACCTGGATTTCGCGAACAAACTTACGTGGGTAACGATGGTCGTTTTAGATCATCATTAGTGGTCGATGCAGACTCTACTAGTTATCAGTCAAGCAAAGGCAAAAAACATGTCGATGTCGCCGCGCGTTGGAGCCATTCGTTTGACTTGTATGATGTGGGACTGCACTGGTACAAAGGCACCAATCGCGCCCCACAATATCAAGTGATTTCCAAAGACGGTACTGATGTGCTCAAGGCCAATTACCAACAGATGGAACAAGTGGGCATCGATGCCCAGGCGACCATCGATAATTGGCTGTTAAAAAGTGAAGTCATTTATCAGGACAATCCAAGCGATAACTACTTCGCCAGTCAGATGGGTTTTGAATACACTTACTACGGCATTCAAGAGTCCGCTGCAGATTTGGGAATACTGATGGAGTACGGCTATGATCAAAGGGGAAAAAAAGCCAGCGCCCTGTTGCAAAATGACATAGGCCTAGGCGCTCGACTTGCCCTTAATGATACTCAGAGTTCATCGTTATTGGTCGGGGTTATTCATGACCTGGATTTCAATAGCAATAGCTTTTCCATCGAAGCGGATCGTCGCATCGGAGAAAACTGGAAAGCGACGCTGCGTGCCAGGATTTTCTCTGCAGATGACAAAGATGACCTAGTCAGTAACTTTACCAAGGACGATTACGTCAAGGTGATTTTTGACCGATATTTCTAACTGAAGTTATATAAATAATCACTTATCGGGTTCCGCTCGCATAAGTGATTTTTTTTGCCCGCTAATGCGCTGTGTCATTGGGAAAAACTGATAACTGTTTGGCCAGCGAATGCTCTTTGCTATAGTATTGGCCTTTCGAAATAATGCGGATGTTTGGTCAATAAGCCATGAAAAATCAAGCGAAACCTAAGAACACTAGTAGCTTATCAACACTGGGAAAAATATTTACTTTTATCGCCTTGAGCACACTGATTGGCTGCGCTGCCAAACCCGGTATTTCTACAGCTGTAAATTGGAGTAAGTTAGATGGCTGGCAGCAAGATGATCACCGCCAACTACTTCCACCCCTGCTATTGCAATGCCCAAAATTAAAAGACAACCGCGCCAGCTGGAAAACCATCTGCCAACAAGCGCAGTCACTGGCAGCTGACGATTCAGTACAGATTAAACTCTTTTTCCAAAAATATTTTCAGCCACATAAGATGGTCGGTAATAACAGCAGTAAAACTGGCATGATAACGGGGTACTACGAACCTTTATTACAGGGCAGTTATTTAAAAACCCCGCGATTTAACTACCCGCTGTACAAAAAGCCGGACAACTTAATTAAACTAGCTGCCAGTGCCAATTTCCTAAAAGTTAAAGACAGTCGCGCCCGCGGTAGAGTTCACTTGGGCCAGACTCTCGCCTATTACTCTCGGGCAGAGATCGATGGCCCCAATCGCCCTCTGGCTGGAAATGAATTGCTTTGGGTGGATAGCAGTGATGACGCCTTTTTCCTGCATATTCAAGGATCCGGCTTAGTGCAGATGAGCGATGGGTCTGTGGTCGGTGTAAGTTATGCGGAGCAAAATGGCCACCCCTACCGGGCCATAGGTAGAGACCTGGTTAACATGCAACAAATTAGCAAAGAAAATATTTCTCTGCAGTCAATCAAAGCCTGGCTAACAGCCAATCCAAATAAAGCTACGCAGTTGAAGAACAAAAACCCCAGCTACATTTTTTTTAATTTACGTCTGGACACCGAACAGGGCCCACGCGGTTCATTGAACGTGCCACTTACGCCTGAGCGCTCAGTGGCAGTCGACAGAAACATCATTCCCTTAGGTAGCCCTCTATGGCTCAGTACTCAATTACCTGACAGCACTCTCCCCTACCAGCGATTGGTTTTTGCCCAAGATACTGGCGGTGCTATCAATGGGCCTATCCGCGCAGATATTTTTTTCGGTCGCGGTGAGCGCGCCCAAATACTTGCCGGTGGCATGAAACAACAGGGATCGATCTATATATTGTTACCCAAGTTATAGATCTTTACTACAACGATAATTTTTTCAAGTTAGCAGCCGACTCCTCTGAATCTGCTGCTATTGATGAAACTGCTACAGCAGTTGTTTGCGATCGACAACAACTGCTATGGCCATGTTCTTATTGTGTTAATGCACAGCAGCACTACTGATCAGATACTTTATTTTCCTGTACTTTATACTATTCTTTAATTACATCTTATAGATTTGTCTCAGCATTCATAATCAGCGCCAGAGCAGTCAAAAGAATTAGATTAACTTATACCCGAGGTCTTCATGAGGAAAATTCTGTCATTTGTATGTACTATTATAACTTTGGCTTTCAGTGGTCTAAGTATGGCCACTCCTGAAACCATCCTCATCTACAGCTACCACAACCACCCGCCTTTTGTCACAGGTTCATATAAAGGTTTAACTTATGAGTTAGCTGAAACACTGAATAAGCAAGCGGCCGGGCGCTATAATTTTCAAGTCAGTATAGTGCCACGTAGCCGACTTAATTATTATCTGAAAAACTGGATCGAAGGTAATTGCCCTGAGGCCTCTTGTGAGCAAAACTGGATAGTGCCCTGGGTCAATCCCAAGTGGGGCTTTATCAGAGGAACACGCGATAATTATCTTTGGCATCCGCTGTTCACCGACAGCAATGTCATCGTCTCTCTGGTCACTGACTCTTTCATCTATAACAACCCTCAATCGTTGAAGGGTAGAGTATTAGCTGGCATGCGCGGCCACCGCTACGTGGGCATTGATGAGCTGGTGACAAGTGGTGAAGTTACCCGTATTGATGGCAACCGCGAGCGAGATAATATTATGAAGGTGTTAGTTAACCGGGTCACTGCTACATTACTGCCAGCTTCAACCATGCAGTATCTGTTAACAAACGATAAGGAAATAAAAGCCAAGGCAGAGCAGCTAAAGCTTGCAGATGAAAAACACCAAATTTATGTCCGACATCTTATGCTGCCTGAAACTCGCACAGATCTGATGCAACTGATCCAAGCTATTCCAGTGCAACAGTTAGTCAATATAGAACTGCCTAAGTAATTCATTATGGACTATCAAAAAGTACCTCTAACCCAATCCATCGGTATAGAACTGCTGAAAAAAATATTTGGCGTCTATTGTATAGCCGCCATTTTTATTACCTTATGCCAGGGCTGGCTCGAATACTCTCAAACCAAACAGCGTGTGGTGCAAACGATGATAAAGCACCAACCGTTAGTTGAAGACGGCCTGGCAAATGCGTTATGGCATTTAGATAAACCGTTAATAGACAGTTTAATCAAAGGTATTTTATCTCAGAGCACTATCATTGGTGTGAGCGTCATCGACGAAAGAGGCATAATCCTGGCACAGGGGGGAAAAACTCAATCCGATACTTACTCACCGACAAATACTGAAAAAGCCCCACATCAGGCCGACAGTGATCAATATCGACACAAATTCACATTATTTGACCCTAACGAGTTGACCACTAAGCCCATCGGTCAGGCGATCTTCTACACAGGTAATGATATTGTCATAGAAGAGGTAAAGCCCACCATCATTTCGTTAGCCAGCGCTGCGGTGCTGAAAACATTGATACTCTGGGGGGTCTTCATCTACTTTGGGCAAAAGTTATTGAGCCGGCCACTCAATCAATTAATGGCTTTAGTACGTAAATTGCCTATGGATAGCGACGACAACACTGATCCTCCAATAAAACATAAACTTAATGAATTGCAACTTTTCGAATTTGCCTTAACGGATATCACTCAGAAACTACGCCATACACTGCGCTCTCTTCGATCCTCAAATGATCAGTTAAGCAAGATTAACTTGCACTTGCTGCGCGCTGTGGAGCAGAGCCCAACACTTTCCACCATCCTTTCAGTTGACGGGAAAGTGCTGTATGCCACTCCCAGTATGGCGGAGCTTACCGGTTTTGACCCCGCTGAGATTCAAACATTATTCGATCAGAACTTTGTCAGGGCCGTCCCTTTTCAATCGATGGTAAACAAATCCAATAAAAAAAATGTTAAAACAGCAAAATGGAGTGGTGAAGTACAAATCAGTGACAGGGATGGCCAGAAGATATATTTGCAGGCTAGCTTATCTCCTGTATATACGGAGCAAGGCCAGATAGAAGATTACCTTTTCTCAGCCAACAACATCACCGAGTTGAAGCAGCTGCAACTGCAATTAAAAGAACAAAATATTGAGCAGCAAAAGAATATAACTCGGCTTCAGGACGCTAAAAATCAACTTTTGCAATCAGAAAAAATGGCTTCTATCGGCCAACTTGCCGCCGGTGTCGCGCATGAAATCAATAACCCGGTAGGCTTTATTAATGCCAACGTAGATACACTGGATAATTATCTGCAAGATCTGTTCAGACTGATAGAAGTATACCAGCAGCAGCTTGCAGCCTCTGATATCGACTCTCAGAGCAGTACTGATCTATGCACGGAGATTGACCTGGACTTTCTTCGCTCCGACATACCAGAAATGATCAGTGAAACGCAGGAAGGTCTGCACAGGGTTAAAAAAATTGTTGCCGATTTAATGCTTTTTTCTCGAACCGATGAGTCAGGCTTTGAGAGTTTTGATATTCGCTTAGGCCTTGAAAGTACTCTGAATATTGCCTGGCATGAGTTAAAGTACAAAGCTGAGTTGATTAAAGAATTGAACGATATACCGAATATCGAATGTATCCCCTCACAATTAAACCAAGTTTTTATGAATTTATTAATTAACGCCAGTCAGGCACTCGCTGAGCGCGGCACTATCACTTTGCGCACTAAAAAGGACGGCGATTGGGTGATTGTTGAGATAGAAGATAATGGCTGCGGAATCGCCGCTGAAAATATCAGCCGTTTGTTCGACCCTTTCTATACCACTAAGGAAGTAGGTCTTGGTACAGGTCTTGGCCTTTCAGTGTCCTATAGCATTATCCAAAAGCATGCAGGACAGATCACAGTACAGAGCAAACTAGGCAGCGGCAGTTGCTTCTCTATCAGGCTACCTGTGAAACACAATAAATCTTGACCAGCAAACCTTAGATAAGGCAAGCGCATCCCGTTAGATCTAATCTACCAGCTCAATATCTAACCCTTCTAACAACCTGACAGCTTCAAAGCGGCTAAATTTCGCACCATTAATGCGGTTATTTTCGATATCTATCTGATAGTTGACAGCTTCACTAAAATCAACGCCGGACAAGTTAGTTTTGCCAAATAGGCTACCGGTCAAATCTGAATGACTAAAACTTCCCTGATTAAAGTCCCCCTCCCTGAAATCTACGTCGCGAGCGCGACAATCAATTATCTTTAGCCCTTGCAGTTGCAGAGCAAAAAAACTGCTATCGTTTAGCACTGACTGATCAAACACAACTTGAGAATCCAGTGCAATACTTGGCCAGTGGATTTTACTCCAGTCAATGCCTAACAATTTACACTGTTTAAAAAGTACCTCATTTAATCTACAGCTCGGTAGCGACACTAAACTTAGATTAGAATTTGTGAAATCGCATTCCAGAAAATGACAATTGATAAAGGTCGACTCACTAAAATCACAGTTCTCGAACTGACAGTCTTCAAAACTGATGTCAAGAAACTCAGCTCCCGGTAAAGTTACTTGTTTGAAATGTTCTGCATAATAAGCTGTTTCAGTGAATTGAAAGGGCATAATTGGTCTCTGGGCTGAAGGTATGGAAGATTATTTAGTTTCACTATTGATATTTTTGAACACTAAAGGCAGTCGTTGTTGATACCAGCTGACGATGCCGCCGCGCATGTTATAGACCTTGTGAAAGCCCAGTTGCTGCATTAGCGCAAAAGTACGGGCACTTCTCATGCCAGTTCGACAGTACAGCAGGTATGTTTTATCTCTGTCTAATTTTTCCAGATCAACGCTGAAAGTTGCCGAATAAAAGTCCAACTGCTTGGCTCCCTGTATATGGGCCTGCGCAAACTCCTGATCGGTTCGCACATCCAGCAGATAAAAATTTTCACTGTTAGTTCGACTTAATATTATCTGTTGCGCATTGCGCGCTGATACGTTTGTAAATGCACCCTCAACAGCTGCGGCTGAGAAAGTCGCTAGTACCAATAGAGGTAACAGTAAGTAACGAAGCATAATCACAGAAAATCTAATCCTTTGAGTTTATTAGCAAGCACACAAGTAGACAACGCCAGCAATAAAAGTTCCTCTGTATCGGGCAGTAAATACGCACAAAAAGCGATCTTAGATCGCTTTTAAAACGATTAATCAGATCACAAATAAGTCCATAAACTCATCTACAGCTGTCTGTTCCAGCCGGGCCTGATCGATGCACAATTGGTAGATAGTTTGACTGCGACCAGATGCGAAGCGGGTTGCTAAGTTCCTCTGGAATTTTTTCTCCAGCAGGGGTATTCCCTGCGCGCGGCGCCGGCGATGACCAAGCGGGTATTCCACTGCGACTTCTTCTGTCACAGTGCCATCAGTGAAGTAGATCTGAATCGCATTGGCGATAGAGCGCTTATTTGCATCGTAGTAATCATCACAGTACTGTGGCACTTCTTCGATCTGCGTTTTTTCGCGCAACTGATCGATCAGTGGATTGGCACGGTGAAAATCGTCTTCATAATGTTCAGCTATCAAGTCGCCAAAAATCAACGCAACCGCCGTCATATATTGCAGACAGTGATCGCGATCAGCAGGGTTGGCCAGCGGTCCCTGCTTGCAAATAATGCGCACCGCCGAATCGTGAGTGCGAATCACTATTTTATCTATTTCAGACAGACGATCGACAACCAGTGGGTGTAACTTAACCGCCGCTTCACAAGCGGTCTGTGCGTGGAACTCGGCCGGGAAAGAAATTTTAAACAGCACATTTTCCATCACACAGGTGCCGTACTTCTGCGGAAAACTAAAGACTCGTTTTTGTTGCGGCTTAAACTGTTGATCTGCGACCGTTTTGTTGAAACAGACGTCGTAAAAACCCCATTGTACGGCACTGAGCACCCCGGGAATACCCATCTCACCGCGCATCGATATGTCAGCTAAACGCACCGCTCTGGAAGTTGCATCCCCTGCCGCCCAAGATTCTCGCGACCCGGCATTAGGTGCGTGGCGGTATGTGCGCAGTGCAGATCCATCTACCCAGGCCTGAGATATCCCAGCCATAATCTGCTCATGATCTGCGCCGTACATTTTTGTTACTACCGCGACGGATGCGACCCTGACCAACAATACTTGGCATAAGCCGACACGGTTGAATGAATTTTCCAGTGCTATCACACCTTGAATTTCATGAGCTAAAATCATTGCCTCCAACACTTCGCGCATCAGCAGCGGTGATTCCCCACGACTCACTCACACTTGTGATAAGTGACCTGCAACCGCTAGAATGCCCCCTAGATTGTCGCAGGGGTGACCCCACTTCGCAGCAAGCCAAGTGCGTTGTAATCTAACCAGCGAATGATACAGCCAATACCCCAGGCTGCTTTCACCGGGTCTAAGGGGTACGAGGTACCAGGGACTCGAGCGCCATTAGCCACTTGGCTGCCCTCAACAATAGGACCCAGATGTTTAGTACACTCGGGGAAACGCAGCGCTAACAGTACTTTGCTGCTGGCTGCAAAAATATGCTCTAAGTATTTTTGCTCTTTCTTTATCTAAGTTACAACTATTTACTAATGAAAATTAAAAGCTATCCCCGGGAATTCGCACCCAGCCCTCCATTAACACCCTGGCACTGCGGTTCATTATTGCCTTGTCAGCAGTCCACTGCCCCTGCACAAAGCTCGCCTTAGCCCCCACCAGCAAAGTACCTGATGGATGACCGAAGTTAACTTCATGGCGCTCACCACCACCGGCAGCAAGATTGACTAAAGTCCCTGGGATTGCAGCAGCTGTTCCTATAGCCACGGCAGCTGTACCCATCATGGCATGATGCAGTTTGCCCATAGACAGTGCCCGCACCGACAAATCAATATCCGCCGCCGCAATGCTTTTACCACTGGATGACAGGTAATCAGCGCTTGGAGCCACTATCGCAACTTTTGGTGTGTGCTGACGAGCTGCCGCCTCGTCAATGTGACCAATAAGCCCCATCTGTACAGCGCCGTGACTGCGAATAGCTTCAAACATGGCCAGCGCTTTCTCATCTGTATTGATGTCATCTTGCAATTCGGTACCGCTGTAGCCGATATCAACTGCGTTGACAAAAATAGTCGGTATTCCCGCATTGATCATCGTTGCCGATAGTGTACCGACACCAGGGACCAACAGATCATCAACAACATTTCCGGTCGGGAACATCGCTCCATCACCGGCGGGATCCAAAAACTCTACTTGTATTTTTGCCGCTGGAAAAGTCACACCATCGAGCTGGAAATCTCCGGTCTCCTGAACTTGTCCACTGCTGATAGGTACATGCGCGATAATAGTTTTACTGATATTGGCCTGCCAGATCCGCACTGTGGCAATGCCGTTTACTGGGATGCGCTGCGCATCCACTAAGCCACTACTGATAGCAAAGGCCCCTACTGCCGCCGATAAGTTTCCGCAGTTGCCGCTCCAATCGACAAAGGCTTTATCGATGGCCACTTGGCCAAACAAATAATCCACATCGTGATCCGCCACACTACTTTTAGCAACTATGACTGTTTTACTGGTACTGGAAGTTGCACCGCCCATGCCATCAGTCTGTTTACCGTAAGGGTCCGGACTGCCTATTACCCGCAGCAGCAATGCATTGCGTGCAGCTCCTGCAACTTGTGCACTTTTCGGCAAATCTTGTAACGAGAAAAATACACCTTTACTGGTACCACCACGTATATAAGTGGCAGGTATTCTGACTTGTGCTACATGGCCCATGAAACGTTATCCTATTAATTAATCCCGGGGCACTATAGCCCAAGGCTTAAAAGCAGCAACTTAAGTTAACAATGCTGCTTTTAGTAAAGCACCACCGGTCAACTACCGGTGATGTCAGCGACTACCCAGACCCGCTATTAAACGGCCTCAGAATCTGCAGACTCTAAAAAGTCCTGGGCAAAGCGCTGTAGTACACCACCTGCTTCGTAGATAGAGACTTCCTCGGCGGTATCCAGTCGACAAGTGACGGGGACTTCAATCACTTCGCCGTTTTTGCGTCTGATGATCAATGTAAGAGTCGCTCCGGGTGTGCGCTCACCGACAACATCGTAGCTTTCACTGCCGTCAATCGCTAAAGTATTGCGATTCTGTGGAGCCTTGAATTCCAGTGGTAGCACTCCCATGCCGACTAAGTTAGTGCGGTGTATACGCTCAAACCCTTCAGCAACTATCACCTCTACCCCGGCAAGACGTACCCCTTTAGCAGCCCAATCACGAGATGATCCCTGACCATAATCGGCACCGGCAATAATAATCAGTGGTTGTTTGCGAGACATATAGATTTCAATCGCCTCCCACATCCGACTGACTTTGCCCTCGGGCTCAATCCGAGTCAGCGAACCCTGCACAACTTTGCCATCTTCCACAACCATCTCGTTAAACAGTTTGGGGTTGGCAAAAGTGGCACGCTGTGCGGTTAAGTGATCTCCGCGATGGGTAGCATAGGAATTAAAATCAACCTCAGGCAGGCCCATTTTATCCAGATAGGCGCCTGCGGCACTGTCCAGCATGATGGCATTGGAAGGCGACAGATGATCAGTGGTAATGTTATCTCCCAGTACCGCTAATGGGCGCATCCCCTGCATGCTACGCTCGCCAGCCAGAGCACCCTCCCAGTATGGAGGACGACGGATGTAAGTACTTTGGCCACGCCAGTCATACTGCGGATCTACTTTGGCGGTAGCTTTTTCTTTAATTTCAAACATCGGGATGTAAACCTTGCGGAACTGCTCAGGTTTAACACTGGCAGCAAAGATCGCATCTATCTCTTCATCCGTTGGCCAAAGGTCTTTAAGGGTTATATTGTTACCTTGAACATCTACTCCCAACACATCTTTTTCGATATCGAATCTGATAGTCCCGGCAATAGCATAGGCCACCACTAATGGCGGCGATGCCAAAAATGCTTCGTTGGCATGTGGATGAATACGTCCATCAAAATTACGGTTGCCCGATAGTACTGCCGTAGCATACAGATCTCTGTCGAGGATCTCCTGCTTTATAGCAGGGTCTAACGCGCCACTCATGCCATTGCAGGAAGTACAGGCAAATGCCACTATACCAAAGCCTAATTGCTCAAGCTCGGGCAGTAAATTAGCTTCCTGCAAATACAACTGCACCGCTTTTGAACCCGGCGCCAGAGATGTTTTTACCCAGGGCTTACGGGTCAGACCGAGCGCATTGGCGTTACGTGCCAACAAACCTGCGGCGATCATGTTTCTCGGGTTGCTGGTGTTTGTACAGCTAGTGATTGCAGCGATGATCACTGCTCCATCTGGCATTTTACCCGCTTCATCTTCTACTTTGCCGCTGATACCGCGGGCGGCGAGGTCAGAGGTAGGTACTAGATTGTGTGGATTAGAGGGACCGGCGATATTTCTCACAACCGCAGACAAGTCAAAAGTCAGTACCCGCTGGTACTCTACTTCGGTCAGTGTATCTGCCCACAGTCCAGTGGTCTTGGCATAAGTCTCGACTAATTTCACCTGCTGGTCTTCACGACCGGTCAACTTTAAATAGTCGATGGTCTTTTCGTCGATGTAAAACATCGCCGCAGAGGCACCAAATTCAGGGGTCATATTAGAAATTGTGGCACGATCACCTAAAGTTAGCTTAGCGGCACCCTCGCCGAAAAACTCCAGATAGGAAGAGACAACCTTTTGCTCACGTAAAAACTTGGTCAAAGTTAATACTATATCAGTGGCGGTAATACCCGGTTGCGGAGCACCGGTCAACTCAACACCAATTATTTCTGGCAGACGCATATAAGAGGCTCGACCTAGCATCACACTTTCTGCTTCAAGGCCACCTACTCCAATGGCAATAACCCCCAGGGCATCGACCATAGGCGTGTGGCTGTCAGTTCCAACCAGAGTATCCGGGAAGGCCACACCATCGCGTGCCTGAATCACCGGAGACATACGCTCTAAGTTAATTTGGTGCAAAATACCGTTACCGGGGGGAATGACATCGACATTATCGAACGCTTCTTTGGTCCAGTTAATGAAGTGGAACCTGTCATCGTTGCGTCTGTCTTCGATGGCCCGGTTCTTGGTAAAAGCATCTTTATCAAAGCCGCCGTGCTCTACCGCTAAAGAGTGATCTACTACTAACTGAGTCGGCACTACTGGGTTAACTTTAGATGGGTCTCCACCTTTTTCAGCAATCGCATCACGTAAACCTGCAAGGTCTACCAGCGCTGTCTGTCCTAAAATATCGTGGCAGACAACTCTGGCCGGATACCAGGGAAAATCCAAATCACTCTTCCCCTGTATAATTTGCTCTAGAGAAGCGCTGAGCATTTGTGGGTCACAGCGACGCACTAAGTTCTCAGCTAAGACACGTGAAGTGTATGGAAGTTTTTTATAGGCGCCGGGGGCAATGGCTTCGACGGCTGCTCGAGTATCGTAATAATCCAGCGTCGTGCCCGCTAGAGGCTTGCGGTTCAAAGTATTCATTGTGTCATCCAATCTATTAAGCAGATGAGACGCAGTAGGCAGCTAATTGTGCTTTAGCTGTCCTCTGCGGCTTCTTTATGTGTCGTTTATTTTCCCTATAGATCCAGTTCGCTTGCAGGGATCATAGGTTTATTTTCGATCTTCGATAGCCAGCCATTGAGCGGACTCTGGGCCAGTGTAATCGGCAGAGGGGCGAATTATCCGATTATTAGCACGCTGTTCCATCACATGTGCTGTCCAGCCTGACACTCTTGAGCAAACAAATATTGGGGTAAATAATTTAGTCGGTATGCCCATGAAATTGTAAGCAGATGCGTGGAAAAAATCCGCATTGCAGAACAACTTCTTCTCACGCCACATCACCGCCTCAACTCGCTCTGAGATACTGTAAAGTTTGTCTTCGCCGAGATCTTCAGAGAGTTTCTTAGACCACTTTTTAATGATCGCATTACGTGGATCACTGGTACTGTATACAGCGTGACCAAAGCCCATGATTTTATCTTTTCGTGCCAACATCTGCATGATTTGCTGTTCAGCTTGATCTGCGTCAGTCATGCTCTGAATCAACTCCATAGCCGCTTCGTTAGCACCACCGTGTAGTGGGCCACGCAGGGAACCTATAGCTGCTGTGACACAAGAGTGGATATCAGACAAGGTTGAAGCACAAACTCTGGCGGTAAAAGTAGAGGCATTGAACTCATGCTCGGCATATAGAATAAGCGAGGCGTTCATTACTTGCTCATGCAGGGCGCTGGGTTTTTTGTCATGTAACAAAGTCAGGAAATGTCCGCCGATAGAATCCACATCAGCGGCAGTAGTATCGATGCGCACGCCATCGTGTGAGAAGCGGTACCAGTAGCAGATAATAGAGGGGAACACTGCCAACATGCGCTCGATATGATCCGTTTGCGCGCTGAAATCAAGTTCGGTCTCTAAATTACCCAGCATAGAACAACCCGTACGCATCACATCCATAGGGTGAGCATCTTTGGGGATGTTTTCCAGTACTGTTTTTAATGCAACCGGTAACTCACGCATAGACTTTAGTCTGCTGATATAACTTTTTAGCTCAGCGGCATTCGGCAATTTACCGTTAACCAGTAGATAGGCAACTTCTTCGAACTGCGCTTTATCTGCCAGTTCAGCCATGTCGTAACCGCGATAAGTTAAACCTGCACCGGATTTACCTACTGTACAAAGTGCTGTTTCACCGGCGGATTGCCCACGTAGGCCCGCACCCGATAATTTTTTTGCTTCAGCCATTTCTTTATCTCCTCTTAACTCTTTAGGGTCAGCTCAATCTTCGCTGACAGCCGATCAATGTCGTTACTATTTATTTTTGCCCTGAGCAAAAAGTGCATCTAATTTTTGTTCAAAATCATGGTAGTTAAGGAAATCATACAGCTCCATGCGTGTCTGCATAGTATCAATCACTGCCTTTTGATCTCCATCATTCAACAAGGTTTCATAGACGTTCAGTGCCGCCTTGTTAGCCGCGCGAAAGGCCGACAGCGGGTATAAAACCATAGTGGCACCGTTTTCGGCTAACTCTGTTTTATTGAACAGTGGGGTGGCGCCAAATTCCGTGATATTGGCCAGCAAGTGACCGCCATTAATGCCTTTAGAGAATGCAGCATAATCCTCCAAAGTGTGTACCGCTTCAGCAAAAATCCCGTCTGCTCCGGCTTCCAGACAAGCTTGGGCGCGATCGACTGCGGCATTCAAACCTTCCATCTGGAAGGCATCGGTGCGAGCTATAATGAAAAAATCATCGTCAGTCTTAGCATCGACTGCCGCTTTAATACGATCAACCATCTCAGCGCTAGACACTATTTCCTTGTTGGGACGATGACCGCAGCGCTTTTGTGCGATTTGATCTTCCAGGTGTACAGCAGCAGCGCCGGCTTTTTGCATTTCTTTTACCGCACGACCAATGTTGAAAGCTCCGCCCCATCCAGTATCTATATCAACTAACAGTGGTGTCTCTACCGCACTGCTGATACGACGCACGTCTTCCAGCACATCATTCATCGAAGTCATACCCAAATCTGGTAGTCCATAAGAGGCGTTAGCGACACCACCACCGGATAGATACACCGCTTGATGCCCAACCCGCTGTGCCATCATCGCGTGATAAGCGTTGACAGTACCTACTATTTGTAATGGGCTGTTTTCAGCCAGTGCCTGGCGAAAGCGTGCGCCTGCAGTCAATGAAGCCATTGGAATTTTCCTCTAATTTTGTGGGTCTAATATGGGCGGATTAATTATCTGCAGACAGACAAAACTCTATCGAGCTCATCTCGCTATAATTAACAAATGATTTTTAAACTAATTTCTGTTCTATGTTCAGTCGTGCAGCACTGATGTGCCGTCTCATTAAAATTTCGGCAAGTTCCGGGTCTCGAGATTCGATTGCATCGACTATTTGGCGATGCTCTTTTAAAGCCCTCTTTGGTCTGGAACTAGAGACACTGAATTGGTATCGGTACATGCGCACTAAGTGGTAGAGATCACTGCCCAACAATTCCAGCATCTTTTCATTTTTACTGCCTTTGACAATCCGGTAGTGAAAATCCAGATCGCCCTCTTTCTGGAAATATGAAAGTCCATCTAACTGCTCAATGGATTCTTCATGGCGGTCTAATAAATTGCGCAGATCATCAATTTCTTCCTGACTCATGTGCTCTGCAGCCAAGCGTGAGGCCATTCCCTCAAGGGCCTCGCGGACCCGGTAAATTTCAATCAGTTCTTTAACACTCAATTGAACTACCCGGGCACCGACATGCGGCTTAAGCTCAACCAGACGCAATCCTTCTAAGCGACGAATAGCCTCTCGCAGTGGCCCGCGACTGATTCCATAGGTACGGGCTAACTCTGGCTCACTAATCTTAGTTCCGGGGGGGATTTCACCTTTTACAATGGCGGTGACTAATAGATCCATCACGTTAGCTGCTAAGGTCTTATCATTGTTAAAGCGAGTGTTTTTTATCTCTGAGACTTCATTTTTCTTTTGCTTCTCAGCTGCTACCTGTTTAACCACAATTCACCTAATGTCTTTTGATACAGCAAAGGATTGTCGACAATCTTTTCAGGGCACAAAGATACTCCGCTTTGCTAGGTCGGTCAACTTAATTTCCAGACATTGTCGACAACTTTAAAGAATAATCGACAAAATTTGCCAAAAAAGGACAAATATAAGGATTTTACTTATATTTTGTTAACAACTTTGTTGATCAACACTCTAACGACTGCAGTTTCAGTAACATAAAATCTCAAAAACTGGGTCGCACAGATCCGTTTCAGAGCTGAGATTTGCTATGACATATATATTTTGTAGACAAAACGGAAACTATAGAAGAGATACTAGCTAGATTGTGTGGCTGCCACAGCGTTAAAAATACGCGCTATTTGCCTGGGCTTTTGGTAGGGAAGAGAATGATCAGTACCCGCGACACTATAATATTGCCAGTTATGCTGCTGGGTCGCTAATTGCTGGTGGTAGTGGTGCATCGAGGGGACACTTAAAGCGCCAATAATACTTACCACCTTCCCCTGCGCTGCCACTAGTTGTTGTCGATCGATATTGTTAGCCGCCAGATTGACGCACTCCAGCGCATTGGCGAAACCCAAATGTCGCTGCATCAATCTTTGTATCGCCAGTTCATGTGCACTGGGCGTGCTTTTTCGATTAGGAGAAATCGTATCCAAAAAGTTTTCAACACCCGCTCTTGCATCCTTAGAGCGCAACTGCTGCACTACATCGGCATACAACTCACGCAACGCCTGTGAATCTTGCCACAGCTGCCGATCCAGCAAACCTGGTTCCAGCACAAATTGCTGCCCAACCTGATGAGGGTATTGCTGCTTATATAACAAAGACACTAGTCCACCTAAGGAGTAGCCCGCCAAATCAAATGTTGACCAATTCAGCTCAGCGCATAAACACTGTAGATCAGCAACCAATTGCTCAATTGTAAATGCTGATTCAGATCCCGATTTTTCTACACTCTCCCCCATTCCTCGCAAATCCGGCACCACAATACTCTGCCAGCCCTCGAGCATCGATATTATATTCGACCAAGTGTCTTGTGCTGCGACACCGGCTCCGTGCAACATCAACATACGGCGGTTATTTTTGACACTGTTACTTTCATAGATAAAAAATCGACAGCGCAGTTGACCTATTTCCAGCCAACGTTTCTCCAGGGTATACCTTTTATCAATTAAGCTCACGACTTAGCCTTAGTCATAGGTTGCTGGAAAATTTAAGCTTTGTGCTCAAACGCCAAAATCTGTATATCAGTATAACCGCGACAAATATAAGCCCGGCAGCTAACCCCAGCCACACCCCGACCCCGCGCATCTCGAAGCTGAAGCCTAAGATATAAGCGATCGGCATCCCGACTATCCAGTAGCCGACAATGGCCACATACATAGGTACTTTAGTATCGTTGATACCACGCAGAGCCGCCGCCGCGACCACTTGCCCACCATCCGCTATTTGGAACAGAGTAACGACCAACAAATAGCTGACAGCATAGCCAATAGCCGTTGCATTGGCGGCAATCTGCGGATCTAAAAACAGATGGATTAACCACTGTGGAAATAGATAAAAAATTATCAAGGTCACTATCATACAGCCTATGCCCAGAGCTATTGATACCCAGCCCGCAACACTCACCGCGCTGCTATTTTCCAAGCCGTACGCATAACCGACTCTAATAGTAGTGGCATTTGACAGGCCCAGCGGGATCATGAATGCTATGGCGGTGATTTGTAGCGCTATTGCATGTCCAGCCAATTCCGCTGTTCCCAGCCCCCCCATCAAGATTGCGGCCGCCGAAAACAAGCCGCTTTCCGAGGCGATCATCAGACCCACAGGTCCGCCCAGTTTTAAAATTTTTCGAAATATACTCCAATCTGGCTTGTAGATCCTCACTAGAATAGAGTACTTTTTATAGCGCGGGTGTTTTAAAACATATCCCAACAGCGCCAGAAACATCATAGTATTAACTAAACTAGTACTGATGCCTGCACCGCGCAGCTCCATACGCTCAAAACCAAAGTTGCCAAACATCAGCGCATAATTGCCCAACGCATTTAAGCCAATAGCGACCAAGGTAATTTGCAGAATCACTTTAGTATCACTGTGCGCCGACACTAAATTGCGCAATACAAAAAACAAAAACACTGGAATCAGGTACCAGACTGCAGTATCCATATAAGTCGCGGCCAGTTTGGCAACCGGCGCATCCAACCCCAGCAATATGATGATGCTTTCTATCTGCAGCAGCAGCGGCACAAAAATCAAACTCATCAGAGCAGCCCACCACAGTCCCTGACGAGTAGTTCGTCTGATTTCAGTATGATTTTTTGTCGATAGATTCTGCGCTACCAAAGGGGTGACCACACTTAACAAACCCAATCCAGCTAACAGAAATGGATGCACTATAGCCGTAGACAAAGTACCTGCTGCCAGATACTGCGGGCCCAGCCAGCCCATCATCACTACATCTGTAGTATTAATGGCAATGACTGCAAGTTGGGCGATAACCAGTGGCCAGGCCAGAGAAAAGGTCTTACTTAACTCGGTTAAATACTGCGTTAGTGTATTGTTTTGTCTCATTAAATATAACTCCAAAATAGCCCTTGGACAAACCACAGGGACGACAAAAGCGTCGCAACTCCATCCAGAGTTGCAAATGTACATAGACAGCTTTTGTTAAAACTTTAAGATAAAAATAGAAACTGGGGAGCATACGCATCACACTTCTATGTCTGCGGGTCATCAAGCATAGCCACAGAGCATACATTTATTGACTGTAATGCCCAGCAAACGCTGCTGGCGATAACAACAACACCGGACACAGAAAGCCCTGGGGGCTCAAGCGTATATTCCTTAGATAAAAACAATAAGAGTTCCATTGCCTATAGCGGATTTACCGGGCAACGGACGATTAGATCGGCTTATTTTTTACTGCAGTTTGTCGCTACCATACTCCTAATTACGGCTATGGACAAATGAAATAAAAAGCTCTAATATCTTCGCCAGAACTTACATAAACGTTTGGTAAATATATGGAATCTTGGGACTAAGTTTCTATCAGAGGAAGTTGCATAATTTTCTGAGAAATTAGTTGAATGGACTCGATTTTAAGATAGATAAATTGTCGACAGTTGCTGTTGAATGATTGATTTCTTAACACATTCCAGGGCAACCTAACAATAATAACTAATTTACCATCTTGAGGAACAACCATGCTTAAACTAGCCGCCAATCTCTGTCGCTCTACCGGCTATTGGTTTTTAATATTTTTATTTGCGCTGAGCCTTGAGATTATCGCTCTGTTTTTCCAGTATCAATTAGGTTACGGGCCCTGCGTCCTCTGTGTTGAGATTCGCGCCATTGTCGGGGTTGTGATGCTGATTGCAATTTTTGCTATGCTATTTGTGAAAAACAGAATACTGGCAAATTTATTCAACATTCTGCTCGCGACAACCGGAGCTTTCTTCTACGACAAGGCAGATTACCTGCTGCGCATAGAGCGCAACTTAGTTGAGAGCGCCTGTGGCTTCAACGCTAATTTCCCCAACTGGTTACCGCTAGACAAGTGGCTACCGAGTGTCTTTGAGCCTTGGGAAGCATGTGGTTACACCCCCAACCTCTGGTTCAACATTACCATGGCAGAAGCACTGATTTTCTGTGCAATCTTTATCTTTGCAATAGGTAGCTTATCCCTGTTACTCAATCTGATAGCTGGCAGACAAGAACGCACTCTGAACTTATTTACCCACTAGTACAAAACATGCAGCTGTGGCAATCAGCGCAGCTGCATATTATTACCAGTAGCCTATAAGTACTCGCCTCTGCTATTAGACTCTCCAGCGAAAAACCACAGCCCCACTGTTACACATCTTTTATGGCATCAATCTGAATACACAAATCTACGCCGCTGCTGTTGCCGGTAGAAAAACAAACACCGGGTAACTCCCATCATAAACAATAGTAGTTTTTCCAGATCCTTTACAGACGCGAATCTGAATCTGGCAACTGGCTAGTTTCTTGCTGCGGATCATTGTCCATTTCAGCAGGTTTTTCCTGGTTCGGGTCCTTGTCGTACAGAGCGCTCTGCTTGTAGTCGGAATGAAAGTGACGTAGAAAAACCATAATAACTGCAGCAAGCGGCAAAGCTATCAAAATACCGAAAAAACCAAACAATTGCCCCCCCGCCATAATTGCAAAAATAACTGCGACGGGGTGCAGACCTATTCTGTCACCGACCAATAGTGGAGTCAGCACCATCCCCTCGAGTGCCTGGCCGATCATAAACACTAAGGTTACCCAAATTAAGATGCTGGGATCAGAAAACTGCACCATAGCGGCGATAATGGCGGCGACTATGCCCACCACAAACCCCATATAGGGAACAATACTGGCCGCGCCAGCTAACATTCCCAGGATCAGCGCCAAATCCAGACCGACCATCCACAACCCTATGCTGTAAACAACCCCTAGCGCCACCATCACCATTAACTGGCCTTTGATAAACGCCCCTAACACTTCATCGCACTCGCGGGCTAAATCTGTGATTTTTCCTTCGACATCTCTGGGCAGCAACTGTTTAATTTTATCTATCATGATATCCCAGTCACGCAACAGGTAAAAAAGCACCACCGGGATCAATACCAAATTGGCGAGCCAAGCCGCTATCGCCAGCCCTGAGCTGGCAACAGCTGCTAATATGTCATTAACCAAACTACTCGTCTGCTTGAAATTATCTTTAATCAGAGCTTTGATAAATGCAAAATCAAAACTACCAATATCTAATCCTAAATACTGCTGTAAAAACGGCAGCACTTGCTGCTCTAACAAATTCAGCGCCAGGGGAATTTGCCTGATCAGCACTGCTAACTGATGAGTAATTTTCGGAAGCAAGACCAGCAACAGCGAAAAAAAGAATACCAACATCAAACTGAACACAACTAACACGGCATTGGTTCTGCTAAGCCTCATCTGCTCGAGCCTATCCGCAAGTGGATCGGCCAAGTATGCCAGTAGTGCTGCTATTAAAAAGGGCGAGAGAATAGGTGCCAGCAGATACAACAACAGACTGACTACTAAGGTGACTATTAATAAAAACCAACGCTGTGAAATTTCCATTAGCTGCAGTGCTCCGATATCACTTAATAATTAATCGGGAGTCTAGCAAAGCAAAACTTGAAAGTCTCTATTATCAAATTGTTAGAAAATATAACCACTATCAAACAGCTAGCGAAGCGTAACTACTGCCGTTCCAGTAACGCTTTGCCAGATGCCACATTGACAGCACCTGCAAAAGCTTCGTCCGTCGCGGACTTAGCAGAGACT
>ASZI01000233.1 GCA_000416315.1 Osedax symbiont Rs2 | reverse complement strand
AAAGCGGCTATTGTGCTCTATTAAATTAAAAAGCCGTGAATTAATGAAGATTAAAGCAATTCCCACAGAGTATTAAAGATAATCTGCTGGGCGGCTGCTACCTCCTTGGCTTCAATGACCACAGCAGTGGGATAATCGTTGGAAGCCAGCGAGATAATGGCTACTTTTGGCGGATAAATAGCGATGTAAGCAGCATCGACTCGACCTGCTGTTTTCAGCCACTTACGCTGCGATAGCGGCGCATCTTCGCCGCCATCACCTATGGCAATCACCCTTACCTTGATGCCTTTTTTGATTCGCAGGTTAGTGTAGTTGGGGAAGGGGCGATACAGATGCGAGCGAATCGGCTTAGAAGAAAAGACTGCGTAATCTTTATCTATAGAGTGCTGCACTGTGCTCAGTATGTCGCGCAGTACAAACTCAATTCCCTCATCGCCTTCGTAAAACTGCACTTGGGTAGTGGAAAAATCTGGCTTTAAATGTTTCAAGTCAGGTATCACACTGGTTTTTAGGGTGCTAATGGCATTTTCTAAATCACTTTGCTGCTTTTCCGCTATCTGTAATAAAACTTCAGGGTCGCGTGGGGCAAACAGCTTACGCTTGCCCCTGGGCAAGTAATTGACCACACCTTTGTGCAGTAAACTTTTTAGGCATTCGTGAGTGGTGCCGCGGTTGATAGCAGATTTTTCGGCTATAGTTCTTATAGGACTTGGGCCCAGGGACAGTAAAGCCTGATAGATTATCGCCTCTTTGTGACTGAGTCCGAGTTTTTCCAGAGTTTTGTTATGCATTTTGTCAATTTTTTCCTGACAATTAGTATTGTTAATTATTATTATTGCTTTAAATTAGTTGTTATTGAAAGCTATTTATTAAAAAGATCGGAAAAGACACTTAGGGATTGAAGTAAATATGAACATAGACATCATAATTTTAGCAGCAGGGCAAGGATCTAGAATGCGTTCGCAACTGCCAAAAGTACTGCATAAAATTGGTGGAAAATATATGCTGCAGCATGTCATTGATCATGCAAATGATATAGGAATTAGCAGTAATATAATGACAACTCATGTTGTGGTTGGCCACCAGGCGCAACTAGTCGAGTCTTCTGTGGCCGGGCAAAATATACTCTTTGCACTGCAGGGCGAGCAACTGGGAACAGGCCATGCGGTAGCTCAGGCAGTTAACAATATCAGTACTAATGGTATCAGTTTAATTTTATACGGTGATGTACCTTTAACCCAAACAGCGACCATGCAAGAGCTGATAGAAATAGCCAAAAACGAGCAGTTGGGCCTGCTAACAGTCAAACTGTCTGACCCCAAGGGCTATGGCCGTATTATCCGCAATGCCTCGGGAGAAGTGAGCGCCATCGTAGAGCAAAAAGATGCCAGTGCGGCGCAGCTGACAGTCAATGAGATCAATACTGGGATCATGGCGGTGCCAAATAAATTTCTGCGCAAGTGGATAGCGCAATTGGATAACCAAAACGCCCAAGGTGAATATTATCTCACCGATATAATTGCTATGGCGGCTGCGGATAAGGTGGCAATAGTGACGCGCTCGCCAGAGGCTGAGCAGGAAGTACAAGGGGGAAATGACAAATTGCAGTTGGCACATCTAGAGCGATTCTATCAGTTGCAACAAGCCAATACACTGATGTTAGCAGGGGCCACATTAACTGACCCTAATCGTATTGATATCAGAGGGACTGTAAACATCGAGGGTGAAGTGCTGATAGAGGCCAACGTGCTTTTTGAGGGAGAGGTTGTGTTGGGTGACGGAGTACAGATCGCCGCCAACTGCATCATCAAAGACTCAGTGATAGCCGCCAACAGCATTATCAAAGCTAACTCTATGATCGAGCAGAGCGCTGTTGGTAGAGATTGTGAAGTAGGGCCTTTTGCCCGCTTGCGCCCAGGTACTGAACTGGCAGATAAAGCCAAAGTGGGGAATTTTGTAGAGACTAAAAAAGCTGTAATAGGCGAGGGATCTAAAGTCAGTCATCTTACTTACCTCGGCGATGCGATTATCGGCAGTGGCGTAAATGTAGGCGCTGGCACCATCACTTGCAACTATGACGGGGTCAACAAATTCAAGACCGAAATTGGCGACGACGCCTTTATCGGATCTAATTCATCACTGGTCGCACCGCTAAAAATAGGGGCTGGTGCCACAGTGGGAGCGGGATCTACCGTCACTAAAGAAGTGGCTGCTCAGCAGCTGAGCGTGGCCCGTGGCAAACAAGTGAATCTGAATAACTGGCAGCGCCCAGTAAAAAAATAATAATCCAATAAATGTATATTTAAATTGACCATCTGCGGCGGAATTCTTCTGTCGCAGATCTTGATTAGGGAAGAATTATGTGTGGAATAGTAGGAGCGACAACAGAGCGCTCAGTAGCACAGATATTAATAGAGGGACTCAAACGTCTGGAATACCGTGGCTACGACTCTGCGGGAATGGCGATTTGGGATGGCAGTGAATTGCACCGGTTGCGCCGTGAAGGCAAAGTGCAAATGTTAGCAGACGCTCAGGCGCAGCAACCGTTATCTGGCAATAGTGGTATCGCTCACACCCGTTGGGCGACTCACGGTGTTCCCGCGCAGCGCAATGCACACCCGCACATGTCCAGAGGAAGAATCGCGGTAGTACACAATGGGATCATCGAAAATTTCGAATCTCTGCGCGCCGAGTTAATTGAAGATGGCTACCAATTTGAATCGGAAACCGACTCAGAAGTGATCGCTCACTTATTGGACAGAGCTGTGCACAGTGGCATTAGTTTATTAGCGGCGGTGCAGCAGTGCACTGCGATGATGAAGGGAGCTTTTGCCCTGGGAATCATGCTTAAAGAGTACCCGGGTCAGTTGATTGCCGCCCGCAAAGGCAGTCCATTAGTGATAGGCATAGGCATTGGTGAAAACTTTATCGCCTCTGACCAGCTGGCGTTGCTACCGGTAACCGATAGGTTTACGTTTTTGGAAGAGGGGGATATCGCCTTTGTCGATCGTCACAACGTTAATATTTGGGATAGCCAGGGGGAGAGTGTTGAGCGCAGCATCAGTAAGTATGAGCACGCTGCCAGCGCCACTGATAAAGCCGGTTACAAGCACTATATGCTCAAGGAAATATACGAGCAGCCGCGGGTCACTGAGGCGGCTTATAAGCAGCGAATTAAAAATGGATTAGTGGATGCTAACTGTTTTGGTAGCAAATCCGCGGCCATTTTTGATCAGGTAAAACAAATTCAAATCATTGCCTGCGGCACCAGTTATCACGCCGGGATGATCGCTAAATATTGGATGGAAGCACTTGCCGGCATTCCCACCCAAGTGGAAGTGGCCAGTGAATATCGCTACCGAAAAGTAGTGATTAGTGAGGGCACACTGTTTATCTCTATCTCCCAGTCGGGCGAGACGGCAGATACACTGGCGGCACTGCGCGATGTTAAAGATCAAATCCTAGCCAGCCTTTCGATCTGTAACGTGCCGGGCAGTTCCCTAGTGCGCGAGTCTGATCTGTTTTTGATGACAAACGCCGGGCCGGAAATAGGCGTAGCTTCCACTAAAGCTTTTACAACTCAGCTGGTGGCGCTGTTGCTGACAACCTTAGTGATAGGCCGAAAGTTTACTTTGAGCGAAGAGTTAGAGCGCAAAATTGTCAGTCAGTTACAGCAGTTGCCAACGATTATTTCTCAGTCACTGCAAATGAATACCGATATCGAGAAGATGGCTGCATTTTTCGCCGAAAAGAACCACTCACTGTTTCTCGGTCGTGGCACTCTCTATCCGATTGCTATGGAAGGGGCACTGAAGCTTAAAGAAATCTCTTATATTCACGCTGAAGCTTATCCCGCAGGGGAGCTCAAGCACGGGCCGCTGGCACTAGTGGATAAAGATATGCCGGTTGTGACAGTGGCTCCGGATAATAAGATGCTGGAAAAACTCAAGGCAAATTTACAGGAAGTGCGGGCCCGTGGCGGGGGGTTGTTTATTTTTTGTGGCAGTGATGCGATCGCCAATGACAATGGCTATCATGTGTTGCGGATGCCGGCGATGCCGGAGATCTTGGAGCCTATTGTGTATACGATTCCGATGCAGTTGTTTTCTTATCATGTGGCGGTATTAAAGGGCACTGATGTGGATCAGCCGAGGAATTTGGCTAAGTCTGTGACAGTGGAGTAGCGGTTTATTTAATGAAAGGGGATGCATTTGGCATCCCTTTTTTGTGGCTGGGTAGTGGGGGTTCCTATGGGGGTAGTAGTTATTAACTATAAAAATTTTTACTGATTTTTCTTTTAAGGTTATAAATCAAAATAATTTCGCCGTTGGCGAGTTACTTTCTCTTTTGTGCATAAAGAGAAAGAAACCAAAGAGAAAGTGCAGCCACTATTGCCGAAAACTCCCTCCGCTATTGATTAAATTGCCGGCCGCTCACAGAGACATCCATGTCTCGTTCGCTCTGCGCGGCGTCCTGTCGCT
>ASZI01000232.1 GCA_000416315.1 Osedax symbiont Rs2 | reverse complement strand
GATGATTTGCTCTATCGTCTGCGTAAAGGCGAATTGAAAATGGATATTACGGCGATAGTGTCAAACCATAAAGATATCAGGCCGATGGTCGAGCGCGAGGGCATTCGTTTCGTGCACTTGCCAATTACCAAAGAGACCAAGCGAGAGCAAGAGCTGGAACTGCTGAATATTATAGAGGAGACACACACCGAACTGGTGGTATTAGCGCGTTATATGCAAGTACTCTCGGATAATCTGTGTACTGAGCTGTCCGGACGAGCAATCAACATTCACCACTCATTCTTGCCGGGCTTTAAAGGGGGTAAACCTTACCATCAAGCTTACGCCCGCGGGGTTAAATTGATTGGTGCCACTGCTCACTACGTCACTTCTGATCTGGATGAAGGGCCGATTATTGAGCAGTCGGTGCAGGCGGTAAGCCACACTTATACCCCAGAACAGTTAGTTGCCGTAGGTAGAGACACAGAGACTCAGGCGCTGGCTCAGGCGGTCAAGCTACACACTGAGCACCGAGTGTTTGTAGATGGCAACAAGACCGTGGTTTTTAAGTAAGTGCAGTTAACAGATAGCTACTTTTTACGTTGCAGCTAAAGAGTCTCTGAACAAGTCACCACACTCTGCAAGGAGGAGTCGGGACTTAATCAGAGGCTCCACTGCTGCCCAGTTTTTCAACAAATACAGGAGGGGCTATGCCTTTCTCATTGCTTAAATATGGTCTTAACAGCGATTTTCCCTATGAAAAGCACGCCGACCTACCCGCGCCGTCAGCGCTAAAATCTCACTACGATGTGGTTATCATTGGCGGTGGCGGCCACGGCGTTGCCACCGCTTATTATCTGGCCAAATATCATGGCATAACTAACGTAGCAGTGCTGGAAAAGGGCTATTTGGGGGGTGGCAACACGGCGCGTAACACCGCGGTTATTCGCTCTAACTACTTAACCCCTGAAGGTGTGAAATTTTACACTGAATCGGTGAAGCTGTTTAAAGAGCTGTCCAACGAATTCGATTTTAACATTATGTATTCACAACGCGGTCAGCTGACCTTGGCGCACACGGATGCGGCGATCAGAGGCTTTAGGCAGCGTGTTGAAATCAACAAGCACTTCGGCGGTCAATCCGAACTGATAGATGCACAGCAAATTCGCGAACTAGTACCCAGTTTAAACATGAATCCTGCAGACATGCCGGTATTGGCTGGACTGTGGCATACGGATGGGGCGACGGCGAGACATGATGCAGTGGCCTGGGGCTATGCCAAGGGTGCCACTTCGCGCGGTGTAGAGCTCCATCAACTGACGGAGGTGACCGATGTTGAAGTACGCCAGGGCAAGGTCACTGCTGTACAGACCAACCGCGGCAAGATCAGTTGCGGCGCTGTGGTACAAGCGGTCTCGGGGCACAGTTCGATACTGGCGGCCAAGGCTGGTTTTAAGTTGCCGATCACTACTTACCCGCTACAGGCGATGGTGACACTGCCGGTTAAACCTTTCCTCGATCCAATGGTCAGTTCACCTTCATTACACTGTTATGTGCAGCAGACCAGTCGCGGTGAGCTGGTCTTCGGTGGTGGCTCTGATCCCTATCCGCTGTACAGCACCCGCTCGACTATGGATTTAAAAGAGGGGCTGCTGGCAAACGCGGTAGAACTGTTTCCGGCGATTGCACAGATGCGCTTAATGCGCCAGTGGGGCGGTTTGACAGATATGACTTCCGATTACAGCCCGGTGATGGGGCTCAGTCCGGTAGACAATTACTACTTAGATGCTGGCTGGGGGACCTGGGGATTCAAAGCGACACCGATCTGCGGCAAGACCATGGCGCAACTGGTGGCCGACAACGGCAAAGTGCCGGCGCTAATTAAGCCATTTTCGATGGAGCGTTTTTATCGCTTCGCTCAAGTCAACGAAATGGGCGCTACCGCTGCCAGCCATTAAGAGGTCAAGAAATGAAGATGATTAACTGCCCGCTCAACGGGCTGAGAAACAGTAGCGAATTTGTCTACGGTGGCGAAGTTAAAGATATGCCAGATCACCGTAGCTGTAGTGACCGGGAGTGGGCAGAGTATATCTTTTTCCACGAAAACGCTGTTGCGGTAGTGACTGAGTGGTGGCTACACGCTCCCTCCAGCTACTGGTTCATCGGCGAGCGTCACACCGGCCGCGATGAGTTTCTAAGGACCTACGACCCGAGCGAACGTTTTAGTACACGGGTAGAGTTTGCCAGTTCTGTGGTGGAGAGTGAGAAATGAATAATCTACAGCGCTTAAAAGTGCCTATGGGCTCTTTAATTGAGCGCGATCGACCTATTACTTTCAATTTTGAAGGGCAAAGTATTGTGGGGCTGGAGGGGGATAGTATCGCCAGTGCACTGTTGGCGAATAACCAGTGGCTGATATCACGCTCTTTCAAATATCACCGGCCCCGCGGGCCGCTGACAATGGCGGGACAAGATGCCAATACCTTAGTGCAACTGGGTGGCGAGCCAAACGTACTGGCCGATAATCAAGTGATCGGCGCGCAGATGCAAGTCAGTGGCCAGAACTACAGCGGCTCACTGGAGAGTGATCGCGATGCGTTGCTCGGACATTTTAGCCGCTTTATGCCGGTGGGTTTTTACTATCGAAGCTTCTTCAAGCCCTTGGGAGCCTGGGAAAAATGGGAGGGCTTTATCCGCAACAAGGCCGGGCTCGGTGTGCTGGACCTAGAGGCTAAGCCTGATTACTACGACAAAGAGTATCTTTTTTATAACTTGATGGTGGTAGGGGCAGGGCCTGCCGGGCTCAGTGCGGCGCTAAAAGCGGCCGAGGCCGGGGCGCAAGTACTGCTAGTTGAAGAGCAGCGCTTGCTCGGCGGTGCCTTGAGTTACCACAGGTTTGATATACAAGGTCAGCAGGCGACCAGCACCTTGAGTTCGCTGGTCGATAAAGTGCAGGCGCATAAGAATATCAAAGTAATGCTCAGTGCAACTTGTAACGCCTGGTTTACCGATAATTATTTGCCAGTGATTCAAGCTAAGCGTCTGTTTAAAGTACGAGTACAGGAGTGTATCGTCGCCTCGGGCGCTTTCGAGCAACACGTGGTTTTTCGCAATAACGATTTGCCGGGCATCATGATGTGCAGTGCAGCTAGTCGCCTGATGAAGCACTACGCAGTTAAACCTGGGCAGCGCGCGGTGGTACTGACCGGCAATGACACCGGCTACCTGACAGCCTTAGATTTGGCTGAGCAGGGGGTCCAAGTTGCAGCCGTGGTCGATATGCGCGATAGCTCAACAGACAGTGAACTGCAAGCAGCACTGAGAGATGCAGGTATTGAAGTGCTGTGCAACAGCACTGTGTATGAAGCACTGGCCACTAAAGGTAACAAACACGTGCGTGCGGTAGATATACGTAAAATCAGTGCCCCCGGTGAAGTAGCAAGCCAGGCTAGGGTAATCGATTGTGACTTAGTCTGTATGTCCGCAGGTTTCATGCCAGCCTATCAACTGTTGTGTCAGGCCGGAGGCCAGTTGAGCTACAGCGACGACACAGCTCAATTTGCATTGAGCAACTTGCCGGCGCATTTACACGTAGCGGGTTCAGTGAATGGGGTGCATCAGTTAGAACAAGTGATCAAAGATGGCCAGCGCGCCGCAGCGGTTGCGTTGCATAATTTGTCACTGGGTGACGAGCCCATCGAGGCTGTTACTTGTCAGAGTAATCATAATTATCACTGGCCGATTTTTAGTCATCCAAAAGGTAAAGACTTTGTCGATTTCGACGAAGATTTACAGGCGGCGGATATAGTCAACGCCCCCCGCCTGGGCTATCGTGATATCCAACTAGTGAAACGTTTTTCAACCGTGGGTATGGGACCTTCACAGGGGCGTCATTCAGCGTTGCCGACCGCCAGGTTAGTGGCCAAAGCAACCAAGCGAACAGTGACCCAAACCGGTATCACTACCGCGCGTCCACCCTTTGTCCCAGAGAAACTAGCACTCAACGCAGGGCGCAGCTTTAACCCGGTACGCTTTACTTCTATGCACCACCGGCATATCGCTCTGGGTGCGCAGATGATAGCGGCAGGTAACTGGCGTCGGCCCGCGTACTACGGGAGGGTAGAGCAACGTCAGCAGGCGATTCAAAGCGAGGCACTGCAAGTGCGTAATAAGGTTGGCCTGATTGATGTCAGCACCTTAGGCGGCATTGAAGTTCGCGGGCCGGATGCTGCTGAGTTTATCAACCGCATCTACACTTTTGCCTTTTTAAAGCAGCCAGTGGGAAAAACCCGCTATGCGGTGCTCACCAGTGAACAGGGAGTAGTGATAGACGATGGCGTCGCCTGTCGTATAGGCGAAAATCACTTTTACGTAACTGCCACCACCACTGGGGTCGATCAGGTCTATCGTCAAATGCTCAAGTGGAATGCTCAGTGGCGTTTGAATATCGATATTGCCAATGTGACATCGGCCTTTTCAGCGGTGAACTTAGCGGGACCCGATGCGCGTAAAGTGCTGCAAAAACTCGACTGCGATGTAGATTTATCGATCGAAGCTTTCCCATATTTAGCCTACCGTGAAGCGCGCATTCAAGGAATTCCCGCGCGTTTGCTGCGGGTCGGTTTTGTCGGCGAGTTAGGCTATGAAGTTCACGTGCCCGCCAGCTATGGCGAGGCGCTCTGGGATCTGCTGATGAGGGCGGGTGAAGAGTTTGATATCAAACCTTTTGGTGTCGAAACTCAACGTCTACTCAGGTTGGAGAAGGGCCATATTATAGTCGGTCAGGATACCGACGGCATGAGTCATCCGGGCGAGTTGTCTCTCACTTGGGCGGTTAGCCGCAAGAAGCCATTCTTTGTCGGCGCTCGCTCGGTAGATATCGTGATGGCGCAGGCACAGACCCGCAAATTGGTAGGCTTCACTTTAGATGCAAACATTGAACAACCCCAAGAGGGCCATCTGGTGATCAAAGGCGATGCTGTCGTTGGCAACGTTACTTCGTGTGAGTACTCTTCAAGCGTGGGTAAATGCATTGGTTTAGCCTTTGCGGCGATCAGCGACGCTCAGCCTGGTAGTCGCATCAGTATTCGCGTCGATTCAGGAGCACTGGTTGAGGCGAGCGTGGTCAGTCTTCCGTTCTTCGATCCAGATAATAAGCGCCAGGAGCTATAATAATGATAACTTCAGAAAATATTAGTGATAAACGCAGCTTACTGTACCGCTGTTATCAACAGCAGCCTGCTGCGCTAACAGCTGAAATTGACGTGGCTCAACTCAGTTTGCATGATTTTTCAGTTAAGTTGCGCTATGGCTTTAGAGGACCTCAGGCTCGTACGGTACTGAGTTCTGCGAAAATAGCATTACCTAGTGCGGCCAATAGTTTGTGCGCAACAGTCAATGGTGAGCTGGTGCTGCGTTTAAGCAACAGTGAGTACTGGTTGCTACACCCCCAAGTAAGCGGACAGCAAGCGCTACTCGATAGTCAATCAAGCGAGCAGTGCTACTCGCTGTTCTGTCAGGACAGCCACGCCTGGTTAGTGTTGGCAGGTCCCAATATCGCCAGAGTAATGGCCAAACTTTGTGCGGTGGATTTGCGTGAGAATGCTTTCCCGCTAGGTGCCGTTGCCCAGACATCGGTGGCCAGGGTCAATGCCATTATCGCCCACCACCGCTTAGCTGATAGTGCGGTCTTTTCCATTTTAAGTGACAGCGCCTCGGCGAGTTACCTGTGGGATGCCATCCAAGATGCGATGCAGGAGTTTAAGGGTTAGCCTAAGTATATGAAAACTTTCTACCCACTGCGGCTAAATTGCTGCAGTGTGTGGTTTGTTCTTTCAGCTTAGTGTTTATAGAGTTTTTTTAAGAAAAAGCTATTACATCTGACTTGCTTTTAGCAGCCGCTAAAGTGTCTATTCTGACTTGTGTTTTACGCAAGTTCCCTCTCTTAATCATCCTCAGTAGCTAAAACAAAACTATCTCGATAATCATCATCCACACTGTTGCGTTTGTCATGCCTGTTTTTTGACAATGCCGGCTATTTCGGTGGTGATGTCCCTGGCTGTATCAGTGAGTTGAGATACCAGCATTTGCTGTAATTCAGGTTTACTCATCATCGCCTCGGGGCCGGAAACGTTAATCGCGGCGACTACTTCTGAATTGTAGTTGAAAATCGGTACGGCGATGGCGATGGCGTAATCAGAGGCGTTAATGTGAAAGCCCTGGCGACGCTCGAGATTGCACATCGAGATTAAATCGGGCAGTGAATGCGGCGGCGTCGCCGGGTAATCATCCAGGCGCTTTCCCTGGTACATGTGCTGCACTGTCGCTGGCGATAGACCTGAGAGCAGAGCGCGACCAATCGCTGTAGTGTGGCACGGGAAGCGGGTGCCTACAGGGACATTTACAGAGAGACGCTGCAATGCGAGGGCGCGAAAGACATACAGATTTTCGGTGCCCTCACGTACTGCTAAGTGGCTGGAGAGTGAGGTGATATCGCGCAGTTTTGTAATGTGTGGCGCTGCGATTTCGATGGTTTCACGACTGGCCAAATAGCTGAAGCCGCTGGAGAGAACCTTAGAGCCCAACTCGTAGGTATTGGTGCTAATTTTGTTTAAAAAACCCATACCGACCAAAGTCTGGATAATTCGGTACAGTGAGCTGGGGCTGACACCAAAGGTGCGGGCAATATCAGCTTGGGTCAGGCTGCGGGTGTCGCTGTCGAACATCTCGAGAATTTGTAAGCCTTTTTGCAGTGCGGGTACTGTGTAATCTTTTTCTGACACGAGTATTTATCCTCTGAATCTCGGTTTTTCGCAGCTTGAACAAGCGTTATTTTAAACAAAGCAAACTGACAATGACAGAGAATTTAGCGGCTTAAGTGAAAGTCGAAAATGGCACTTCATTGGAGTGAATGGCTAAGCTTGGCTGTAGTTGGTGAGGTGGGGCAGTGGTTCTGATGGATGTAGGGATGGTGTAAGGGCAGACAACAAAGGAGGGCCTGAGCCCTCCTCAAAAAAGGTTATAAACCTTGCTCATCGGCCATCTTATGGGCGATTTTAGGTGCTGACCAGAGTGAGGGCAGCAGTATTAAAGAGACAGGAACCGCAGTGACCACAATAAATGATTGCAGTGCAGAGATGCCTCCGGAGCCGATTGAAATCAACAGTGCTGCAATGACTCCCATCATGATGCCCCAGAAAACACGCAGTGAGCTCTGTGGGTGGTCGTTGCCGGTCATTACCATAGAGATTGCATAGGTCATGCAGTCACCGGTAGTGGCGACAAAGATGAAGGTCAGGATTAAGAACAGTACCGAAATCAGGAAGCCAAGAGGAAGCTGTTCAGTAATGGCCAGTAATGCTGCAGGTAAATTAAAGCCGGTGAAAGGCTCAGAAATTACGCCGGGGTTTGCCAGTTCAAAAGACAGTCCGCTGCCACCGACAATAGTGAACCAGAAACAAGTGATAACAGGGGCCACTACAGAGACCACTAAGATCATTTCACGAATGGTTCTACCGCGTGATACCCGCGCGATAAACATGGCCATTAGTGGACCGTAGCCCAAGAACCAGCCCCAGAAAAACACTGTCCACCAATCTAACCAACCTGGGCTGGCACGAAATGTTGCCATAGAGACAAAGTTATCAAGATAGATGCCAAAAGAGTGCACGAAGCTATCGACGATGAATGCCGTCGGGCCAAAGATCAGGATGAAACCCATCAGTACAAAAGCTAATGTCACGTTAGCATTACTGAGAACTTTAATGCCCTTAGTGACTCCACTGACAGCGGAGACGGTGTAAATGGCAATCAGTACCAACAGTAAGGTCAGTTGTGTTGCAAAAGTGTTGGGAATGCCAAACAATTTTTCTAGACCAAAACTCACTTGCAGTCCAAGGAAGCCTATAGGTCCAACGGTACCTGCAACGACAGCCAGAACACAGCTGGCATCAGCGATAATAGCAATAGGTCCAGTTAAAGCGTATTTTCCAAACACCGGGTAAAGCAAAGTGCGGGGCTTTA
>ASZI01000231.1 GCA_000416315.1 Osedax symbiont Rs2 | reverse complement strand
CTATGAAAATTTTATTACTCAGTGCTTATGACGCAGATAGCCATAGATATTGGCGTGAGCACTTAGTGGCGAATTTCCCTGAGCATCAGTGGACAGTACTTAGTTTACCCGGGCGCTATTTTTCCTGGCGGATTCGTGGCAACAGTTTAAGTTGGGCCTTCGGCGAACAGTCTGAAAAATTAAAGCGCCAGTACGACTTAGTAATTGCCACCTCAATGACCGATCTCTCCTCGCTGCGCGGTTTCATACCCTCACTGGCCAGTATTCCAACCTTAGTGTATTTCCATGAGAACCAGTTTGACTCCCCGGCCACTGAGCGGGCCAGGAAAAATGTCGAGCCGCAAATTCTCAATATATATACCGCACTCGCCGCCGATAAGCTGGCTTTTAATAGCCAGTACAATTTAGATACTTTTATCGAAGGTGCCCGGGCATTACTGAAAAAATTACCCGATCAAGTTCCCACTAATATCGCAACACTGTTATCAGCCAAGTCCCAAGTGTTGCCAGTACCGCTTAGTCGCGATGAAACAGGCACTACTGCGACGCTACCGCAGATACCCTGGGATAAGTACCAGCAGCAAAAAATCGATAGCAGGCCCCTGCTGATTGCCTGGGCCGCAAGATGGGAGTACGACAAAGGGCCACAGCGATTATTGGCGATAGTACAGCAACTAGAATCTACTAATATTGATTATCGGTTGTGCATTATGGGCCAGAAATTCAGACAAGTTCCGCTTGAGTTTGAACAGTTGCAACAACATTTCGGCCATAGGATCGATCAATTTGGCTATGCGCAAAGTGCTATTGAATATCGAGCTTGGCTACGCCGCGCAGACATTTTTTTATCCACAGCAGTGCACGAATTTCAGGGGCTAGCAGTGTTGGAAGCCGTGGCCCAGAACTGTGTGCCGATACTGCCAAAACGTCTGGTGTATCCCGAATTATTTAGCGATGAATACCTGTATAGCAGCGAACCCAGCATTCCAGCTGAGGCAAATAGCGCAGTCGATCTAATTAAAAAGCAGCGCTTAGCGCTTGTTGAAAGCAGTGTCATCAGGCTTGATATGAATCTGTATTGGGAGCAATTAAAGCCCAAGTATGCTCAGTTGATGACAGAAACTAGCAGTGTTAATACCAATAAATGATGCTGTTCAGTTTTCTTGCGCGATCCCCAGTGGCTGATTCTCAGCCGAACTCTGCTCTTGCGACTGAACATAACAATCCCTCCCCCGCTCCTTTCCCTGATAAAGCGCGTTATCCGCTCGAGTTACAGCTGGGCAAAACTCTCTCCAGAATGCAGTGAGGCATCACCAATAGTTACTGTGACTGAAGTTTTTTGATCACCGTAGGGGATTTGGCTTTTAGCGATTTTCCTGCGGGTGCGATCAGCTGATCAAACCTATGCAGCCGGCGTCATTATTAGACAACAAAAACAACCATTTAAAAGAACAAAAAAGCACCATTTCAGGTGCTAGAATATCTGTTTACTACTCAAAGTGGCAGCCTCTGTTACAAGTGCCGGGCATCACCTTAAAGGTTAAAAGATCTCTTCGCTGCTCAGCGTATCAGGCTCTGATTCAGTCGCCTCTTTAACTTTAATACGATCGATGCTCTCGTCGTCTTTACCGCGTTCAATGATGATTTCGACCCTGCGGTTAATCGCGCGGTTGGCAGCGGTATTGTTCGGTACTATTGGTCGAGTATTGGCCCGTCCAACAATTACAAAACGTTTTTGCTTGATCCGCACATCGGCAAATATTTCATTGGCTACCGCAAGTGCTCGTGCCGCCGATAAATCCCAGTTGGAAACAAATACTTTTCCGTCTGAAGGCACGTTGTCAGTATGTCCCTCAATGCTAATTTTACCGTGAATCTCCAGCAGCAGATCCCGAATTTTAGCCATTACCGGGATATATTCGTCTTTTAAAGTGGCTGAACCCGGGGTAAAAGAGCCTTTATCTTGCACTCTGATAATAATTTTTTTGCCGTCGGTTTCAATTTCAATACTACCTTCATCTATTTCGCGGCTCAGCACTGCGGCAAACTGAATCGCCTTATCTTTGGCCTGGTCTTTTTCGATTTTCTCTTTTTGCCGCTCAGCTTCGCCCTGCAAGCTCTCCAGAATATCAGATTCACCACTTTCGGCGCGGATATCCAAAGTATTCATATCGTTGTTGATGGTCATCTGTCGCACTTCGTTAAGCGGCGTAGGCTCTGGTCTGCCCGGGCTGAATTCCTGCGCAATGATCGAAGTACCCTTGGGAACATCTTCCACTTTTATTTGATTTTGTACCCCAAAAGCTTCACGCATAGATCCGGCTAGCTGCTTAAATTTCAGTACATCCATCTCTGAGAAAGATAGCAGCAGTACAAAGAAACACATCAACAGCGCCATTAAATCGCCAAAGGTGGCCAGCCAGGCCGGGAGGCCTGGGACACAGACGGGACATTTTTCTTCTTCGTCACTCATGGGATCTAATCCTCATCCGCCGGACGTTTCTTCTCTGGTAAATAATTACGTAACATCTGCTCGATAACTCTGGGGTTTTGTCCCGCTTGAATCGCCAGCAGACCATCGATAATCAACAACTGATTTAGCTCTTCTTCATCTCTACGTATTTCAAGTTTGTCGGCAATTGGCAGGGCAAACATAGTCGCCAACATAGAACCGTAGAGAGTCGTTAACAAGGCAACCGCCATCGCCGGTCCAATCGACTTAGGGTCACTCATGTTGGAGAGCATTTGTACCAACCCCACCAGCGTTCCTATCATGCCCATTGCCGGCCCCACATCACCTATCGCCTTAAATATATTAATAGCGGCGGTGTGCCTTTCAGTCATTAAATTCTTTTCTTTGTTGAGCAGCGTTTTGACTATTTCCGGGTCGTGACCATCCACCAATAACTGGATACCACGGTTCATAAACTCAGTACTAACCGTTTTTTCTTCCAGTGAGAGTAGTCCCCCTTTGCGAGCAGCATCCGCCATATCGACGGTCTCGGCGATGATGTCTTCAATTTTAACCGACTTGAACATGAAGGCTTTGCTGATTATTTTGCCTATACCGAGAAATTGCGCCAGAGTGAATTTAATCAGTACAACAAAAACTGCTCCACCCATTACAATCAATAGGGAAGGGGTGTTAACAAAAACCCCTACGTCGCCCCCGGATGCCATGGCCGCGATAACTATGCCAAAAGCACCTAACAAACCTACGATCGTGGCTATATCCACATGTATCTCCTAATAAACGACAGTTCACGCTGTAAAACAAATGCAATGTTTCACTTTGTCCCGGGCTATGTACAAAGTGAGAAATAATGATAACAGCTAACACTCGGCTGTAATCAAATGTCCGTCAATAAAAATTTTAATAACTCGAGGGGCTATTATGGCAAAGCGCTATCTCAGAGTAACTCAATTTAATCTGGGTGCTGCGCCATGCTCTAAGACTACGCACAACTTGAGAAACTCCAAACAAGCGCAAGAAAACCTCAACCCTTTAAAAAGTATACAAAAATAAATAATATGTGCAACTTTTAGCTGAGCTTTTCAATCACTACACAGCCATAGCTATGCATTGAAATTATAAGAAATTTTAACTATTATTTCGCTAACTTAATGTTATGTCGGCAGATATACTAAGTTATTGAGCTTTAGAGCGACAGACAGAGTAAATATAGCCTGTTCAGCAACTGCTGCATAGTTTAGCATTGGGATTAAATCTATAAATATAGCCCTCAGTAACGGCTTATTGATACAGGTAATAAAATGACCACAAAGAAAAAACCGGCTTCTTTTGAGCAATCCCTGTCTGATCTGGAAACCTTGGTCAATAAAATGGAGCACGGAGATTTAAGCTTGGATGAATCTTTAAGTGCTTTCGAAACAGGGGTTAAATTGACCAGAGAGTGTCAAAAGATGCTAGATGAAGCCGAGCAAAAAGTGCAGATACTGACTGAGAAAAATGGCGAACTCATTAGCAGCGCTTTTACCAGTGAGAAATAATCAGTGTCAATAGAGCGACAATTAGCTGACTACCAGCACAGAGT
>ASZI01000230.1 GCA_000416315.1 Osedax symbiont Rs2 | reverse complement strand
TATGAACTCCAGATTGTAAGTGTCCTGTTGAGAGGTAAACAAGTTCTGAAACAGCGATTGTTGATTGTGCATAGCACTTTCACTGCCATCCAATAGCTGTTTAGTCGCAACATTGGGACCGTGAATACACTGAACTTGCGGGTAGTTGGCCGCCATCGCCAAGTGTAATGCGCTGATATCGGAGCAGCCTATGAGCATTTTACTGGCTATTTTTGCGCAATCCGGCAGCCCCGATAATAATCTGGCACTGCCGTAGCCACCTCTGGTGCAAAAAATCGCTTTGATTTCTCGATCAGTTAATACCGCATTTAAATGCTGCTGGCGTTGTTGATCAGTCCCTGCTAGGTAAAAATGATGGCTATCCTCGACCAGAACCTCTACTTGCAGCGACCAGCTTTCCAGTAATTCTATACTCTGTTGCAACAAAACCCGATCGGCGCTACAAAATTGAGCGGCCGGTGCAATAATGGCGACTTTATCATTTTTATTAAGCATCAAATTCTTCTCTTATGAAAATGCCCGCTGACATCGATCAACAGGCACTGTCTCTGACCGGCAATCTGATTTTAACTGCATTGTTTTTGTTACACCTAATTAAGCACAGCCCAGAGATACGCTCTATTGCTCCTGAATCAGCAAGTTAACAATATACATAGCCATCAAATTATCTTTTATTGAGAGCGAATTCAAGCGACATTACATAGCTATTTCTCGGCGACAAATAATACAGCTCCCTGAAGATCAGCGATCAATCTAACTCAGCGCTGATCTACTGAATTAGTGACTAGCAGGCATTATCACTTGTACACAAGTTCCACTGCCCAATTCACTAGTGATTAACAGCTCTCCACCGTGCGCCTGAGCAATTAACTTGCACAGATATAGGCCTATGCCAAAGCCTCCGGTATTGCGGGTTCGCGATGGATCAGCCCGATAAAAAGGTTCTGTGACGTGCACAAGATCGGCCTCAGAAATACCCGCTCCGTGATCGCGCACAGTAATCTGCAACTGCTGATTGCTGTAAGCTAGCTGCACACTTGGCGCCGGGCTCACATCGCCACCGTGCAATATGGCATTGCCAATTAAATTGCGCATTAACAAACGCATTCTTTTCTCGTCGAGCTCAAGAACCGGTAACTGTTGCTGCACATTCAAGCTCACCTTGTTGTCGGGTAACTCATCGATGACACTCTGGATCAAGCTATCTAAATGCACCGGGGAGCAACTTAAGGCGGCGTGCGGTGTTTTCATCCGCTCTGTTTCTAAGATCTCGGTGATTAAGGTTTCCATCTCCATAAGATCTTCCTGCAATCGCTCTCTGTTTAGTGAGGGCTCGAGCATCTGGGTGGCAATCTTCGCCCGGGTCAATGGCGAGCGCAACTCGTGACTAACGGCAAGTAGTAACTGCCTTTTGGCGTCCAGCATCTGCTCGATATCGGCCGCCATCGCGTTAATGCTATTCGCCAAGTCACCCAGGTCATTGTTGCTGCGAATCGGCAATCGGTAGTCAAGTTGCCCCTGACCCATCAGTTGTACGCCTTTTTTGATGTCTTGTACCGGCCTCAACATACGCTTTAAGACAAAAAAACTAGCGGCTAAAATCAACAGGATAACCAGTGCTGACAAGCTAAAAACATAGCCTTTGGAGTTTTCTCTGTTGTTGGATAACTCGTAAAACACTTGGTAATCGCCTACCTGATTACGCATCACCATACGATCCTGATACTCGGCAAAGGTCACTTGTCGATTGTGTGGTTGGCGATGATGCTTTTCATTCCACTTGTTATGCCCGGAGGAGAACTCGACTTCGGTTAAATCAAAGTCGATACCGGTCGACGAATAATTAATATTTGGGCCTTTAATATAGATATTGATAGGTAACTGTTTTACCAACTGCTGAGCACGATCCAGATTGGGCGGGTTGCCGATATCGGTATTGATATAATCTAAATACTGTTCAAAGTGTGGTCGGACATTGTTTTTCCACTGGAAGGAAAATCCATGGAACAAAATACCGAACATCAGAACGATGATGCAAGTGCCCACCAAACTAAAACACAACAGCATCCTGGCCGGTAATGAGCGCTGCAATAGCAACAGTATCTTTTTCATTTTATTGCCCCTTGGGCGCGGCCACAAAGGCGTAACCTGAGCCGTAGACAGTTTTGATCGGCTTTGCAGGTTTCAGTTTAGTGCGCAGGCGGGACACCAGAATATCAACCGAGCGACTAAACAACTCTGTATCTATACCTTTAAGCTGGTTGAGAATATCGTCGCGGCTAAAATCTTTACCTGGATTGTTGGCTAGCAGCAGTAAAAGTTGGTATTCCATAGTCGTCAGTTCCAGGTTTTTATCATTGACGCTAACCTGACGCTGATGGGTATCTATACACAGCTGCTCGAACTCTAGTAACGCTGTGACAGGCGGACTAACAGCTTTGCGTTTAATGATACTGTTGAGACGCGCCACTAACTCGCGCGGGTCAAAAGGTTTTGGCAAGTAGTCATCTGCACCTATTTCCAACCCAACTACCCGGTCGGTAACTTCACCGCGGGCAGTCAACATAATGATAGGTATTTGACTGAATTGACGAATAGTCCGACACAGCTCAAAGCCGTCCATTTCCGGCAGCATGACATCTAAAATGGCAGCGTCATAATCACCGCTGTGCAGCATTTTCAGCCCGCTCGATGGTAACTCTGCGGCACTGATAGCGATCCCATAACGCTCACAGTATTCTGTGAGAAGCGGAGCCAGCTTTTTGTCATCATCAATCAATAAAACCTGGTGCATATTCGATCCTAAAAGCATTGCGATGCTGCGATTATAGTGCTTTTTGTACTGAGTTACAGCAATCTATTTTTAACTGAGGGCCCTCTGTTTAGTCCCTGTTTTTTCTCATTCTGGGCCAGCTTTGCCAGTAACCTGGCAACTTTAGCAACCACTTTTTTACCATTGCGCTGCTCGCGCCACTTCCAAAACTTATTCCACAAACTATCTTCTGCTGCAACACTCTTGTCCTGCTCGGATTTGATGTTATATATTTCGATGGATTTCCAATAGGCATCATCTGCCTCTTTGCAGCTTCCCGCCTGGATAAATTGACTCATATTGTTACTCCCTGTCCGAGCAGCTGCCTGTCTTAGTCAGCTGCTCGGGTAATCGTATTTAGTTATGCTTCCACCCGTGGCCGCGAGCTTCTTTCTTGTGTTCTATAAACTCTAAAATTTCAGCCTTTTGCTCAGAATTAAGGCCATCGAGAAAGTTGCCAAATGCCGCTATGATCTCCGGTGCTTCGGACTTCACCAGCTCAGTTTTACTGTTGATCATATCCAGCGCTTGCTGCTGATCAAATTTGTCGGCGCCAACCATCTTTGCTACATCTTGATGCAGTGGCTTACCTTGGGCGTGCAAGGTGGATCTTACCGCCATCACTTTGTCACGCAGTTCGCCTAAAAGTTGCTTTTGTTTGTCATCTAAATTCAACTCACTGCTGATATAAGTCACTACATATGAGGCGCGAGCCTCGGCATCGCTGGCCTTGTAAGTCGCATAGGCGGTGGTACCGCCGATAAGGCCGACACTGAGAACAACTGCACTGATAATTTTAGTAGATCGATTCATGATATTTCTCCGTTTAATTATTGAGACAATCCGTTTCTCTAATAACGGATCTCTCATGGGGTAGGAGAAGTATCTATGAAAGGCGCGTTAGACTCTTTTCACTGACGCATCAAGTTGTAACAAGTTGTAACTTTTTAGTGGAATTTGTGATTTTTTCGAATAATTAACCTGGGCATTGCGTAGAGTCGGTGCTCTACGCTGTGTCTATGTAATAATTTAAGAGACTTTTTGTCTCTTTTTAAAACCAATGTTATGCAAACCCCAGCCTAAATTCAGACCGGCGACACTGAGTAAAATAACGCTAATGCCGAACCACTGGTAGAGCGTCAGGCTCTGATCGTAAACCACAAAATCCACCAATATAGCAACGGCCGGATACAAAAATGCCAGGATAGCAATCATGCTAATTGGCAACTTTTTATAGGCTGAATACATTAATATGTACATAAGACAGCTATGTACCACACCGAGTATCAACAAATAGCTCCAGCTCAGCGCATTTACCGGTAACATGGCAAAATTTGCCGCAGGCAGCAGTAGCAGAAAGCCAATAAAGGTATTTACCAGTGCTATTACCTCGGGGCGAATCTCAGCCAGGCGCCGGGTCAGTAACGTATTAACCGCATATAAGATCGCCGCTCCCAGAGCCATGGCAAAACCTAACAACTGCTGATCACCTGCGAAGTCACTGCCGCTAATCTCAATGATAAATAACAGACCGATGAAGGCACTGATAAACCAAGGCAATTTACCCAGGGCTATTTTTTCGCCAAAAAATAAACTACCGGCCAACAGCAAGAAAAACGGCTGGGTATTATAGACTACGGTTGAAAGCGATATAGAAGCGTAATTGAAGGCATTAAACAGCAGCACCCAGTTGAGCACTAGTGCCGTTGCCGACAGTATCGCGATTAAAACCGCCTTGCCCTTCAGTGGCCAGGGCGACAAAAAACCGCGCCACCAGCAGTACAATCCTAAGCTAATAGCACCAAACAGACAGCGAAAGAAAATAACATTCCACACCGACTGTCCAGATTCAACCACCAGAAACCCAATAAACCCAGAGAGGACCATTGCTGCAGTCATTTCCAGCGTACCCGATTGCCTTGCTGTTAAGCCCATAGTCATTTTACCAAAATTAGGCGGCGCATGTTATCAGATTGATAAAAATATAAAAGGCCGCAGTGAAATAAAATTATTTTTTGCCTCTGCTAAACGCAGTGCCAGGCAAATGCTTAGGCAGTACCCAGTAACTGTTTACGGTACTGACTAGGGGTGGCTCCAACTACTCGCTTAAAACTACGCCCCATATGACTCTGATTGGAAAAACCACAGCACAGCGCTATTTCAGACAGTTTTAACTTAGTATTGCGGCACTGCTGTTTAACCCGCTCGATGCGAATATTCAATAAAAACTCTTGTGGTGTCTGTGCGGTACTCAGTTTAAACATCCTGCAGAAGTGGTACTCACTCAGTTGCCCGATAGCCGCCAGCTCCGCCAAAAATATTTGCCTGCTAAAGTTGCTCTGCATAAAGTCACAGACCTGCAACAGCACCTTGGGAGCCAACCCCCCTTTTACATTGAGCTTTTTTCGTGCCAGCGCGTGAATCATTGTCACTAACACAGTATTGGTAACTTGCTCCAGTAACAGTTGATCAGCACCGACCGACCAATCGCTGGCCGCTATCTGATGCCGGTAGATCGCCTCTAAAGCCGGGTTTTCAAAAAAGGTAAGTTCAGGCAACTCTAAAGTACGAGGGTCGATATCAAAAGTCTTTAACGCCAGCTGCTTGAGGTAATTATCATCGAAGTACAAGTGCATAAACTGTTGCTGCATACCTACCTGCCAATGACTTTGACTCTCTTTTGGCATCAGACAAAAACTACCGGGAAAGCCAAATTGATTGGGTCGATCTGTTCTGAATGTTTCGAAACCACCGTCCAGGTACATGCTAAGGGTATGTTTTTTGTTATTTTGGTAATACAGATTGTCGTTGTCGTTTTGGTAGTGGGCCCAACTCAAAGACTTAGTCAGCGACTTAGTTCGCAGGCAATCTGTGTTCGACTGCTCAAAATTTAATGGCCTGACTGGTTTGCTACGCATTTTCCCACCTACTGTTCACTGAAAAACAAGAGTAACACTTCTGCTTTAGCGCTCAATAGTTATCCAGCAGATATGCGCAAGATTGTGTTAGTTTCGCCAATTTCTCGAGATAAATTTCTGCTCTGATCCGCAATAATTACTCTGCCCGCGAAATCAATTACTGATTAGCGAGGTTACTGATAATGATGAGGATGCACTGATGTCGGTTTTTTTGTATGTATTAATGATTTTCGCCTGGGGCTTTTCCTGGATCGCCATAAAATGGCAAGATGCCTCTGTCGCTATGGAAGTGTCTATTTTGTATCGCTTTGCTCTAGCCGCGCTCTGTATGTTCGCCATTGGCCTCATTAGTAAAAAACTGCAAAAAGTCACCTTGGCTCAGCATAAATTTATCGCCGCGCAGGGGGTGTGCCTGTTCTGCTGTAATTTCTTAGCCTTTTACTCAGCAACGCACTACATCCCCAGTGGTCTAGCCGCAGTGGTGATGGCTAGCGTTCCTGTATTTAATGCCCTGCACGGTAAACTCTTCTATCAGACTCCCACCAGCGCTAATTTCTGGCTCGGTGTACTGGTCGGTTTGTCGGGGATCTGCTTGCTGTTTGGCGGCGAGTTAATACAAACAGCCTGGTCGCTGCAAACTTTAACCGGCCTGGGTTTTGCCCTGGCGGGAACTTGGTGCTTCTCGATAGGAAACATGCTCAGTATTCGCAACAGCCGCAATAACGTGCAACCTTTTACTGCTACCAGCTACGCTATGCTCTACGGTTGTCTGGCACTACTACTGATCATTCTATTTAAGGGACTGGAGTTCAAACTCAATACAGAGCTTAAATATTTTGCCAGCTTAGTGTATTTGGCGGTACCGGCATCAGTGATAGGGTTTACCGGCTACTTAGTGCTGGTCGATCGCATCGGTGCCAACAACGCCTCCTACCTGCTGGTGATCACTCCGATAGTGGCATTGATAGTCTCCAGCTTTTACGAGTCTTATCAGTGGACTCACTATTCAACTATGGGTCTAGTGCTAGTAGTACTGGGCAACCTATTAAGTCAATGGAAAAAACCTTTGTTATCCAGCGGCGGCGCTGTCGCTCAATCCTGATGACATCTCAGCAGCTACCGGCACTGTCAGCCTGTAGCTGCTATTTATCAACACTGTTAATGATATTGCTGTTCGGTTAAATAGCAGATTCCTGGATTTTGTCTTTTAAGCGCAAGTATTTGTAGGTCAGATTAGCCACCATCGGCCCTAATATGCCTCCATTCCAGTCACAGCCAAAGGGTGACAGTAGTTGGTAGTCTTGATTGATAGCGCAAATACCTTGGGCCACCTTCACCCCACAAACAGTGCCGGTATTAAGCCCGTGACCGCCAAAAGATGAGCAGATCCACACCCCGGGTTGCTGCTGCTGCACTATCGGCATCTTATGCCCGGCATAGGCCATTAGCCCCGACCAGGCTTTGTCTATTTTAACGTCTTGCAACTGTGGATAGACCGAACACAAATCTTCACGCAACAAGCTGGATAGCTGTGCGACATTGTCTTGGTTATCGGTGGTAATTCTCGATCCCCAGAGCAGTCGATCTCCTTCAACAATGCGGTAGTAATCGGCGGCGCGTCGATCATCACTGATGCTGTAGGGACGGCGAATCAGTTGTGCCGCCAAGTCACCCAGTGGCTGCGTTATCAGCATATAAGTGGCGATAGGCAAAAAAGAGCGCTGCAGCGCCGGTATCTCTTTGCCGCTGTAACCACCACCGCAGAATACTATATCTTCACAACTGACCTTAGCACTGCTGTGCGCAGTGCTGACCAGCAGCTTTTGCTGGTCAGTGTTGATGTTGACGACAGCGCTGCGCTCATAGATCAAGCCACCCTTTTTCTCAATAACATTCGCCAGACCCAGGCAGTAATTGAGTGGGTGAAAGTGGAATGAGCTAGGGTCGTAAAGTCCATCGAAATAGCGCTGAGTATCACAAATCTGGCGAACTTGATCAGTGTCCAGGTAGTCCTGTGGATACTGATACTTGTCTTGCATGGCCCTTTGACGGTCGATAATATTTTGCTTTTGTGGGTAGCGCGATACACTCAGCCGACCCATTTTCAACTGGCAACCGTCGAGCGCAAAGCGCTCGATATTATCTTTTATCTGCTCGACCCCCTGCACAGACAAATCAAATAACTGCTGCGCGTGCGCCAAACCGAGCTTTTTTTCTAATGCATCATTGCCCTGCGCCCAACCCGGTGACACCAGACCACCATTTCTACCTGAGGCTCCCCAGGCAACCGCTTCGCGCTCTAAAATAGCGACGCTCTTACCTTGCTCAAGCAACTCCAGAGCGCAACTCAATCCAGCGATACCAGCGCCAACAATGCAGACATCAACACTGACATCATCGCTCAAGGTAGATCGCGGCGCAGTAGTGATTACGCTGCTCGTGTAATAGGTATCTGGATAGCTCATCTGGGCTCGCTCTGAAAATAGAGTAATTTGGATTTCCCCAATAAATGTATTGGGGTCATTTTTGCGAACTACTGTCGTTTAAACAGCTGCGCGTAGTGTAAAATACTATTTAATAGCAATATACTAAGCGCCGCCCCCAAGTGGTAGTAGTAATTTTCTACCGGGGATATCAATTATCGTTATAGCCTTCTTGCAATGCTAACTGGAGTTAAGTCAGTTTGGATTTTCGATCTTTACGTTATTTTGTCGCCGTCTATGAAGAGCACAGTTTCAGTGCCGCCGCAAAACGCTGCTTCGTCGCCCAGCCCTCTATATCAGGTGCTGTGCAACAGCTAGAATCAGAATTAGAGTGTGCATTGTTTGTCCGTCACTCCAAAGGCATCACTCCGACGACAGAGGGCACTGCACTCTACCCTAAAGCTTGTCAGGTACTGGCTGATGTACAACAGATTAAACAGCAATTCCAGGAGAATCCAGAACAGCTGTCATTTAAATTAGCGCTATTACCTTTCCTCTCGGGGAAACGGGTCTCCAAGCTTATCCAAAAGTTGATGCAGACTTTACCCAACCTTGATCTGACCTTAGTCGATGCCAATGAGGATGCCGATGCCAGAATCATCTCGCAAACGGTACTGCAAAAAGACGAGGTCTTCCACAAGCTATGGGTAGACAGATATGTATTAGCCATTCCGCTGCTACACCCGTTAACAAAACAATCAAATGTTAGCTTAGAGAAGCTTAACAACTGCTCATTCATCAGTAGATCGCCATGCGATATCATCGATTCTTGGCAGTTCGCTATTGCCAAACGCGGCCTCAACCTAAAAGTTAAAGCCACGGTGAAAACTGAAGAGTACGCCTTAGATCTGGTGGCGGCAGGGCTGGGGGTCTCTATTGTGCCACTGCACTCTTTGGATGGACGTGCAGATCTGAGCTTTTGCGAAATCAGTGACTTACAGTTAGAGCGGGTAGTGGGGCTAGCCTATAGCAAAAACACTCCGGTGGCGCCGAGTTTACTGGCGGCGATTACTAATATAAAAGGGCCGTAATTTGAGGTGTGAGGCGTGAGGCGTGAG
>ASZI01000229.1 GCA_000416315.1 Osedax symbiont Rs2 | reverse complement strand
AAAGAAAAGCTGCTAAAAACAAGTAATTTTTAGCCGCTAAAAAGACCCCCGACGATGCAAATCCTCGGGGTTTTCTTTTTTCCAGCTTCTATACAGTCGCCTCTCTCACCTGCGTGCAAAGGTCTATTAATTGTTGACGCAGTTCCTGCCAACCATCACTCCCTCTCCCCTCGCACACCGCCCAGCCAATATTAAGACGAAAACAATCCGCGTATAAATTTAAGCTGCTAAACTCGCTGCCGATCCGAAAATGAATACCTTGGCTTTTACATTTATCTAACAATTTTTTGCTATCTAGCCCGCTAATTTGCACCCAAATAACCAGCCCTCCCTCAGCGGCGCTGATTCTTGCTGCAGCGGGCAAATTCTCTCGCAACAACTGATGATAACTATAAGCGCGCGCTGCCAATGCCAATCTCAGGCGTCTTAAATGTTTGATATATTGACCGGACATGACAAATTCACTGACCGCATTTTGCGCCAGCTGATTGACACTAATGGATAGTGCATCGCGGTGCGCCAAATAGCGCTGAAAATAGCGTCCTGGATCGCACCAGCCCAACCTGTAACCTGCCGCTAAGGTTTTTGATACTGAGCCGCACCAGATGACCCAACCTGCACTGTCCCAGTTTTTAATCGGCAGCGGTGCCAGCTGGCTGTAACTTAGCTCTAAAAAGACATCGTCTTCGATGATGGGAATTCTATGCTGGTTAGCCAGTTCGGCAATTTTTTTCTTTTGCCGTACACTCAGACAGATCCCCTGCGGGTTAATAAAATTGGCACTGAGCAGGCAGGCTGTCACTGATTGATCCGCCATATGTTGCTCTAACTGCAGCAGATCCAACCCATCCTGATCACAGGGGATTTCCACCACTAAGCGCCCCATATTATCCAATAAACTAAGCAAACCGTTAAAACAGGGTGACGAGACAGCCACAGCATCGCCGGGTTTAGTGGTGATTTCTAACGCAGTGCGCACGGCATCTATGCAGCCATTAGTAATCATCAAGTTGTCGCTATCCAGGGGGAAATAATGCTGACTAAAATGACCCGCTAAGGCAGTGCGCAAACTCAATTCACCTTGGGGATCAGGGTACTGATATAAAGCGTCACCGCTTTTCAAATTACCTCGCACTAACGCCCGATTAAGTACCGCCATCGGAATCAGCGCCGGGGACAGCTGCGCGGAAAAAAGCGGGCCCCGCTGCGATGGTGGCACCAGAGCTGCGGCTCTAGGTTTCGACACTTGCGCTTTAAAGCGGGGAAATACCGGAACCCCCAATTTATCCAGCGGCTGACTGACAAAAAAACCGGACTGCGGCACAGAGTACAGCCATCCTTGTTCCTGCAATCTATGGTAGCAATTCAAGGCAGTAGTAACACTGACGCCGTGCTGGCGGGGCATTTTTTTGACAGAGGGGATACGCTGTCCCTGGGTTAATTTTCCTGTAGATATCTGTCCGATAATTTCATCAGATAACTCTATGTAACGCGCACTCATAAAACTGTACTCTAAAAAATTTCAATAATTGCATCTGTTTATTTTTTCTCAGTATCTCATAATAGTCAGATCAAATCTAACCGAGAACTACAAATGAAACCTTTGCACTTATTGCTCGCCATTGCTGTCACTTGCCTGTGGGGATTTAATTTTTCGGTGATTAAAGCCGGCGTTGATACTATGGACCCCTTTATTGTCGCAGCTCTAAGATTTACTTTTGCCACACTGCCGCTGATCTTTTTTGTGCGCAGACCAAAGGTTAGCTGGGGCTATTTATTTAGCTACGGGGTTGTTTTTGGCGTGGGTGTCTGGGGGATGATGTCACTGTCAATTGCCGAGGGACTTTCAGCGGGGATGGCCGGAGTAATCCTGGAAGCCAGTGCGTTTATCAGCGTAATTATGGGAGTGGCAATGCTCAGAGAGCGACTAACCACTAGCACCAAGTTGGGACTACTGCTGTCATTGGTAGGCTTGTTGATGGTCTTTCGCATAGAAGATGGCTCTGTCACAACCACTGGGGCTATACTTGCCATTATCGCCGCCATCAGCTTAAGCATAGCCACTATAATCATCAAAAAAGCCAACATCAAAGAAATGTTTAGCTTTGTAGTCTGGTCCAGCCTGTTTGCACCGCTGCCGCTGTTTGCACTCGCTTACCTGGTCAATGGCAGCAGCGGCTTTATCGCCCTGAGCAATGATTTTAACCAAATAGCCTTTGCCTCGGTATTATTTCAAGCTTACCCGACTACTGTAATAGGCTATTGGATCTGGAACAAACTATTAACCTTGTATCCTCTTGCAACTATGGGCCCGTTAAAGCTATTGATCCCCATGTTTGCACTACTCGGATCAGTTATCTTTTACGATGAGCAAATAGCCAGTGATAAACTATTAGCCTGCGCCCTAATTATAGCCGGGGTGGCACTGCCAATCTTTTTCGATACTCTCTATCGCGTATTCAACAATAACCGCAGCGAGACCAGGGACACTTGCCCATAACAGATTTGCGCACAGCTCGCTGTGCGCTACCGTTTAAGTTCAGTGTCAGGCGCTTTTGCTTAAATTGAATTTTCCGGTGATTTGCTGTAAATCGACTGCCAGTAAATTTAAATGCTCACTGGTAGATGTGATCTCGTTAATGCCAATAGCATTTTGCTGCGCCGCCTCATTGATAGCGACCAAAGCCTGATTGATCTCTTCTGCGGCAGCCGACTGTTGATCGGCAGCGGCGGCGATTTGCATAGCATTCTCACAGATCAACTGGATCTCCTGATAAGAATCATGAATTGAGTTGGCCGTGCCTCTGGCAGAGATCACAGTGTCACTGGCTTTATCAGTACTGAGCTGCATCACTGACACTGCCTGCTGCGTTCCCTGCTGCAACAGCTCAATCATATCTTGGATATCTAAGGTTGAGCTTTGGGTTTTTTGCGCCAGCTGACGCACTTCGTCGGCAACTACCGCAAAACCACGGCCCTGATCTCCTGCTCGTGCGGCTTCAATAGCAGCATTTAATGCCAGCAGGTTGGTTTGATCGGCAATACCACGAATCACCTCCAGTATAGAGCCAATAGACTGAGAGTTTTGCTGCACTTGTGCAACCACCTGGGCGGCTGTATTAATTTCAGTTGATAATGCCTCAATGACTTCAATAGTGCCGTTCACTTGAGTGTGCGCGCTCTGCGAAATGGCTTCAACTTGCTGGGTAGAATCAGCCACAGCGCGGGCATTTTCAGCCACTTGTAAAATAGTGGCACTCATCTGCGTCATCGCACCAGAAACACCTTCAATATTGACTTGTTGTTCGTGCAAACTGACATTAGATTGCTCTGCAGTGCTGCTGGTCTGACCGGCGGCACTAGACAACTGATTGCTGACTTGGGCAATACTGCCGATCACTTGCTGCAAACTTTTCGACATTCGACTCATCGCACCGTAAATACCGACATGCTCAACATCTTCACTGAATTCCTGACTGAGGTCCCCAGAGGCAATTTTATCGGTTACCAGCCTCATTTGCTGTGGCTCGCCACCAAGAGGGCTAGTGATAGAAAACGCTACACTGTATGCCAGAACAACAATAACCGCGATGGAACAGATTAATATGATCAAGACGAACCACTGTAAGTCTCTCACTGGATGCATCACTTCTGCTTCGTCAATCTCAACTAACAGCGCCCAGCGTACATCTTGTATATTCACCGGGGTATATGCAGACAATACCGGATTACCGTTATAGTCGTGAATGATTTTTGCATCTGTTGCCCCCGCCAAAGCTGCTACGGCGGCAACTGTGTCTACACCATTTTCCTTTACGGTTCCGGCAAAGCTAGCTTTCACAGAGTGATTAACCGGATCAAGATAAGAGTCAGAGCGCATGCGCTTATCCTGACCGACCAGATAACTCTCGCCCGTCTCTCCCATCCCTTCACGTTGCTGCATAATAGCGGCAATTTTCTCAGTGGAGAGCTGTAACGCCACTATCATCTGTCCCTCGCCTGCCACTTTTAAAGGCATAGCAACAAAGGCTGCGGGATCATTATTACTTGGGGCATAAGGGCTAAAATCACTTAAGTGAAAGCCGCCCTCTCTCTGCACTTGCTTAAACAGCTTACCTAACCCCGATGCACTATAGGGACCGGTGCGTAAATTTGTTTGATAGTCGTCTTCTTTGGTCACTGAATAGAAAACATCACCTTGCGGGTTAATCAAAAACAGATCGTAATAGTCGTAGGTCTCAATAAATTTTTTAAAGTAATGGTGATTAACCTCTGCCATAGCCGCTAATTCATCGGAAGAACTCTGCGTTACTTGATCAAGTATAGATTCCGACAACATTGTTAAATCACCTTCGCGCTCGGCAAAATAACTTTCAATCTGCTGCTTCTTAATCGCACGAATGGATGTGAGCTGATTATAGGCCTGGGATTTTAGGGAGTCGCTGGATATATACAAGGCCGACATGCTCAGCACAAGAGCCGGTATTAGCCCTATGGCAAAAAAAGCGATGAAGAGTTTATGTCTCAATTTCATATTTAAATTCCCTGGTTTTTAGTCGCGCAAATACAAATCAGATAAGCATTGGCATGTAGATGAGTTA
>ASZI01000228.1 GCA_000416315.1 Osedax symbiont Rs2 | reverse complement strand
TCAGTCATAGCTGATACATTAAGAACTTTTGAGCTTGGGGGAACAATGCGTGCAGACCGACTTCTTTCAGTAATGATGCTGTTACAAAACCGAAGACAAATGACGGCAGAAGAATTAGCCAATGAACTGGAGGTATCAAAACGAACCATTTATCGAGATATTGATGCTTTAAGTGTTGCCGGTGTACCAGTCTACGCCAACGGAGGGCCTGGCGGCGGTTATGCTTTGCTGGATACTTATCGTACAACCCTTACCGGATTGAATGAAGAAGAGATTCGCGCACTATTTATGTTGACTATTCCCGGCCCCATTTCAGATTTGGGGGTGAGCCAGCAGCTTAAAAACGCTATTCTTAAATTGACGAGCTCATTTGCCGGCGATCACAATGAGCATGCTAATTATCTGCGTCAACGTTTACACTTAGATGCAGCAAGTTGGCTTCAAACAGATGAACCGGTACCTCACCTAATAGCCCTGCAAGAGGCTGTTTGGCAAGATTGTCAATTAGTACTTTCCTATCGGCGCAGTAATGGCCAAGTGAGTGAGCGTACAATTTCGCCCTATGGATTAGTGGCCAAAGCAAGTATTTGGTACCTGGTTGCTGCCACTGAACATGGAATGCGCGGCTATCGGGTATCTCGAATTGAAGCTATTCAAATGACCCAAATGCATTTTACCCGGCCCCAAGAATTTGATTTAGCAGAGTTCTGGGTAGATTGGGTGACCAGCTATAAAACTAGCTTGACAAAATATCCAGTGACCCTGCGCATTAGCCCGGATTTGGCCCAAGTCTTACCCCATATATTAGGAAATGCTGTTCGGGTACTTATTGAACAAGCCCAGCCCGATTGGCAAGGTTGGCGAACTGTAGATTATACCTTTGAAAGGGTTGAAGAGGCGCAAACATATATATTGGGAATGGGCGCTTCAGCGGATGTTATTGCACCTGTAGAGCTGCGGATTAGAGTATTAAATTTAGCCACTGATGTTGTGGCACACTATTCTCGTAAAGACTCTACCCGCTAACGGCATAATTGTTGGCTTTATTGTATTACCGCTCATATAGAAAGCTGTCAAGTTCATACTTGGGTTGGGCTGCTTTAGAATTTAGCAATCCCCTTACTCAAGCAGAAAATAGTTTGCCATTAATAAACTTAATCAAAGACTACCCGATTAAACAGCTCAAGAAAAAGGCAAATTATTCATGATTCGCCTGTTTTACTAACGACTGCTTACCACTGACAGCTCTGAGCGCAGACAAAACACCGCCTGATCAATCGATATTTTGATTAGTCATAAAGCAGCATTAAGACTCAAGAGCAACTGAATAGTCAGCAGCGGTCTTGGCCTCTATCTCTTCAATCGAGGAACCAGGGAGAATTTTAACCAATAACATTTTTCCGTCGACGAACCTGAATTTTGCAAGTTCAGTAACTAATACGTTCACCGCCCCTTTAGCGGTCAGAGGTAAAGTACTTTTGGGCACAACCTTAGAGTTACCCTCACGGTCGGTATGTGTCATAGTAATGATCAAGCGGTCTGCACCTGAAGCCAGATCCATCGCTCCACCAACACCCAATAGCGGCTTCCCGGGAACCGCCCAGTTCGCAAGATTAGCTTCAGCATCAACCTGCAGGCCACCCATAATTGCCACGTCTATATGACCACCTCGTATCATACCGAAAGAAGTAGAACTATCGAAATAACTGGAGCCAGGTAATGCTGTGATGGGGATTTTACCAGCGTTTACCGGATAATCCATCGCTCCTCCAGACTCCGGTTCGGGACCCAGACCTAACATCCCGTTTTCTGAGTGTATACTGATGCCGCTCCCAGGTGTAATCAGGTCTGCAACCAGTGTCGGCACGCCAATACCCAGATTCACTACATCGCCATCACGCAGTTCAGACAAAGCTTCACGTGCAATTCTCAACCGACTTTCCTCTACCTTTTTAGTACTTGAGCTAACCGATGCTGAAGTTCCCAAATCCTCTTCTGTAAGCTTTGCCTCGACCAAATAGTCGACAAAGCATCCTGGGGTATGTACTGCATTTGGATCGATTTCACCAACAGCCACTATTTCTTCCACTTCGGCGATCACCAACTTAGCTGCTGTTGCGGCGCTGTGATTAAAATTCCCCTCCGTCATGCGGTAAAGCAAATTCCCGGAAGTGTCCGCTTTCCAAGCGCGAACCAAGGCGACATCCCCCTTGATGGCCGAGATATAGACCATCTCCACACCCTCAATTAGACGTGTTTCCCGCCCTTCGGCCAATGGGGTTCCGACAGAAGTAGGCGTATAAAAACCACCAATACCAGCACCGCCTGCCCGTATCGCTTCAGCTAAGGAGCCCTGAGGCAAAAGCTCTACAGTTATCTCCCCCGCCTGTGCAGCCTCAACCGCTTCCCGGTTGCTGGTAAAAAAGGAACCTATAGCTTTCTTAATCTGACCATTGCGAAGTAAACGACCACCTCCCAAACCGGGTTCACCAACATTGTTACCAATGTAGGTCAATTCCCGGGTATCTGTTTCTGCAAGTGCATGGAGAAGATGAACAGGGTTACCGGTCATGCCGAACCCGCCAACCAGAATTACATCACCACTGTTTACTTTTGAAGCAGCCTCACTCAGAGACAGTTTAGGAACAACTTTCATAGTACTGCACGCCCTTATCGTTAATGCGCTATTACTGGAAGCATTATCTATCAAACAATTTATTCGCATGGCGAACAACAGTTCGTCTTGTGCACGAAAAATTATACCTTCAAATACATCACCGGGCAAACTGAGCACTAAATGGGAGTGAACACTTTCTCAGGTTCAGTCTATAAAGTGTTAATCCAAAGACAGTTCGCAAAGAAATACTAAAAACGAATATTCTTTTAGGGGTCAGTCCCTTGAAGCTCTGCCTACACCGTTGGGGCTCATTTACAGGATGTTGCCATATACAGACCTAAAGCCCTTAGAGGATAAACCAGATTAATGTTGATTTAATTACGTCTTGCGACACCGGTTAAATAAGATAAAGGCATTTACTGCACTGCAGAAAAAGAGATTTTATTTATTAGCCTTACAAATTATACTGGCGCGATGCAACCTTTACTGAGAATACCGATTAATGAGTGATGAGATATCAAATCTTTATGAAATGAAAGATTTCGTTACGTCCTTAGCAAGGGGTTTGAGTGTCATTAAAGCGTTCGACAGCGATAACAGCCAGTTGACCTTAACTCAAGTTGCAACACGCACGGAACTAAATAGAGCTACGGCACGTCGGTTCCTTTTTACATTGAATGCACTGGGTTATGTTCACAGTGACGGAAAGCTCTTTCGGTTAACCCCAAAGGTCCTTGACCTTGGTTACTCATATCTAGCTTCACAGCCCATCGTAGATGTTGTTCTTCCCTTTATAGAAAGAGTCAGTAAGGAAACAGCTGAGTCATGTTCTGTATCTGTGCTGGATGGAACTGATGTGGTATATATAGCACGCTTTTTAACCCATCATATTATGTCGGTAACATTGAATGTCGGCACTCGCTTACCGGCATACGTTACATCCATGGGCCGAGTTTTGCTGGCTAATAAAGCCGCAGCTGAGATCGACGAAATTCTCGCCGATAGCCAACTAAAGCAACTTACCGAACATACCATTGTTAATCCTGATCAAATCAAGAGTGAGCTGGAAAAGACACGTTCAATGGGTTACTGCATCGTCAATCAGGAACTCGAACTGGGCTTGCGCTCTATCTCAGTGCCTATTTGCAATCAACGCGGCCAAGTGGTCGCTGCAATAAACGTTGGTACTCAGTCGGCGCGTGTCGAAGAAGCGGAGCTTATAGAACGTATTTTGCCGAGCCTACAACGCGCTGCAATGGATATCCAGCACGTATTGCACACCTAAACCTCCATGTAAATGTAAGACCATACCACTACACAATGCTGCCGATTTGCCGAACCTAATTACAGGCATTTTGAGAACCAAAGATGTGTCTAGAAAACTAGGGACTTACCAAACGTCTGATTACTATCCGTAATTTCTTCCAGAGTAATCGTGGAAACATAATCTACAAATGGCAGAGTGTCGTTTAACAGCATATTATAGGTCAGTGTATGTTCCTGGTCTGAGATGGCCAATAGTCGTCATAGCTAACCGAATATTCACCGCTTGCAAGTAGCTCGAGTAATGACAAAGCCTGACACATAGCTCCTGTTTCAAAGACCCTGGTGAAAGGAATTTCAAAACCAAATACGCGACTAGAACTATAGGATTTTACTACTGTAAGAAACTTATGGATGAGTCGATAATGTTGACGATAGAAGGACTATAATCGTATCAATGCCTCTACAGTAACAATTACTTGGAATCTTCTGAAGTATATGTATCTGCAAGTACGCACTATGCCCAAGATTAGGACTTTTTTTGCGTAACACGTTAAGAGCTGAGTTACCTGTCTCTGCATAGCGTCCTGTACTCACAAATCAATTGAATATATCAGTACAACAATTATTAATTTCTTAATAACATGTTGAGCTTTTTTCGCAGTGTATCACGCAATATTAATACCGCAGGGGTTACTTGTTTGCGTGTGGGACATATGAGATTTAATTCCAGTAATGGTGTTCTAAAATTTGATAATAGCCTAATCACTCTACCAGCATGTAAATCTTCTGCTATATCTAATCGTGACTTATATGCTATGCCTTTGCCTGCAACGACCCAGCGCCGCACGACATCACCATCGTTACAACTGCGATTACTACTAACTTTTATTTTGAGACTATCATTTTTACCTTTCTCTTCAGATTCGAAATCCCATATGTCGAATATTCGATTTTTTAACTGATAAATAAGACAATTGTGCTGCTTCAGATCTTCTGGATGTGATGGCACACCGAAAGAAGATAGATATTTTGGAGAAGCGCACAGTATTCTTTCAAATGCAGCCAGTTTAAAAGCTATTAGTGATGAGTCCTCAGGTAGGCCGTAACGTAAAGCAATGTCTACCCGATCATGGTAAAAATCCGCCATAGAGTCACTGACAACTAAATGTATAGATAAAGCGGGGTATTGATCCATGATTTCGTCAATACAATCAATAAGTATATTTCGACTAAGGTCTGAAGGAGCAGAGATCCTTAACTCACCAGAAACTTTTCCATGCAACGCATCTATTGATGCTTTGCCTTCTTCCAAAGTATGAAGAGCCTGTCGACAATGCAGTAAAAAGCGCTCTCCTTCTGCTGTTATGCGCAGCTTGCGAGTTGAACGAATAAATAGTTGTACGGTTAGTTCTTTCTCAAGGCGTTTTAATGCGGCACTTGCAGCAGCCGATGTAATATCTAATTGCTGAGCGGCTCTCGCTATGCTTTCGCAATCAGCTATTCGAACAAAAAGTGTGAGGTCATGAGTATTCATTATCAAATTTTTTTTGATTGTATTTCAATAATTGCCCTATTTATATCACATGTTTATTAATGAACAATAGTACCAATTGTAAGTTAATGAAATAGTATGGTGGAATAATGTTGGACTTCATTGAAAATGGCAGTAATAGCGACCCTTCTCTTAAAACTATACAGCTTGAAACCGTTAAACTGGCTTATCACGATGTGGGAGAAGGGCCACTGGTTGTCTTGCTTCATGGATTTCCAGATACAGCTTATACATGGAAAGATACTCAAACTACTCTAAAAAACGTCGGTTATCGCAGTGTTGCCCCTTATTTACGTGGCTACTTCCCTTCAGAAATCCCACATGATGGTGATTATAGTTTGACCACATTAGTCTCTGATGTAATGGAACTTGTAAAAAAATTAGGTTATGAAAAATGTATTCTTGTCGGCCATGACTGGGGGGCAATGATCACCTACGCGGCAGCTCAACTTCATGCCGATACAGTGACTGAAATAGTAACTTTAGCGATTCCGCCACCAAAAGTAAGCCATACAAGTTGGAGAGAAAGGATCGTTAGGCCTCATAATATATATTTAGGTTGGGGGGAACTTGCGCATTGGTGGGTTAAAAGAAAAGAACTTAAAGCGATAGATTATTTTTATCGACAATGGAGCCCCAATTGGTTAATTCCTATTGAGCATATGAAGCATGTCAAACATGTATTTTCATTACCTAGGCGAACAGCTGCCGCCATAGATTATTATTCTGCGCCAATGGGTAAAAGGTTAGAAAATATTATAAATGACCCTATTACACAGCCAACACTTGTTATTTACGGGCTCGATGAGCCAAAAGTACGATTGAAAATGTTTTCAAATGCAAAAAGTGTACTCACTAAAAGTAGTGTAGTTACTGCTTTTGAAAGAGTTGGTCATTGGCCCCACAGAGAATCACCTTCTA
>ASZI01000227.1 GCA_000416315.1 Osedax symbiont Rs2 | reverse complement strand
TTCAGATCGGGGCTGTGACAAATATTTTTTTTCCCAGTGTAACATCGCACCTACCCAGCGCACTTTCATATACTGACAAGTAAACGGGTCCCGATGACGAATCAGTTGCAAAAAGTACGGGTCGTGGCTGTTGCTGCTAAAGCTGCGTTTTATCTTGCTCAACACTAACCGCATAAACTGGTACTGTAGCTTTACCCAATTAAATTGTCGGCAACGTACCAAGGGGGCCAGTAGAATCCGCTGCTTCAGTTGTGGGAAATTTGTCATTTTGGAATTAAATATATGCTCCATGATAACCGCAGCACCGGTGCTCTGCCCTATCAACTGCCAGTGACTGGACAGTCCCGTTTGTCCCGCTAAATATTTAAGTACTGCATCGAGCTGTTGCGCATACTGGGCGAAGTTATCTATCTCGTATCTCGCTCCCTCGCTGAGCCCGTGTCCCAATTTATCATAGATCAAAACATCCCAGCCACTGAGTAATCGATCCATGATCAGCTGACGGTAGAGACCGCTGTGGTCCATATAGCCATGCACGATAATCACTGTACCTGCGCTGCTGTTTTTTTGCTGGAACTGCTGTATTACTGTACCGCCAACGGCTGTCGGCAAACTTTTAATCGCTATTTTATACTCTGCTAGTTTCTCAAAACCATAGAAAGAGTAATAGCTTACCCACATAGGATGCAAAGTATTGGCATGGTTATTTTGCGGTAGCTGAGCCACTAAATCCGATCCGTTAAATGACACTTGTGCAGACTCTGTAATAAATAACTCTCCCCGGGCATACTTCATTGTTTACCAATCTAAAACAATCATATAGCCTTGATCAATGCTTGGCTGTGGATAGTCAGTGAAAAACCCGATGGACTGCAAAAGCCCCAGCGGATCTATTCACTTGCTGCCAATGTAGCGATAATTGTCCATATTCTAATAATAACTGGATCAACCTTTAATGAGATCACTATTAACCCGCACTTGGGGCTATATTTTTTTATTGCTATTATTATCCCAACCGGCGCTGGCTGAAACTAACCTTGAACTGGAAAATGTTCAACGCCAATTACAACGCTTAGATGCGGATAACCAAAACACGGCACCTTTAAGAGACATCTATCTACAAACTATAGATGCATATTCTCAAGCTGATACGGTTATCAAGCAAATAACTACTTTTAAAGATGATCTTCAATCTCTTCCACAAAAAATTGTTCAGCTGAAAAAATTGCTCAGTGATGAGCAGAATAAGGTGGCCGTTGATACTCCTCCCACTATGGCACTGTCTAAATTGGAGTCGCAGCTAACCCAGTTACAATCCAGTCAGCTGGAGTTGCAACAAAGTCGTAACAAATTCGAAAAACAACTCATTCACTACTCCAGAAAACCCGTTGAAATAAGAGATACTCTGTCTGCTTTAAAGCAGCAAAACCAGCCCTTTGAAAACAGCTCGACCACTGATGCCCAGCAATCGTTGGATGCAGCACTATTCTCATTAACCAGTTTGAAAATTCAAGCGTTAAACTTGCAGCTACTAGTGATACCTCTGCGCAGCGAATACGACCGTCTGAGACTTAGTTGGACAGATATTGAACTGCTCAGAATCAACCAAAAGATCCGTTTATTCCAGGACCAGATACAACTATTACGTCAATTTGAAACTGACCAATTACTGCGTGGTGTTAACATCGGCAACGATAGTCAAAACCGCCCGACTGCTCTGCTGAAATTGATTAAACAAAACAAAATTTTAAGCACTCAATTGCGCACTAGTGTCGCCAATACAGCGACTACCGCCCAAGCTCTGCGGACACTTGAGCAACAGCAGCGCTTAATCCAACAGAGTTACAATGTCATACAGCAACAGCTACAACTCAGTGAAAACAGCTTTGGCATTGAATTAAAAAGCTTCAGTCAAAAATTTTCCAATCCCAAACTTAAGCTCGATAGCAAACAGGAAATTGCCAAGATACGACTGCGAGAGATTGAACTGGACCAACTTAAGCTGAACATCGTCAGCAGCAGTATCGACAGCAGCCAATGGAGCGAAAACTCAGTTCGCGAGCTGCAATTATTACAGGCAACCAGTTTAGATTTAATCGACAATTTGCATTTATCTTACAGTCGTGAACTGGATGATATGTCGAAGATACTGACCCTTGAGTCGCAGATACAACGACAGTTTAAAAAGGGCCAATCCCTATTGACCGAATATCTGTTGTGGCTACCTAGCGTGCCAAGTATTGACAGTAGTTGGCCGATGCAGATCAGCCAGAGTAGTCAGCACCAATTGAAACAAGCTTACCAATATTTTAATCAGTTGCAGATCCGGCCTTTGCAACAGTGGTTGCGCTGGCTTATGCTGTATTTAGTAGCCACTAGTGTCTGCCTGCTACTGTATAAATATCAGCGCCAACATGAAAAAATTTGGTCCCGACAAATCGGCAATGTTATCCATGATAAGTTTAGTCGCAGCATCAGACTAATACTGCTGGCACCTATTACTACACTGCCGCTGCCGCTGCTGCTATGGATATTCCTCGAGCAAGTGCTGATTGTTGACAACCCAGATACCTCATCGCTTAATCAACTATTCAGCCTCTCCATTTGGATATACCTAATTTTATGTTGCTGGCTAAGACGTCCCTACGGGCTTTTTATCAGTCACTTAGATATTGCGGAAGAGCCTTGTGTCAGAGTTAAAAACCTACTGCTGCCGCTGTTTGTATTGGGAGTACCTCTTATCTGGCTGCTGTTGTTTTTCGATAACATTCCCTCGCTGCAGCTGCACTCAGGGCTGGGCCGTTTGACCTTTATTTTTCTGGCACTGCTATCGGCAATGTTCTGGGCAGCGCTGTGGAAAGTATCTACTCTGCACCAGTTAAAACAGGGCGCTATCAGTTGGTGGCAGCATGCAAAATTATGGCTAACCACGCTGGTCTTTATTCATTTATCACTGATAGTGGCGGCACTTTTTGGCTACTTGTTTACCAGCTTTATAGTCATGTCCAGTCTGCTAGCCACCACATTGATTTTATACACGGCTTTTTCGCTGTATCGGCTCGGGGTGCGCTGGCTGTTAATTGCAGAGCGACGGATTGCATTTTTCAGAGCCCGTGCCAGACGCACTGAGATTCTTGCTGCCCGAGAGAAGAACGAAGATATCCCGCCCCTGGAAGAAAACTACCTGGATCTGAAATCTATTTCCGATCAAGCCACTGCACTGCTCAAAGCCGTCTGTTTTAGCTTGATGTTTATCGCTATGTGGCTGCTGGTAAAAAACCTGCTTCCCTCAATAGATGTGCTGGAAAAAGTAGTACTGTGGAGCAATCAGATCACTACTGCCAGCGGGGTAATTTCCGAGAACATTACTTTACTCAGTGTTATCACCAGTGTTTTCGTGATTGGCATCACTATCCTGGCCGCCTATAACTTACCGGGTCTACTAGAGCTATTGATACTCAGGCACATTAATTTGACCCCCGGTACTTGTTACGCAATTACCACTATCACCCGCTACATGTTAATTATCATCTGTATTTTGGCCGGGGCCAGTCAGTTCGGCGTCGAGTGGGCCAAGCTACAGTGGTTGGTTGCCGCTATGGGTGTTGGTTTAGGTTTTGGATTACAGGAGATAGTGGCCAATTTTGTCTCAGGTATTATCATTTTGTTTGAAAAGCCTGTGCGTATTGGTGACACAGTTACTATAGGCGGGGGAACCGGGCGGGGAACCAAAATCCAGATCCGCGCCACGACTATCTCCGACTGGGACCGAAAAGAAGTTATTATTCCCAACAAAACCTTTGTCACCGATCAACTGATAAATTGGTCACTTAGCGATGCTATTACCCGGGTACTGATTAATGTCGGGGTTGCCTATGGATCAGATACAAAGCTGGTACAACATCTGCTTCAAGAAGCTGCCACAGATAATCCGCGGGTGCTAACGGACCCGCAACCAGAAGTGTTTTTCACCGCTTTTGGCAACAGTAGTTTAGATTTCGAATTGCGTTTTTACGTCGACAATTTAGGGGATAGAAATCGCGCCATTCACGAAATTAACCAACAGATCAACCACAGCTTTAAGCAACAAAACGTTTGCATCGCTTTCCCACAATTAGATGTGCATCTACACCGACAAAAGAGCTAGCTGAGGGTTAAACAAGTATTGGACTAAAGTGTTATAAAGCAAAAATGGAAATTAATTTCATTTTTGCTATTATCCATCTCTAAGGATAAATATTCACCATCAATCAGGTACCCATATGAGCCAGACAACCCAAGTAGGCCAGCTTCAAGTAGCCACCGAACTATACAATTTTGTCAACCGCGAAGCCATCCCTGGCACGGGTATTGAAATCGATAACTTCTGGTCGGGGTTAGAGACTCTGATTGCAGATTTGATGCCAAAAAATGCCCATTTGTTGCAAGTTCGCCAACAGTTACAGCAGCAGATCGACCAGTGGCACACAGACAATAGCGCTGACAAGTTCAATTTTTCCCAGTACAAAACATTTCTACAGGAAATTGGTTACCTGCTTCCTGAGGGGCCCGACTTTAGCATCAGCTCCACCAATGTAGACCCTGAGATGGCGCAGATGGCTGGGCCGCAGCTAGTCGTTCCGGTAATGAATGCGCGTTTTGCCTTAAATGCAGTCAACGCTCGCTGGGGTAGTCTCTACGATGCGCTATATGGCACTGATGCGATCAGCACAGCAAACGGTGCCGCAGCCGGGGACGACTACAACCCGATTCGCGGGGATAAGACCATTGCTTACGCCCGCCGCTTTTTAGACCAATCTATCCCACTGGCCACCGGTAGCCACTGCGACGCCAGCAGTTACTGTATCGTCGATGGTCAGCTGCAAGTACAGCTTAAAGACAGTGTCAGTACACTCAAAGACAGCAGCCAGTTAATCGGCTACAACGGCGAGGCCAGTGCCCCCAATGCAATATTGTGTCGCAACAACGGCCTGCACCTGGAAATACAGATAGATCACAATCACCTTATCGGCAAAACCGATGCGGCGGGGGTCAAAGACATACTGTTAGAGTCGGCACTGTCGACTATTATGGACTGCGAGGATTCAGTGGCCGCCGTCGATGGCGCCGATAAAGTGATCATCTATCGCAACTGGCTGGGATTGATGAAAGGTGACTTAACCGAACAGATCACTAAAAACGGTCATACCTTTACCCGCTCTATGAATCCGGACCGCCAATACACAGGACTGGAATCAGAAATTGTCACTATAAAAGGTCGCAGCTTATTGTTTGTGCGTAACGTCGGTCATCTGATGAGCAACCCTGCAATACTCAACCAAGCTGGTGAGGAAGTACCTGAGGGCATTATGGATGCGGTGTTTACAGCGCTAATTGCCATACACGACCTCAAGGGCTTAGGTGAGCACCAAAACTCCAGCACCGGCTCAATGTATATCGTCAAGCCAAAAATGCACGGCCCCGCCGAAGTCTCCTTTGCCGATGAGTTATTTGCCCGGGTTGAAGATCTGCTGTCACTGGATCGCTACACCCTTAAAATGGGTATTATGGATGAAGAGCGACGCACTACCGTCAACCTCAAAGAATGTATTCGCGCCGCCAAAGAGCGGGTCGCTTTTATCAACACTGGCTTTTTGGACCGCACAGGCGATGAGATACATACCTCTATGTTAGCGGGTCCGATGATTCGTAAAAATGAAATGAAAGCCCAGCAGTGGATTTCAGCTTACGAGAACTGGAACGTAGATACCGGCTTACTTTGCGGCCTATCTGGAAAAGCCCAGATAGGTAAGGGAATGTGGGCTATCCCCGATCAGATGGACAACATGTTAGAGGCAAAGATTGCCCATCCAAAATCCGGCGCCAACACCGCCTGGGTACCCTCGCCAACTGCGGCAACACTACACGCCATGCACTACCATCAAATCGATGTATTTGCCGAGCAACAGCAGATCAAACTGCGCCCCAGAGCCAATGTCGATGATATTCTGGACATACCACTGGCAGTCAATCCACAGTGGTCTGTCGAGGAAATCCAAGCGGAACTGGACAACAACTGCCAGAGCTTACTCGGCTATGTTGTCCGCTGGGTAGATGCCGGTATCGGCTGTTCCAAAGTACCAGACATCAACAATGTCGGTCTGATGGAAGACCGGGCGACGCTGCGTATCTCCTCGCAACACATGGCCAACTGGATTCGCCACGGTGTCTGCTCTAAGCAGCAAGTTCTACAGACCTTAAAGAAAATGGCCAAAGTGGTCGATCAACAGAACAGCAGCGATCCGGATTATCGGCCTATGGCGGATGACTTTGATCAGGGCATCGCCTTCGCCGCCGCCTGCGAGTTAGTCTTTGAAGGCTGTGCGCAACCCAGCGGCTACACCGAACCGGTACTGCACCGCAGTCGTTTAGCGGTAAAAGAATCACAGTCGTAAGTCGTAAGTCGTAAGTCGTAAGTCGTAAGTCGTAAGTCGTAAAAAACTTACTACTTGCGACTCGCTACTCATAACTAATATTGTCTGTTTGTTTTAGGATTTCTTTAACTTGTTCAATTAGAACATTGGGGAACTGACGATAGTCAAAATAGGGGGTATACAGGCACAGCCCCCTGTCTTGGGAGTAGCAGTAATGCACTCTGCCACAACTGCTTTGTTGCATTTTTGACAATGTTTCGGCTGTTTCTCCAAAGCGCTGCCAGCAGCTCTTTCCAGAGAACATATGAATACGCGCAGTTTCTACTCGCTGATCGCTAAAGCAGATTTGCTGGTCAGTGTTTAATAATTCACTGTCTCGATAGTGGCGCCAGTTATCATCAGCGCACAATTTTGCGTAAATAGTCAGTATCTTTCGCCAGTGGTTGCCGTTGGCGGCAATCAGCTCGGGTACTTGTACTTCGCCAGGGCGCTCCAGCATCGGCTGATTATCCAGATAAAGCACAACATTTGCCTCTTTAGCACCAATAAATGCAACTGTTTGCAACAATAACCCCCACCAATAATTTTACTCAAACTGAGCCGAAAAATTTATCCACAATAGCAAAATTCATTTTAGTTGTGGATTTTTAAATATAGCCGCCTAACTTCTGTTAAAATGCGCCGATCCATTGCAACTCAGATTCTCTACCGCAACTACAGCGGTAGCAACGTAGAGTTGCCAGCCCCTTATTTAATACCACGGTAGCGACATGAACATACAGAGCTTTGCAGATCTTCCTTTAAGTGACAGCACCTTAGAGGATTTAGCGCAATTAGGATACAAACAACCCACCCCTATTCAAGCTCAAGGCCTACCGGCGGTTTTGGCGGGCAGAGACTTACAGGCAAAAGCGGAAACCGGCAGTGGTAAAACGGCTGCCTTTGGCATCGGTATTATCGAAAAAATAGATCTTGAGAACTTGCAGCCTCAGGCGCTGATTATTGCCCCCACCCGTGAGTTGTGCAACCAGATCACCAGCGCGATGCGCAGTTTTGGTCGATCTAAGGCCAACTTACGAGTGCTGACTTTATGTGGTGGCACCGCCAAACATCCGCAGCGCGACAGCCTAAAAAAGGGTGTGCATATCATCGTCGGCACCCCGGGGAGAATCTTTGATCACCTGGAAGGTGGCTACCTGAGCTTAAGCGAGATGCAAACCGTGGTCTTAGATGAAGCTGATCGTATGTTGGATATGGGCTTCGCCCCACAGATTGGCGATATTGTCAGCCATTTCCCAGAGCAGCATCAAACCTTACTGTTTTCTGCAACTTTCAACCAACAAGCGCGCGAATTGGCCAATGCCATCACGGATGATCCGTTATTTATCGAAGTAGAGCCAGAGCAAACCACCGAAAATCTAAAACAGAAACTCTGTCTTTGTACTACTGATAACCGCGCCAGAACGGTACACAACCTATTGATACAGCATCAATTTGCATCTTGCATTATTTTTTGCAATACCAAAAAGGTCTGTCACCAGCTGCGTATCGATCTGCGCAATATGGGCCACGCCGCCCTGACGTTACACGGCGACTTAGAGCAGACTGAGCGCGAAGATATCTTAGTACAGTTCGCCCACAACAGCGCCACTATCTTGATCGCCACTGACGTTGCCGCCAGAGGGTTAGATATAGAAGCGGTTCCCGGTGTGATTAACTACGACGTACCTACCGACCCTGCCACTTACACCCACCGAATCGGTCGTACCGCCCGGGCCGGAAAACTAGGTGTAGCTATCACTTTGTGCTCCAGTTCGGAGACCCATCGCTGGGAGCGGATTCTGGAGTTGCAAGAAAGCCAAGTCGACCCTATTCTTAGTAAAGATCCGCTGGATAAGCAGCCAATTTTTGCCCCTTATAAAACGGTTTGTATATTGGGCGGGCGCAAGCAAAAGCTACGTCCCGGTGATTTGCTCGGCGCTCTGACCAGAGACGATCAGTTGAGCCGTGAACAAATCGGTAAAATTGATGTAATGCAAAACGTCAGCTATGTCGCAATCGTCAACAGCTATGCTAAAGCCGCCCTGCAGCAAATCCAAAACGGCCGTATCAAAGGTAAAAAATCCCGCGCTAAACTGCTCAATTTATAGCGCCAGCCGTTAGATTTATTGGTTACTTTTTGTCCATAAAGAGTGCTAGACTGCAAGTTGGCGGTATTTTACCTTAACAGCAAATTCTCTTTGCGCTACTCGTACTTTTAGAAAGTTAAGAAAATCGACAGTAGAGGATAACTTACCGGGAAATGCCTAACATTGAGTGGGTATCGAAATTAAACTTGGGAAGGATATCGTGTCAGAGAGAATCAGCGGAACCGTAAAATGGTTCAACGACGAAAAAGGTTATGGATTCATTGAACGCGAGGTAGGTGCCGATCTTTTTGTGCACTTTCGCTCTATCACTGGAGATGGCCGCAAAACTTTAATTGAAGGACAAGCTGTAACTTTCATCGAAGTCGAAGGGCAAAAAGGCCCACAGGCAGATGAAGTAACCCCCAGCTAATCGTAAAGCACAACAAAAGCAGGCATCGCCTGCTTTTTTATGTCAGCAGGTACGATACTAGCGCTGGCATGGACGCCAAAGGACGTATGTACAGAGCAGCCCCTCCCCCATTCAGATCTAAAGCAAAAACATTGGTTTGACCTAACTCACGCCTCACGCCTCTCTACTTCCTACTTCCTACTTCCTACTTCCTACTTTGCTGAAATCAAATCGGCAAATTCGAAGTATATTTCACTCTTTTCAGAGCGAAATTGGAATTTACCGAAGCGACATTAGGCAAGTGCGCCAAAGTTTGTTTTAACAATCTCTCATAGTGTTCAACGCTGCTCACTACCACCCGTAATACATAGTCTTTCTCACCGCTAGTCGAATAACACTCGACTATTTCAGCCACTTGTTGCACCGCCGATTCGAAGGCGATCAAGGATTCTTCTAAGTGATCTTTTATTCTGATGTAAGCATACACAGTCACATTTAAGCCCAGCTGTTTCGGGTCTAACACTATCACTTTGCCCTGAATAATCCCCTGCTGTTGCAGTTTTTTCCCCCGCCGCCAGCAAGGAGTGTGCGATAGCCCCACCTTCTCGCCTAATTCAGTCATAGAGTATTCGGCGTTTTGCTGCAGTGCCCGCAGTATTTTATAGTCAAAGTCATCGAGATTACTTGAACCAGTCATCCTAATATTCCTCAAATTTTATAATTATTATCCTATTTACTATCGCATAGTTGTTCAATTAAACAAAATAATCTCGTTGCCCGAGGAGTAAACTAATTAGCATATAAAAAATAATAATATTGCCAGATGTTAGTTCACTGACAAAGCTGGCCGACAAACCGAGTCCCCTAAATGAAAAATACTTCTGTGTCCCTGACGGACCGCTATCAGATCGAGCACGGCCGGGTATTGATGTCCGGAATCCAGGCGCTGGTGCGCCTGCCCTTAGATTTAATGCGTCGCGATCGTCTGCAACAACTCAATACTGGCACTTTTATCTCAGGTTATCGCGGCTCTCCGCTGGGCGGCTACGACTTAGAGCTGGGACGTCAGCAACAGCTGCTGCAACAGTACAACATTAAATTTCAACCTGGGGTCAACGAAGAACTGGGAGCTACAGCAGTTTGGGGTTCACAGCAAGTTAACTTGTTTGACGGGGCTACCGTGGATGGAGTCTGTGGTATTTGGTACGGAAAAACCCCGGGGGTAGATCGCTCCACCGATGCCTTCAGGCATGCCAATGCCGCGGGTTCAGCCAAACTTGGCGGGGTGTTAGTAATCGCCGGTGATGACCACGGCTGTAAATCTTCCTCCTACCCCGGGCAGAGTGAATTCGCCTTTGTCGATATGCATATGCCAGTCCTCAACCCTGCCAGTGTTCAGGAAGTACTGGATTTTGGTATCTATGGCATCGAGCTCTCCAGATACAGCGGCTGCTGGGTGGCGATGATCACCCTGACCGAAAATATGGACAGCTCTGCCACAGTGGATATAGATTCACAGCGGGTGCAAATTGTTCAACCTACTGATTTTGTTATGCCACACGACGGTGTCAATATTCGACTCAAGGATAGCCCGCTAGCACAAGAGGAGAGACTCTGGCGTTACAAGCGCCCGGCGGCCATCGCTTTTTGTCGCGCCAACAAACTCAACAAAGTGATTCTAGACAATCCAAATGCTCGCTTAGGTATCGTCAGTACCGGTAAGGCACACTTAGACTTACTGCAGGCCATGGACGACCTGGGACTGGATAATGATCGAGCACAACAGTTGGGTATACGTATTCTAAAAGTCGCTATGACCTACCCTTTGGATGTGACTGAAATCCGCGATTTCGCCCGCGGTTTAGACTATTTATTAGTGGTCGAAGAAAAACGCAGCTTGATGGAAGTGCAACTCAAGGAAGCGCTGTACAACGTCGAAATAGTCGATCCAAATTTTCCTAAAATCATCGGCAAACTCGATTCACAGGATAATCCACTACTGCCGGTTTACGGCGAGTTATCACCGGCTATTTTAGCCGACATTCTGGTCCGTGCGCTGCCTGATGCCCGCAAACTTAACAGCGTGCAACAGCACTTACAGACACTGAGCAGCTGCGCTGCCCGAGCCACACAATACTCATTAAGTACCAGCCGCAGTCCGTTTTATTGCTCCGGTTGCCCGCATAACACTTCCACTAAAGTCCCGCAGGGGTCGCGTGCTCTGGCCGGTATTGGCTGTCACTATTTAGTGCAGAATATGGACCGCAATACCGATACTTTCACCCAGATGGGCGCAGAGGGAGTCAGCTGGATAGGTCAATCCGCTTTTACTGAGACTAACCATGTATTTGTTAATTTAGGGGATGGCACCTACTTCCACTCCGGAATTTTAGCTATTCGCGCAGCGGTAGCTGGCAAAGTCAATATCACTTATAAAATCTTGTTTAATGACGCCGTGGCGATGACCGGTGGCCAGCGCCACGATGGCGAGCTGCGCCCGGATATGATTGCCCGACAAGTATTAGCTGAAGGTATCAGTAAGTTAGTGATAGTGATGGATGATGTCGACAAATATGCGGGGAAAATGCACTTTCCCAAAGATGCCGACATCTATCATCGCGACCAACTCGATGCAATCCAGCGACAGCTCAGGGAAACAGAGGGAGTCACTGTAATTATTTATGATCAGATTTGTGCCACAGCGCTACGCAGACAGCGCAAACGAGGTCTGGTAGCCCCCGCTAGTTCTCGGGTAGTTATCAATGCAGCGGTTTGCGAGGCTTGCGGTGACTGCTCTGTGCAATCCAATTGCACTTCAGTAGAACCTGTTGACACCCCTCTGGGGGTTAAGCGCCAGATTAATCAAAGTAGCTGCAATATAGACCTGTCTTGCGTGAAAGGCTTCTGCCCTTCATTTGTCACTTTGCAAGGCGCGCAACCCAAACGTCCCAGTGGCGCCGACCTGGATTTCATCGAGCGGGCTAATACCTTGCCCGCTGTTGCTGAAAAATCCTTAGATAGACCTTGGAGCATTCTAATTACAGGGGTCGGCGGTACCGGGGTGGTCACCGTCGGCGCGCTGCTGGCGATGGCGGCACATATTGAAGGCAAAGCCGTCACTGTACTGGACCAGACTGGCCTGGCACAAAAAGGCGGTGCCGTTTATTCGCATATACGCCTCGCCAACAACAATACTCAACTGCATGCGGTGAGGATAGGGGACGCCAATACTGACATGTTAATCGCCTGCGATTTAGTGGCAGCAGGCAATAACCTCACTTGCCTGAATAAACTTAATCCAGCTAAGACAATGGCTATCGTTAATACCGACTTGATCCCCACCGCAGATTTTGTGTTGGGCCGCCCTATCGCCAATGACCGACAGCAAATAGTCGATGTGATTCAAAGACATTGTGCTGCGTTCTCCAAAATCAACGCCACACAGCTCACCACTGCTGCCCTGGGAACAGCCGCCTCTGCCAATATTTTCATGCTTGGATACGCCTACCAGCAAGGGGGGATCCCGCTGCAATTGAATTCAATCTATCAGGCGATTGAGATTAACGCCGTAGCAGTCGCTGACAACTTGCAGGCATTTAACGCCGGCAGGCTAGCGGCCGCTGACGCAGTACAACTTAAAACCCTCTTAGGCCTGCAAAAAGCCCCCGCTATTGCTGAAGACTTAGCTTCAATACTAGAGTTTCGAGTTAACTACCTCACCGATTACCAGGACGATGCGACTGCACAGCGCTACCAACACTACATCTTACAGCTTGCCAGTAAAGAGCATCAGATAGACGCCAACTGCGAACAATTGAGCCGAGTCGTGGCCAAAGTATACTTTAAGCTACTAGCCTATAAAGATGAGTACGAAGTCGCTCGTCTGTACACTAATGGTGATTTTTCCAGACAATTGCAGGCTAGCTTTGGCGGTGATTATAAGGTCAATTTTCACTTGGCTCCAGAGCTGTTCAGTCTCTTTCACAAAGGCGAGGCAGCGCCAAAAAAGCTCAGCTACGGCCCCTGGATGCACTTAGTCTTTAAAGCTCTGACTAAACTTAAGTTTTTGCGTAACACTCCCTTCGACCTGTTTTCCTATACCGCCGATCGGCGACAGGAGCAAATGCTTGCAGGACAATATCAGCAGCTGATAGAGCAATTACTGGAAAATTTAACTGCCGACAATTTAGCCCAGGCAGTTGCAGTTGCTGAGATAGCAGCCTCTATTCGTGGTTTTGGGGCTGTAAAACGCCGCTCTATAACAGTGGCAGAACAACGCCAGAACACTGCATTACAAGCGTTTCTTGACGCCAAAAAAGCATCAGCTGTGCAAAACTTCGACCCCCTAGCCGCCTAGCTCTTGTCGCTCACTCACTGCAGCTGTCGACAACAGCTGCAATTCTTCTAAAAGCGCATCGGCTAGTCTGGCTCTGGGATTATTGACTCTGTCCACTAACACTAAACGCCTGGCGGTTTGCGGATCACCAAAAGGCAGCACTTTTATCGACTCATCATAGGCCGGAGCACAGACACGCTGTGGCACTATTGAGACGCCTATACCGTGGCGCACCAGTGATTCTATCGCCTCGAGGGAGTTAACTTCCATGACTGAGCGCACGTTGATCTTACTTTTATTTAATTGCCTCTCTATCAGCTGCCCCGCCCAAGTGCGACGATTAAACCAGATGAACGGATGCTGGCTCAACAACTCTGCCTGGCTATTTCCCGATGCACTTGCCGGGGCGATAATGTTGAAAGGTTCGTCACATATAAATTGGCTGCGCAGCCCCTGTGTCGGAGTTTCTGGTTCAGTTAATATAGCGACGTCTATGTCTCGATTGCGCACTTGTTGCGCCAGTTCTGCCGACAGCTCTGCTTTAATTTTTATCTGCAGTTTTGGATGACTCGCCCGCAGTGCCGCCAGCGCCGGGGGCACCAAATTCACTAGCGCAGAGGGCACCACGCCCATAGTCATTGAGCCTATCAGAGCCTCTTCATTGGCCAGAGACTTAATGTTATCGATGATTTCAAAAATCTCCCTGGCGTTCTCAATTAACGCTATACCACGATCGGTTAATATCGGTGGCCGCTTGCGCCGATCGACTATTAATATCCCCAGCTCGTCCTCCAGCGCTTTGATATGCACACTGATCGCCGAGTGAGACAGGCCCAGCGCCTCCCCTGCAGCTACAAAAGTAGGGTATTCGGATATGGCGATAGCAGTTCTTAAAAACCGGAGATTCATAGTGCACCTAAGTTTATCAAACCAAACAATAACAAGGATATTTTTAATATTAGTTGTATTTAAGCTAACACTAATTGGCTTCTCCTGACCAATATTGTTTCATTTGCATGCTTACAGATTCAAACTTTTGTTAACAGGAGCTTAAATATACGCCTATATCTGATATTTTAATCGACACTTGTTGGTTAATATATTGCAACTCGCCAGTATTTATTCATCTACTTGCAGGGTAACCAGTTAAAATCAGGAGCGCTAAAAATGAGATTGAGAACTAAAATCCTTATTGGCTCAGCGTTGTTAGTGGCTATACCTATCATTATCTCTTCAGCTATTTTGGGCTATAACTCTTCTACAGACTCACTGCTAGCGCTGGAGAAATCCAGTGAAGCGCAACTGCTATCAGTCAGGAATATTACTAAAGGGAGAATCGAAGATTACCTGCATAGCATTGATAAACAAGTTAAAACTTTTTCCAAAGATCGAATGATTATAGATGCGATGCAAGAATTTTCAGCCGCTTATAATGCCTACCCCAGCCAGAGTTCAGTGACAGCTGCCAGCGCCAGAAAAGAATTGCATCAATACTACAGTGCTGAATTCAATCGGGTATTTAAAGAGCACAATGATAATCGCTCCGCCAACATTAACGATTGGCTGACCAAGCTTTCAGACACTGCCGCGCTACTACAATACAAGCTGGTGCAGACCAATCCCAACCCTCTCGGGGAAAAACACTTGTTGGACAGCTTAGGCGATGACAGTGATTACGATAAAGTCCATCAGCTCTACCACCCATCGATCAGGTATTACCTGGAACAATTTGAATACTATGATATTTTTCTTGTGGATGCTAAATCTGGCAACATTGTCTACTCAGTCTTTAAAGAGTTAGATTACGCCACTTCGCTAAAGCGTGGCACTTTCGCCAATACCGGGATTGCCAGGGTCTATAATGCCGCCAACCAACAAGCTGACTCAGACTATACCAGCATCGACGATTTCGACAGCTACCCCCCCTCCTATCAAGACCCGGCCGCTTTTATCTCATCGCCTATTATTGAAAAGGGTAAAACTATTGGCGTTCTAATTTTCCAGATGCCCATAGGTCAGCTCAATGAGATTATGACCCACGGGCAAAAATGGAAAGAGGCAGGGCTGGGGGATTCCGGTGAAACTTACCTGGTCGGTGATGATAATACTTTAAGATCGCAGAGCCGCTTCTTAATCGAGGATAAAGCAGACTATTTAAAGGCGATCAGCAACGCTGGCATGGATCAAAGTATCGTTACCGCCATTGACTCCAAAAACACCGCCATCAGCTTGCAACTGGTTAACAGCGACACCGCCAATTTAGCCTTAAAAGGTCAATCCGGTATTCAAATAGTCGATGACTACCGTAATATCCCGGTATTATCCGCCTACGACAAAATTGACTTCCCCGGACTTCGCTGGGCCATCTTAACCGAGATTGATGAATCTGAAGCTTTTGCAGCTGCATTTGCCCTCAGTGATAAAATTCAGTTGTACGCTGTGGTTATTGGCGCAACCTTTATACTGCTCGGCACAGCTTGCGGTGGCTTATTTGCCAACAGCATCAGTCAGCCGATTATCCAGCTATCGCGTAACATCAGAACCATCGAAAAAAACTCAGATTTGACTTACCACTTAGACCAGAGTGCTAATGATGAGATAGGCAGGGCCTCAGCGGCGCTCAATTCTATGCTGGAGAAATTTCATCAAGGTATTAATCAAGTAGCAGAGAATTCGGCCAAGATTTCTGAGTCCGCTGAGCAGACCTCTGAAATTACCAAGCAGAGTAGCCAGTTGTTAGACACTCAGCAAAGGCAGACCAGCGATGTTGTTGTCTCGATGCACCAGATGACCGCCTCGCTTGAGTCTATTTCCAGTAACTTACAAGATACCGTATCGGCAATCCACCAGGCTGATCAAAAGAGTAGTCAGGGCCACCACACTATGGAGGAGAGCATAGTATTAGTAGAGCGTCTGGCTCAGCAAATAGACAGTGCATCCCAGGTAATCAGTGACTTTGAAACACACAGCAACGAAATCACTAGCGTTTTAGATGTCATCAAAGGAATTGCTGACCAAACCAACTTGCTGGCTTTAAATGCCTCGATTGAGGCTGCCAGAGCTGGAGACCAGGGCCGTGGCTTTGCCGTAGTTGCCGATGAAGTAAGAGCACTGGCCGGGCGTACTCAGCGCTCCACCAGTGAAATTAACGACGTCATTGATAAACTTAAAATCAACTCTGATCAGGCGATTAATGCAATGGCTCAGAGTCAGAGCTTAGCCTCCGAGGTGGTCTCCCAGGCAGGCAACGCCGAGCAAGCTTTTGCCGAAGTGTCCAACTCTGTTGCCTCTATCGCGCAAATGAACAAACAAATCACTACTGACGTAGAACAGCAGCAGCAGATATCTAATCAGATAGACAAAAACATCAACGCCATCTCCGAAATCACCAACGAAAACGCCTCAGGCTCCAGCAGAACAGCGCAAGCCTCTGGAGAACTTGCCTCTCTGGCAACAGAACTCAGAACCTTGGTGAAAGAGTTTAAAATTTAAAGCGCAAATTCATCCAGTCCCACAATCATAAAACAGAGCTCTGAGCTCTGTTTTTTATGTTACAAACACTAACACTATTATCGAATATTTAGCGCTTTTGTTCAGAGAACTTTAACGCTAGTCTAGGCAGCAGGCTAACAAACCCCGGTAATTCTTTAGGCTGCTGGCCAGCTTAACCGATCTTTCGTATCAGCCGTGCCATCTATTACTCTAGGATTTAGAAGTGACTAAAAATAATCAATTAAACAGTAACTTAACAGGCCCTCTTGCAGGCCTGCGAGTATTAGATTTAAGCCGCATTTTGGCCGGGCCCACTTGCACCCAACTACTTGGCGATATGGGCGCCGATGTGATAAAAGTAGAAAGGCCCGGGGCCGGTGATGACACTCGTGCCTGGGGGCCTCCATTTGTCACAGATCTTGCGGGCGAGCAAAGTTCAGAGAGCGCTTATTACCTGTGTGCCAATCGCAACAAACGCTCTATCGCTATCGATATCTCCGACCCGCAGGGGGCCAGCAAAATACGCGAGTTACTGGCAACTTGTGATGTTTTAATAGAAAATTTCAAAGTCGGTGGATTGAAAAAATATGGCCTGGCCTACTCCGACTTGTGCAAAGACTTCCCCGAGTTAATTTACTGCTCTATCACCGGCTTTGGCCAAACCGGCCCCAATGCCCACAAAGCAGGATACGACTTACTGGCGCAAGGATTTGGTGGCATCATGAGTTTAACCGGTGATGCCGATGGCGAGCCTATGAAAGTAGGGGTGGGCATCTGTGATGTAATGACCGGCATGTACGCCAGCTCAGCAATACTGGCGGCGCTTTACCATCAAAAATCCGGCGGTGGCGGTCAGCAAATAGATATCGCACTGGTCGATGTGCAGACCGCCTGGCTGGTCAACGAGGGCACTAATTATTTACTCTCAGGCGAGCAGCCACAACGCCGAGGCAACCAACATCCCAACATAGTGCCCTACCAAGTGTTTCAAGTAGCAGATGGACACTTGATAGTTGCCGTCGGTAATGACGGACAGTTTATGCGCTTTTGCAGCCTGTTGGGTGTCGCTGAACTTGCGGCAGATTCAAGATTTGCCACTAATACAATGCGCCTGAAAAATCGGCAATTACTGATAGAGTTATTAACACCGCTGCTGGCAATGCAGCATAAAGAACCTCTATTGGCACAGATGGAGCTACAGACTATCCCCGGCGGTCCGATCAATACTTTGCCCGAAGTGTTTGCCACAGAGCAAGTAGCGGCGCGGGAAATGAAAATAACGCTGTCAGATCCGACTGTTCAAAGCGGCGCCGTTGAGCTGATCGGCAACCCAATCAAGTTCTCCGCCACCCCGGTCAGCTATAGACGAGCGCCGCCTAAGTGCGGTGCCGACAGTGAAGAAGTCCTAGCCGAACTGCAACAACTACAATCCGAATAAAACCAATAAAAATTAGGAGAGTTAACTGTGTTCCAATTGACTAAAGAACAATACAAGCTGCAGCAGCAGGCCAGGGAATTATCTGACAGCCACGTCAAATCCCGTGCCGCGCAGGTGGATAAAAGCGAGGACTATCCCTGGGACACAGTAGAGCGACTGACGCAAGCGGGTTTTATGGGCATGACTATCGCTAAAGAATACGGTGGTCGTGGCCTCTCATATTTTGATGCGGTGTTGGTCATCGAGCAGATGGCCCGCAACTGCGGAGTCAGCGCTCGCATAGTGGTAGAAGCCAACATGGGGGCTGTAGGCGCCATCATGGGTTACGGCAGTGATGAGCAGAAAAAGCTAGCTGCGTCACTAGTGCTCAAAGGTGACAAACCGGCTATTTGCATCACTGAGCCAAATGCCGGCAGCGCCGCCACTGAGATGACCACTGTGGCTGTTAAACAGGGCGACAACTATATAATCAACGGTGAAAAACATTGGATTACCGGTGGTGGGGTCTCTAAGTTACATTTGATTTTTGCTCGGGTCATCGAAAACGACATCGATCAGGGCATCGGCGGCTTTATTGCGATTCGCGGTGAAACTGCAGGTTTAATAATCGGCAAACGTGAATATGCGATGGGCTTGCGCGGCATTCCGGAAACCCAGCTGCTGTTTAAAGATATGATTATTCCCGCTGCGCGGGTGATTAAATTACCCCAGGGGTTTAAAGGGGGCTTTGCCGCACTGATGAGCGCTTACAATGGACAGCGAGTAGGCGCCGCTACTGTTGCTCACGGTATTGCCCAAGGTGCCTACGAGCGAGCACTGGAATTTGTTAAAAGCCGCGAGCAGTTCGGTCGCCCTATCGCCGAGTTCCAAGGTATCCAGTGGATGATCGCCGACATGGCTACCGGCTTAGCGGCCTCACAGGCGCTGATTTATAAAGCAGCCCTCAGTGGCGGCAGCGGCTATCCAGATAAAAACGCGGCTGCTCAGGCGAAAATATTTGCCGCTGACAACGCTATTGCTGTGACCAACAGTGCCCTGCAAGTCCACGGAGCAGTCGGCTACGGTCGTTCGTTACCGATGGAACGCATGCTCCGAGATGCCAGGATGTTTACCATTGGCGGCGGCACCGCGCAAATGCTGCGCAACCAAGTTGCCGGCTCGGTATTAAAGATGAAAACACCTCAGACCAGAGACGGCTATAGCAAACTACACTCACAATAACGGCACTATTGTTCTAAGCATGCAGCTGAATGTTGGATTATTTACAGCCGAAAGATTGCCCGCGACATTTCTAACGCTTTTTTAAAACAAAGTTTATACTGCATAAACAATCAATTGACAGGTCAAAGGAAAAACATGATCCCCACCCTTGAGACACAACGACTGTTATTAGTTCCTCTGGACAAAACATGCGAGCAGCTGTATCGACAATTTTATACCGATGCCGATGCATCTCAAGCTTATGGTGGACCGATTTCCAGTGCTGCAGCCTGGACTCGATTAAACACAGATCTGGGCTCATGGTATTTATCGGGTTTTGGCGTCTGGGCGATCCAAGACAAGAGCTCATCAAAGTTGCTCGGGGTTTGTGGTTTCTGGCAGGGGAAAGGTTGGCCTAGGGAGCTAACCTGGTGGTTGTTACCTGAGGCGCGCGGTAGAGGTCTGGCAAATGAAGCATCAGTGGCGGCGATCAAACACGCCTATGAAAACTTCGGCTGGAGTGAAGTAGCCACTTATATGAACGATAACAACCAACCCGCCCGGGCATTAGTAGAAAAGCTTGGTGGCATTAAAAGTCGCAGAGAGACATTCCCCGATGGTTTAGAGCGGGATATCTATATCTTCCCCAGGCCGGAATGAGCGCATGAAATGCGCGAGTCGTAAGTCGTAAGTCG
>ASZI01000226.1 GCA_000416315.1 Osedax symbiont Rs2 | reverse complement strand
TTAGTTAGCGATACATAGCCCCGGCAACTACGCTTAATCAAGACTTGGAGTCACTGAAAAAACCCTTTACTATGGCTGAACACAGGCAAGTGGCATACAGTGAGTTAGCGATAGCTGTAATGAATAGATAACAATTACATAAGTCTTACCCGGGAGTTTTTTTTAATGGATAAATATATCGTCTATGGCGATCTAAACTGCCCTTATAGCTATGCTGTACACCAGAAGTTAAAGCTGCTATCGCTTCTCGATCAAACGGAGTTTCGACTGGTGGAGCACGCCCCCGATTTAGGTCTGTATGGCAACCGCCCAGAAATTTTAACCGAGCTGGCCAGCGATGTCTTTGCGGTGCGATCACTGGCCGAGGAAGTACCTCTGGCACTGCCACCAGAGCGACCTGACAGCCGCTTCGCAATTCTCTGTATCATTGCTGCGCAAAGTATTAACCGGCAACAAGCGGAGGTATTACGTGACCTCTTTTACACTGCGCTATGGGTGGATGGCAAGGACATCTCCTGCCCTAGTGTTATTTTTAACTGCATTGAAAAGGCCGGATTACCGGTGGAGTTAGAAGTTGATGATGGCAGTGAAGAGCAGCTGGAGCGCTGGCAGTCACAGTGGGACAAGAGCAAAGTAGGCTCCAGAATACCGGCCATAGTCGCAGCCGATAATCGAAAGTTGTTAGGCCTGCCCAGCATTAAAGATTTAGCCGCCTTCTTTGCCGGAGAAGAACACCATTTACAAAACGATTCCGCTAAACTGCAGCGCTCATCCAGCTTGCACTCTATCGCTATATTAAGTACCGGAGATATCTCTTCTATATGGTCTCCATTAGAGGCTATTCGCGGCGATTACAATTTGTTGCTGCCCGCTAGCATGGAAGAGCTTAAACAGCTGTTCAACTCAGATAATTACGCCCCCGATTTGGTGCTGTTGCACGCCGATGAAAACTGGCACGACTTGCTCAGAGGCTATCAGAGCTTTATTGAACGGATGAAAATCAGCTACACACCGATAGCCATCGTCGGCGCCGAAAATGATGACAGCCTGGAGCTAGCAGCCTACGCTGCAGGGGCCGCCGACTACATCACGGCAGGGCGCTCAGCGGGGATTTTAAAAGCGCGCATCAGCATGATGTTAGACCTGAAAAAATCCCGCGACTTCCTGGAGCGTTCAGCGCGTATTGACGGCCTGACCGGAATCAATAATCGCCGCGAGTTTGAAAAACTCTTAGAGCAAGAGTGGCGCCGCAGTTCACGTACTAATCAAAGCCTGGCATTGATTATGCTGGACGTGGATTTTTTCAAACCCTTCAACGACAGCTACGGCCACCTGGCTGGGGACTCTGCACTGAGACAGATCTCAGAAGTGCTGCAAAGCTCTCTGAGTCGCCCCTATGATGCTGTCTGTCGATACGGTGGTGAAGAGTTCGCAATCCTAATGCCAGAGACTAACATCAGTGGTGCGCATAAAGTGGCTGAATTAGTGCGCAAGGCGATAATCAAACAAGCGATTGCCCACGATAGCTCCAGTGTAGCCGATGTGGTTACTGTCAGTCAGGGAGTCGCCAGTTTTGTTCCCAGTGACTTCAACTCTCCGATGCAGCTGATTCAGGCGGCGGACAAAGCACTGTACCACAGCAAAGAAACCAGCAGAAATACAGTCACTGTCGATGGTCAATACCAGGAAAATAAAGACAATTTACAATAAATCAGACACCGCTCTAGCCATATTGTTAAGTATAATCGGCAAATGGTGGAAAGCGCTGGATCATCTCTGCCCTGCCTAAGTCCCTCAGCAGCTGTATGTTGCGCTCTGGGATACTCTCTGGATTGGGGTAACTCGCCAATAATCGGCTCATCTGTCCCTGGCGAATAATATGCAACATAGGGTACGGAGATCTGTTGGTCCAATGACTCATGTCATCGCTATCTACCCCGGCAAATAAATACCCGGGATGAAAGCTGGCCAACTGGAACTCATCTGCCAATTGCGCGCTTTCCAGTAACTCCTCGCACTGCGCTAGCAGCTCTAAAAAATCATAAAAATCAGCCACCGCGTTGGGCATAATCATTAAAGTTGTGGCTATTTTCTGTTCGCTGGCCTGTACAATTTTTTCTATTTCTGCCAGAAAAAATCGCAGTAACGGCTCGCTATCAGACTCTGGCGTCAAGCTGTAGCGCAAACTTTGCGCTTTGACTACAGGTTTCGCAAAAGGGCATAAATTCATACCTACCACTATCGTCTCTAGCCATTGCTGTGTCAGTGTAAGCTGTTGTTGCGCTGTGTTTTTAGACATTAAAATATACTCATATTTACTACTGTATTAGCGCGGCAGAACTCGCTACTATATGCCCAATAATTTTAGCATGATCAACCGCAAAATAAGTGGATAGATCCGATACAACTGCGCAATTGTGTTTGCTTGTGCGATGCACTGCTCACAGAAACTATCGAAGCTAGATCACATGTTCTGTAACAACATGTTCTACAGGAGTATTGATTTGCCCATCAAAGCCGCGTTATCGAAAATTAATTTCGATGCCCGCTGGACTACCTACAGACGCCCCAATAGCCTGCAAGCGCCGCGTCAATGGCGTCAATGGCTCTGCGATCGCGGCTCTCTCACCGAACATTTGATCAGCGCCAGTAACAACCGCTTTCGCGTCGAAGTACAACAGCAGGGCTGGTTTTTGCCCAGCCGCTCAGAGGCAAAAATACTCGCTATCAATCCGCGCCAGGTCGCCTTAATTCGAGAGGTAAACTTACTGGGTGATAATCAAGCATTAGTCTATGCCCGCACCGTGACCCCCGCCGATACTTTAACCGGCGAGCAAAAACAACTGGCAATGTTAGGTAATCGCTCTTTGGGTTCACTGTTATTTAGCGATCAGAGCATGCGCCGCGGTAAGTTCCAGATCAGCAAACTAAAGTTACTCTCGGGAGAGTCGGTATGGGCCAGACGCTCAGTTTTCTATTTATCGGGAAAGCCGCTGCTAGTGTGTGAAGTATTTTTACCTGAACTGGGACAACTCTGCTACCAACCGCCGCTACTACCAAAGCGCAGGCATTGACCAGCACTGGAGCTGTTGACATTTATGACACTGCTTAATCATCTGCACATTTATGTCACTGTGAGACATTTCGACAAATTTATAAACGGTGCTGATTAATCGCTGTCGCCTCAATTAAATCATTAACTATTAGTGGAAGTGTTGAAAACTATGAGATTGCTAAGTCGCCTGAAGATATATGTAGCTCTGACACGTTTCGATAAGCCCATCGGCAGTTATTTACTGTTGTGGCCCACTCTTTGGGCGCTGTGGATCGCCAGTGAGGGCAACCCCGATCTATCGCTAATCATTGTCTTTACCCTCGGGGTGTTTTTGACCCGATCGGCAGGGTGCGTGATCAACGATGTAGCCGATCGCAAAATAGACGGTAAAGTTAAACGCACCGCCAACCGACCGCTAGCCAGAGGCCTAATTTCCAGCACAGAAGCACTGCTGCTATTTACCTTGCTGATGAGCTGTGCCTTTGTATTGGTGCTGTTAACGACAAACAGCATGACAGTCTATCTATCATTTATAGCTCTGGGTTTAGCGCTGCTATACCCTTTTATGAAAAGATATACCCAGTTACCGCAATTGGTACTAGGTGCCGCATTTGCCTTCGGTATTCCAATGGCGTTTACCGCGACCACTGAACAGCTGCCAATGATTGCCTGGCAACTCTATGCTGCCAAAATTCTTTGGACCATTGCCTACGATACGATGTACGCGATGGTTGACCGCGATGATGATTTGAAGATAGGGGTAAAATCCAGCGCAATTTTGTTTGGTGCTCAGGACAAATTGATCAATGCTATATTGCAACTTCTGACATTAGCACTGCTTATTAGTGTCGGCCTATCAGCTAATTTAGGCAGTATTTACTATATTGGCCTACTAGGTATGGCCGGTCTGTTTGTCTACCAGCAATACCTGATCAAAGATAGGGAGCGCGATCTATGTTTCAAAGCATTCCTGAATAATCACTACGCTGGCTTACTGATGTTTGTCGCTATTGTGTTGGATTATTTGTCCCGTTAAGTGTTGCTTTGTACGGTAAAATTAACAATTGTTCGGCAATTTTCACTGCTGTAACATATTTGTCATATTCTTGATTTGTAATACCCTAAGACACAGCGGTAACAAAACATTGAGCACTAGATTAATACCCGTCTTCGAAAAGGTATTGATACACCAATTTTTTTACTGCGCTTTTTTATCTTCTATAGGTTTTGAGGTTGGGCATGAGACAAGTTAAACAAATTCTAATCGTTGACGACGAGACAGCAATTCGGGAGATGATTGCGGTCGCTCTGGAAATGGCCGGCTTTGAATGTATTGAAGCCGATAATGCGCTGACCGCACACGCGTTAATTATCGATGCGAAACCCGATATGGTGCTGCTGGACTGGATGATGCCAAAAATGAGTGGTATTGAGCTGGCACGCCGTTTGCGCAGTGATCAGTTAACGGCTGACATTCCTATTATCATGCTCACAGCCAGGGATGACGAAGATCATAAAATTCATGGCCTGGAAGCTGGCATTGACGACTATATCACTAAGCCATTCTCCCCCAGAGAGCTTGTGGCGCGCTTAAAATCGGTACTGCGCAGGGTTACTCCAAAAGGTATAGACCAAGTAGTGGAAGTTGAAGGACTGAGATTAGATCCAGTATCACACCGCGCCAGCTCTGAAGAAGTGGCGCTTGATCTGGGACCGACAGAGTACCGACTGTTGCAATTTTTCATGTCCCATCAAGATAGGGCCTACTCGCGAACACAGTTATTGGACATGGTCTGGGGTGGCAACGTGTACGTTGAAGAACGTACAGTCGATGTGCATATCAGACGCTTGCGTAAAGCACTTGGCGATCGTCACCAGCATCTGATTCAGACAGTCAGAGGTACTGGATATCGTTTTTCCACTCAAACTCAATAGTAAAGTTTGCAGAGCGTATCGATATCACTCTAAAAGTATTGAGGCTGAGATTAGCACCAGCACGGGCTATTTCACAATACAGACACAGACGAGTCACTCTTATTCCCTTGAGTCCAACATCATTTAACAGGATTTCACCTTGGCAAAATCTCCCTATCGGGCTCTAAGCAGCTTTTTTATCACTATAGGCCTCGCCGCGCTATTGGGGTGGATCATCGATTGGTTGGCCTGGTCGCTGGTAATTACCTTGTTTTGCTGGTCAGTACTACAATTGCGGGAAAAGAGTAAATTGCAGCGCTGGCTGCAACAGGGTCTAAAAAAAGAGCCTCCCGAAGCCAGAGGTGACTGGGGAGAAATTTTTGATCAGCTGTATCGATTTCGCAAGCAGCGCCGGCGCCGCGAAAAAGAATTACTGGAAGTTATCAGCCGGTTTCAATACTCCTCTGCGGCACTCAAAGATGCGGTACTTATAGTCGATTCGCAACTGAGTATGCAGTGGTGGAATCGCTCAGCTGAGCGCCTATTGGGCCTGAGAAAGGACTCTGATCAGGGGCAACCGCTGTTTAATTTACTTCGTGACCCCCGATTTATTCGCTACTTCCAAAGAGCGGATTACACAGAACCTCTGCAACTTAAGAGCCCACACAATACCAATATCGAGTTGCAGTATTCAATAACGGAGTTTGGTGAATCAGAGCGCTTACTGGTTGCCAGAGACATCACTCACCTAGTCAGATTAGAGCAGCCCCGACAGGATTTCGTCGCCAACGCCTCACATGAACTGCGTACGCCATTGACAGTGATTCGCGGTTATCTTGAGACCTTTCTCGATCAGCCACTGTCCAATCCTCTGCGCAAAGCCATGGGGCAAATGCAACAACAATCCAATCGGATGCAAAGTCTGGTTGAAGACCTGTTACTTTTATCCAAGTTAGATTCTACTGACATAATTATGGATGAATCCCCGGTCAACGTACCGACACTGATTCTTACTATTATGGAGTCTGCCCAGCAATTGACTACAGATAAAGAGCATCATATCAGTGTCGACTTAGCCGAGAATATCGGATTATTAGCCAGAGAAAAAGAGCTGCACAGCGCTTTTTCCAATTTGGTTTACAACGCGGTGCGCTACACGCCAACCGGCGGTAATATTCATATCAGCTGGAGCTGTGATGCCACTGGCGGCTACTTCAAAGTGACGGATGACGGTCCGGGGATCAGCTCTATACACATTGATCGGCTCACCGAACGTTTTTACCGGGTGGATGACGATAGATCAGTGAGTACCGGTGGAACGGGCTTGGGCTTAGCCATCGTTAAAAACGTATTGAGCAGACATCAGGCTAAGTTACTGATCGACAGCACTGTAGGTAAGGGCAGTAGTTTCAGCTGTCACTTCCCGCTAGATACTTTAACAGAACTCTAGGACAGAACAGCCCAAACGCACTAGCTCTCGCTGTGTTCTTCAATCCAATAAACTGTGGCACCTACTACCGCTACAGGCATCATGATGAAGTTCAAAATAGGTATCATCATGCCCAACTGTACTAAAGTGCCAAAGCCTAGTCCGGTAAAACGTTGTTTCTTCAGTTGGCTTCGCATAGCACTAAAAGATACATTATTGTTATCCATCGGGTAATCGCAATATTGAATCGCCATCATCCAGGCACCAAACAAGAACCAGAAAAGCGGTGCAAACAAGTTTATCCCAGGGATAAAACTGAGAACAAATAAGAGTAACAAACGCGGAATATAATAAGCCAACTTAGCGAATTCCCGAGCGATGGAACGGGGTATGATGGCTAACAGCTCTTTAACACTCGCATCGGCTACTTCTCTTCCTGCGACCAACTGTTCAACCCGCTCAGAGAGCAGACCATTAAAAGGTGCCGCTAATATGTTGGCGACAATATTGAAGCTATAATAGACCACCAGCACTGCAGTAAGCGCAAACAGCGGGTACAAAACAAACTCCAGAAAAGACAAGAAACCTGGCAGAAAACTCAGCCAGTCATCTATCCAGCCAGGTAGTTGGTTAATCAATATCGACAGGGCCAGCGAAAACAGCAAGATATTGATGATCAGTGGCACTAATACAAAAACCCGCAGTTTTTTTTCTGGCAACAACTGCAGACCTCGTAGTACATAGCCCCCACCTCTGACCGGATTACCTATCATCGCTTCCCTCTCTGTTGATC
>ASZI01000225.1 GCA_000416315.1 Osedax symbiont Rs2 | reverse complement strand
TTTTCGATGTTTGCAGCACTTGCCGTTATCCTTCCCCTCGGTTTTATTGGTGCTTCTCGTATGGCAAATGCCCTTCAGCGTTTAAATAAAGCAGTTAATAGAATGGCAGCAGGTGACCTGGCACAACAAGTTCCAGTGAATAGTGAAGACGAAGTTGGGCAGCTTTCTGAATCATTTAACAGCATGAATGATCAATTGGTTAAAGCATACAATCAACTGGAAGAATCTAATATTTTGATTGCAGCACAAGCAGAGAAAATGAAGGAACTTAGTATTCGCGATGAGCTGACAGGGCTCTACAATCGGCGTTTTTTTAATCGCGAAGCCAGTGCCTCTCAAGCAGAAGCGATAGATGTTAAAGCTCCCTTTACTTTAGTGTTAGGTGATGTTGATCACTTCAAAAATATTAATGATCAATACTCACATGCGACTGGGGATATAGTGTTACAGAAAATTGCCGAAATATTACTCAGAGAAATTCGCTCATCAGATTTACTTGCTCGCTATGGTGGAGAAGAGATAGTTCTTGCTTTACCTAATACGGATTTACATGAAGCATCTGATATCATTAATCGAATTAGAGAACGCATTGAAAACTACCCTTGGCAAGAGATAAACGAGAGTTTACAAGTGACTATGAGTTTCGGCATTGCTCACGATTACTCAGATAAAAAGCTAGAAAAACAACTAGACCTCGCTGACACTGAGTTGTATCGCGCTAAAAGAGAAGGCCGTAACCGTGTTTGCTGTAGTACAACCCAGTTAGCACACGCGTTATAAACACTCCCTTATAGGTGAGGCAACAACAGTAAAAGGCTTAGAGGCTCCATACGATGAAGAAGATACTGAAGGGAAATTGATGATTGAGTTCATGAAAGACCCCGAAGAAATAATTGAATTCTGGATGAAAAATGCCAACACAAACCAAATCAATAATAAGAAAATTGAAGAAGTTGTATTTGGACAAGCTATGAGGCGCTGCTGACGGACAAATTTTACGCAGAGAGTGGTGTTTAGTCTCTTCCTGAAATGCTAGCTAGTATCCACTGCGGCCATGGTCGCAGTGGATAAACTATGATAAAATTTTCTACATAGCTCAATCTAGTCTATTTTCCTGCAGTGCTATTGACGGTGTTCCAGACCTAAATTACTGACACAGGCCTCTGTGAACCCCTCAGCTAGTGATTATTAGCTGCTCAATGACTCCACACCTCTCCCAAAAAGCCAGTTTCACCCCACTGGACAAAATTTCACCTGAAACCGAAACCAACACTGAAACCGAAAACAACAATTACTATTTAGTGTACAAAAACGTGATTGACTGATCAGTCATTTCTGTTACTATCTCAGTCTTAGCCCAAAAAGTGATCTTTATGAGTAGCGATAAAAAACAGCAATTAATTCAGGCCGGTATAGATTTGTTTCATCGGCGCGGATTTTGGAATACCTCAACGGCCAGTATTGCCAAGCATGCGAACGTGGCCACAGGGACTTTATTTAATTATTTTCCAAGTAAAGAGAGTTTGATTGACGAGGTGTATCTTCACATTAAAATCCAATTGCTGGAGGAGTTAAGTAGCAGTTTGCTGCAGCTCGGTGAGCAGCAGCAAGCGAAGCCTGTTATTGAAGCATTGTGGTATCGCTATATTAGTTGGGGGATCAAGCATCCCGTTGAACACGAATTGTTGAATCAGCTAAAGCTATCTGATTTGGTCAGTAAAGAAGCCCAGGATCGCGGCATGGCCAGTTTTAGTGAGTTTCACCAGCAGATGCAGAATTGGCTGGGCAGCGGTGAACTTAAAGCCATGGATACTGGCTATCTTGGTGAATTAATGATGGCGCAAATGCAGGTAAATATTAATTATGCCATTGGCCAAAACCTTGCAGATATGGCTCTGGCAAAACACGTATTGCTGGGGTTTGCAGTGTTTTGGGAAGGAATAAAGGCAAGCAGTGACTAATTGGTCATTGCTCTATTATCACGAGGAATTTATGCCAGTTAAAAAGTATTTGTTTACAGCGTTAGCCGTGGGTTTTATCCCACTAGGAGTTTTTATGTTTGATTTAAGTTTCGCCAGTAAACACAGTGATATAGAGAATCAAAAGACCCAGTTGTCGATTGCCGAGTCGAAGCAGTTCAATGGAAAGATGTTTGAAAACATAGGTCAGGTTGAATCTAAGCCGGATTACTGGGCCATGATAAAAATGTATATGTTTGACAAGCAAAAGCCTGCTGTACCACCAGAGCCTATTGAAGTGGAAGCTATTACTAAGACGCAGTTGCTAGAGTTGCAAAAAAACCAGGGGCAGGGGCTGAGCTTTTTCCGGCTAGGACACTCGACGCTGCTAATACTGTTAGACGGTGAGTTCTGGTTAACGGATCCGGTATTTTCCGAGCGTGCCTCACCGTTTCAGTTTGTCGGCCCTAAGCGATTCCATCAACCTCCTATCAGTATCGATGAACTACCGGATATTAAAGGGGTGATCTTGTCGCACAACCACTACGATCACTTGGATAAAGCCGCAATCGAGCAGCTTAAACACAAAGTTGAACACTTTTATACGCCGTTAGGGGTGGGTGAAGAATTGATTAATTGGGGGGTTGCACGGCAGAAAATCACTCAGTTGGATTGGTGGCAATCTATTACAGTCAATCAGACTACTTTGACAGCCACTCCGTCACAGCACTTTTCTGGTCGGGCATTTAGCGATCGCAATCAGTCGCTGTGGTCAAGTTGGGCGGTAAAAGCAGAACACGGCAGTTTCTTTTTTTCAGGAGATACCGGTTACTTCGATCAGTTCGCGAAGATCGGCGAAAAACTTGGACCATTTGATTTTTCGTTTATGGAAACAGGTGCTTACAATCAGCTGTGGTCAGAAATACACATGCATCCACAACAGTCAGCACAGGCGCATTTAGATGTAAGAGCAAAATACATGGTGCCCATTCATAACGGCACATTTGATTTAAGTACCCATACCTGGACAGACCCTTTTGAGCGTATCAGTGAGTGGGCGGGTAAATTGAATATTGCGTTGATTACGCCGAAAATGGGTCAGCTTGTGCAACAACAAGTATTAGATACATCAGGTGAAAAATCAGAGCGCTGGTGGCAGGTTATTGCTGTAAAATAGCGCAAAATTAATCATTTGTTTTTGAGGGTATCAGTGTCCAAAATTGCTAATGTCAGGCAAAGCATAGCTGCAGTTGAGCAGGGGTTTCGGCCAATCTATGATGTTGGCTTTTCCCAACATTAACGCTGCCATTGTTGTGATGATTAACACTGATCTGGGCTGTCATCAGCATAAAGCCATTATTGCTGAACTAATCACAAGCGCGGCAAATCATTACCAGTGGCCGTTAAATGATGGTTAGCTTGTAGGTCATGAACTTGTGCAATAGTTGGGTTAAATTAAGCATTAAGCAGCTTAGTTGCCAGTTTTTTCAATTCATCTGTTAGCTGGCTTGGGCCCATGACTTTAAAGTTGAAGGGCCAGTGGGCTAGTTGCCTGGCAAACCAGGCTAAATCGCTGCACTGGTGCTTTAGTAATACCCCCGATGCTGTTAACTGCAATTCACCTAAAGCTTTGCCTAAGTAATGTTGGGCCGTTACTAAATCTGTTTCCAGTAATACTTCTAGGTAATACTCTCTGGGTATATCCGCCAGTGATTTTTCAATATAGTTAATTAAATTAATGCTTTGAGGGGCATTAAAACTATCGGAAGTTGTTTCAATTTTTCCGATACGCTCTATAGCAAAGATTCTGATGGCTTCTCTCAATTGGCAGTGAGCGACTAAATAATAGCGACCCAGATAGAACGCGGCTCCATAGGGATTTACAATTCTGCTTGAAATTACTGCTGATGCGCTTTTGTACTCTATTGCCACGCAATGTTGATTGGCAGTGGCAATGCTGAGCTCAAGAACAGCGCTGTTGCTGGTTGCAGTTACTGCACTGCTAGTGACATCAATGCTGATGCTATGTTGTATGGCCCGTACTTTTTTTCGCAGGGGCTCGGGCATCACCCGTTCTAGCTTAGAGCGGGCAGATGCAAAAGCGCTCTCACTTTGCACTAGTCCAGATTGCTGTGCAGCGAGTAATCCAAGGCTCAGCGCCATCGCTTCGTCATCCTCAAACATCATCGGTGGCAGTTTAAACCCCGGCATTAAAGAATAGCCACCGTAGCGGCCGCGCTCGCTCATTATTGGAATGCCAAGTTCTTCAAGGGCGACGATATAGCGCCTTAAGGTACGCCTGTCTATGCTTAGCCGCGAGGCTAGTTCAGCACCACTTAAACGAGTGTGAGATTGCAGTAATTCCAGTACCGCTAAGGTACGGGTGGTGGATTGGGCCATAAACACTTCTTTGGGTTGAGTTCAACAGGACATTTTATGTCCTGTTTAAAGGCTCATAGTGGCGTTTAATTGGCAGAGCGCAAACAAGAAATGTGTAGCAAACAAAAGCACAGCCATGTGTATTACTTTCCAGCTTCCAGCTTCCAGTTGGACCCATTAAAGTGGTCTAATAATAT
>ASZI01000224.1 GCA_000416315.1 Osedax symbiont Rs2 | reverse complement strand
CCGTTATTGAGCTCTATTTTGTTTTCTTTAAAGCGTGCGATGCGTATTTTCGGGCCCTGTAAATCGGCGAGAATGGCGACAAATAAATTATGTTTTTTTGCAACTTCTCTAATGATATTGGCGCGCTGGCGGTGATCGTCTGCTTCTCCGTGAGAAAAATTCAGTCGTAAAACGTTGGCTCCGGCTAATATCACCGCTTCAATTTGCGCATAGCTGGTGGTCGAAGGACCGAGTGTGGCGACTATTTTGGTATGTCTTAACATTGATTAGCTCTCAGTGGCTGGCGCATTGATCAGGGCCAGAGTATTGTCTAGCATTCTGTTGGAAAAACCCCATTCATTGTCGTACCACGACATGACCTTGACTTGTCTGCCTGACACTTTAGTTTGGGTTGCATCGAAGATAGATGACAACGGATTGTGATTAAAATCTATCGACACTAAAGGTTGGGTATTGAAGCCAAGCACAGTGGAGTTTTCACTTGCGTCCATCAGTAGTGCATTAATTTCATCCACGCTGGTGGCTGTTTTAGCAATGAAACTAAAGTCGACCACAGAGACGTTAATAATGGGCACACGCATTGCCATTCCGTCAATTTTTCCCGCTAACTCTGGTAATACCAGGCCCACGGCTGCTGCAGCACCGGTGCTGGTGGGAATCATAGATGAAGTGGCTGATCGGGCCCGATAGGGATCGCTGTGATAAGTATCCGATAGGTTCTGATCGTTAGTGTAAGCGTGAATAGTCGTCATTATCCCTGACTCTATACCTATGTGCTGGTCTAAAACTTGGGCAATAGGTGCAAGGCAGTTAGTTGTGCAGGAGGCGTTGGAGATAATTTGATGCTCGGCGCGCAGCTGCTGGTGATTTACACCATAGACAACAGTGGCGTCTACTTCTTTACCGGGGGCGGAGATGATTACTTTGCTACAGCCTGCGTCAATGTGGGCGCTGGCCTGATCTCTGTGGGTAAAGAATCCGGTGCATTCGTAAACCACGTCGACTTTTAATTGCTTCCAGGGGAGTTTGCTTGGGTCGCGCTCCGCTAAAATAGCAATTTTATCATCGTTGACATACAAGTTTTCCTGATCGTGGCTAACCTTGCCCTGAAACGGGCCGTGCACGGAGTCGTATTGAAATAAGTGCGCGTTTATATCGGCGGCCCCTAAATCGTTGACGGCAACTATTTGAATGTCTTTTCTGTGTTCGCCTTCGTATAAGGCTCTTAAAATATTTCGGCCGATTCTGCCGAAGCCATTGATAGCAACGCGAATAGTCATAATAGTTCTCCTAGCAGGTTAGTAAGTTTTCTAATATTACTCCTTTTTTTGCATTTAGATAGCAATTTACACTAAAAATCTTGTAATATTACAACGTAATTTGAAGTGCAAAACTATCTGTCTAGCTCTGCCGCCATTAATGATAACGACTCAGTTTTTATTAATGATATCGGCACTTTTGCACCGAGAAAGGTTTTACTAGGTTAAATATTTAAAAAGAGCGACAATTGTCAGTGGACCAAAGGTGAAAACAATGCACAGTGAGATTATCCGAGTAACAGAGCGTATTATTCAGCGCAGTCGCGCCAGTCGCGCAGATTACATAGCCGCAATGCAAAGCGCACAAGAACAAGGCGTGCACAGAGGGGTGTTGTCCTGCGGTAATTTAGCCCATGGTTTTGCCGCTTGTAATAGTAGTGATAAAAGCGCATTAAAAATGACTAACGCGGTCAACATCGGCATGGTCTCGGCATATAATGACATGTTGTCAGCGCATCAGCCCTATCAAGACTACCCGGCAATTATTAAACAAACCGCTCAACAGATGGGTTCTGTGGCGCAGTTTGCCGGTGGCGTTCCCGCTATGTGTGATGGCGTCACCCAAGGCCAACCGGGTATGGAGCTGAGCTTGTTTAGCCGTGACGTGATCGCTATGTCCAGTGCCATTGGTTTATCGCATAATATGTTTGATGCGGCCGCCTATATGGGGGTTTGTGACAAAATTGTCCCCGGGCTGTTAATAGGCGCATTAAGCTTTGGTCACCTTCCCAGTATTTTTGTCCCAGCAGGACCTATGCCCAGTGGCCTGGCTAATAATGAAAAGGCCCGCATCAGACAACTGTATGCCGAGGGCAAAGTAGATCGTGACGCGCTGTTGCAATGTGAGTCAGATTCGTATCACAGCGCAGGTACTTGTACTTTTTACGGTACCGCCAACAGTAATCAATTAGTGGTTGAGTTGATGGGGCTGCACTTGCCCGGCTCATCTTTTGTCAATCCAGGTACCCCACTGCGCGAAGCTTTAACCCGTGAGGCGTGTCGCAAGTTAATTAAAATTACTCCGCAAAATGGCGGTTTTACGCCGCTGTACAAAATTGTCACTGAATATTCACTGGTCAATGCTATCGTAGCGCTGCTGGCCACAGGCGGTTCGACTAATCACACTATGCACATCATTGCCATAGCCCGCGCGGCCGGGGTGATTATCAACTGGGATGACTTCTCAGACTTATCGGCGGTAGTGCCACTGCTGACCAGAATTTATCCCAATGGCCAGGCTGATATCAATCATTTCCAAGCCGCCGGAGGTACTTCATATTTAGTCAGAACCTTACTGGCGGGGGGGGTAATGCATAACAATGTGACGACAGTGATGGGGGAGGGACTTGCGCATTACACTAAAGAGCCGTTTCTTGACGGGGATAAAATTGTCTGGCGTGAGGGTCCGCTAAACAGTTTAGATGCCGATGTACTGACCAGCTATCAGCAACCTTTTAGCCCTGAAGGTGGAGTGAAATTGTTGCAGGGGAATTTGGGCCGAGCGGTGATTAAAGTCTCTGCGGTTGCCAGTGAACACTATCAAGTCAGCGCTCCTGCGGTGGTTTTTGACGACCAAAACCAAATTGCCGAGCGCTTTGAAAGTGGTGAGTTGGACAAGGATTTCATCGCCGTAGTGCGTTTTCAGGGGCCCAAAGCCAATGGTATGCCAGAGCTGCATAAATTGACTCCTTTTCTTGGCTCGCTGCAAGATCGTGGTTTTAAAGTCGCACTTGTGACTGATGGACGTATGTCCGGGGCCTCGGGGAAAGTACCCGCTGCAATTCACTTATGGCCAGAAGCCAGTGAAGGTGGACTACTGGCAAAAGTGCAAGATGGCGATGTGATTAGTGTCGATGCCAATACCGGCGCTATTAGTTTAGAGGTTGCAGACGATTTATTAGAGCGCAGAGAGTTGGCTACTTTTGATCGACAAAAGAGTGCGGCGGGCATGGGGCGTGAATTATTTGCACCGCTGCGAGCGCAGGTTAACTGTGCAGAACTCGGCGCCAGTGTCTTCCAGGGGCAGTGACCCAGTTGAATAAGATCCACAAGCCAATGAGTAAGATGGAGTACAAGAATTGAATTATTATGCGCTTGTAGGTGATATAGGCGGGGCTAACGCCCGCTTTGCTCTCGTGACTAAAGACAGTGTTGAGTTACATCATGTTCAAGTGCTCAGTTGCGCGGACTATGATAATTTTGATGCCGCCTACCAACACTACTATGAAAAACTGGGCCTGGAGCCCCTGCCGGTGGCGAGTATTTCTTTTGCCTGTCCGGTAACTGAGCAAATCAATATGACCAACAACCACTGGTCATTTAATATTGCTGCTATGACTTCGCAGCTAGGCCTGACTGATTTTAAAGTACTCAATGATTTTACTGCCATGGCATACGGAACACTGGCTCTGCAAACTACAGATAAAATACTAGTGCAACGCGGCAGTGCAGTGCAACATAGCCCAAGACTAGTGATAGGGCCTGGTACCGGATTAGGGGTGGCGAGTTTGGTTCCTGTGACTGCTGCAGACAGTAGCGAGTCAACAGTCGATGCAAAGCGCTGGCAGGCCGTAGCCACTGAAGGCGGGCATATTTCGTTTGCGCCATTGGATGCTCTGCAGATCCAAATCTGGCAAATACTGCAGCAGCAATATGGGCGGGTATCAGTGGAGAGGATTCTCTGTGGTGACGGTATTCTGGCGTTGTACTTGGCGATCTGTAAGATTAAACGCAGTCAAGTGTTGCTAGATAGCGCAGCAGATATTACCGCAGCGGCAAATAACAGCAGCAATAAAGAGGCTGTTCTCACTTTGCAAAGCTTCTGCCAGATATTAGGTGCAGTTACCGGTGATATGATTCTGGCTCAAGGTGCGAGAGGAGGAGTCTATCTCTGTGGAGGCATATTACCCCGGGTGCAGGAGTTTTTACTGAAGAGCGACTTTTGTGCTGCGCTGGCCAACAAGGGACGATTGCGAGATTATAACCGCTCGGTCCCCGTCTGGTTATGCAACAGTGAATATCCAGGCTTATTAGGGGCCGCCACCGCACTGAAGATGAAATCTGTTTAACAGGGAAAAATATGCAGTCGCTATTTGCACAATACAGTCACGGCCTACATGAAATAGAATACTTGGGAAAACCCAGTTGGCTGATAGTTCAGTGCTGGGGCGAGTTGTTGGTGGCGAAAATGGGAGCGCAAATCCTTCACTATCAGCCGCTAGAGCAACAGCCGGTGTTTTGGCTGAACGAAGTACAGCAAGGTTCGCACAGTAAACCAAGTGACAGTGCCGTGCCAGAAGCTGTGCGAGGTGGCGTTCCTTTGTGTTGGCCCTGGTTTGGTCCCCATGACGACCCCACCCAACCGAAACACGGTCTGGCGCGTACCGCACAATGGCATCTACATCAAGACACTCAGTTAGATGCTGGAGCGCAGTTGTGTCGTTTATGTTTTGTCCCGGCGCAGCCCCTGGAGTCCCCGTTAGCAGTCCAGCTGCAACTTGAAATCAGTAATAATCTATTACAAATCACTCTCACCACAGAAAATGTCAGCACTGCAGAGCAGCCGCTGACACAAGCCCTGCACAGCTACTTTTTGGTCTCTGATTGCGCTGCTATTGAACTGCAAGGATTAAAAAATAGTAATTACTTTGATAAATTGGAGGCCGGGGCTCTTAAACAACAACTGCAAACACTCAGTAACATTCAGGCGATTGATAATATTTATCATCACAGTGGCACCGTCACAATTATCGATCCGGGAATGGCGCGCAATATAGTAGTAACAAAAAAATCAAGCCGCTCTACAGTAGTGTGGAACCCGGGTGCAGCAGCTAGAGAACTCGATATTGTCACAGCAGAGCAATTTATTTGCGTCGAGGCGGCTAACACACAAGTTGATCAGCTAGTGCTCAGCCCCGGGCAAAAAGTGAGTTTGCAACAGAGCATTGTGATCGAAACTAGCAATGGCTAAAGGATGTTAAAGTACTGGGAAAACAGCAAAGCTCGCAATTAGACCAGGACTCTCAGCAGCAAAGCGCTAGTTGCTATTTCTGGCACTGCTGCAGATTATCGCCAGCCATTTTACTTAAGTATTTATTGTGTACCCAGCCCGATACGCCCTTGTATTCAATCGCACACCATTTCCCCTGGCATTTAAAACGTTTGATGCAGCTGGAGTTAAAGGCAGCAGAGGCCAATTTTTTACTTTTGTAATTAGCGGATTGGCGAATATTTAAACTGTCGTTGGCATTGACGTTATTGACCTTTACCCATAAGAACTTCGCTGTGGCTTTCTTTGCCGGATTTTTAGCAATATTCGCAGCTGCTTTCTTGCTAGTGACTAGGCTAGCAAGCGGCTGCTCATTAGCTGTGGCCAGGCAGGCATCATTATTGGTTTGCACTTCACTAAATTGTTTCAAGAGTACTTCACTGGTTGCATACTTGATGTTGTTAATATCAATCAAGCAAATGCCCTGATTACAGCTATACAATTTAATGCACTGTGTGGCTGCTTTAATGGTCGTTTTTGACTCTGTAATTGTCGGTAGTATCTGTATAGCAGGGATAGGACCGGAGTTGGTTAACAAAGTAGCAGTGTTAGATTTATCCGCCTGGTCAAAGATTTTTTGCACATCCAGATCGTCCATATTGGTAAAAAATCCAGAGGCGATAATAGATGTACTCGCAATCGCAAGTTGTAATGCCAGTATGATTGAAGTACTTCTTTTAAACATCCTAATCCCTTTATCTGAGTAGAATCTATTAGCTCTGCCTTGTACAGAGCTACTAATATATACCAATATCTAGTCCACAAGCTATGCTTTCACCTAAACTATGACATTCTATTATAAAGTTTTCTTGCCAGGGGCCTCGACAAATCAATTCAGGCTGGATCTGTCGCCATTTCAATCCCTTACAGATACTTTGTATCGCATTATTGGTGCCAGTACCATCGTGACCGGCGCGGATATAATAACTAAAAGATAACCCCTGTTTTTGCTCCAGGCAAGGGTAGTAAATACGGTCAAAAAAATCTTTCAAGGCACCGCTCATATAACCTAAATTCTCTGTGGTGCCCAATATTATCGCATCACAAGCTAATACATCTTCTGCAGTTGCAGACAGAGGCGCTATCCATTGTGCGTCAATGTTCGAAAATTCTGACTGTCGGGCCCCAAGAAGTATTGCCTGCAGCATTTTTTCAGTATTGGCAGAGGGGGCATGGGCAATGATTAATAATTTTTTCATAAAAGGACCCGCAACTAAAAATGTCTCTGTGCTAGTAAAAATCTATAACATCATATTCAATATTACTGCTGGGGTTTGCTATAAGCACCTGATCATCGTGGTATTTTCCTAACAGCCCGCTTCCCAATGGGGAATTGACAGATATAAGTCGCACTGCTAGATCATGGTGGTTAATCAAGGCACCACCACTGATAGGTAGAATAAAGAAAAGCTCGCAATTTGCATCAGCTTTAGCGCTAGATTTAAGTTCGACCACTGAAGCTATTTTGATCTGCTTGCCGGGCTTTTCTGCTGTTTCAGATCTAAGCTGCAGCTGCAATTGTTTTATGCGTTGAATATCACCGCTTAACTCAAGGGCTCTTACAGATTGACCATGGGCTAGGTAAGCTTGTTCTAGCCCAAGGGTATCATATCTGGATTGTGCGACACACTCACTGTGAGTGGCTTGGGAGTGGGCGCTACTCGCAGCCTGCTCAGTGGTTTGCAACTGCGAGTTGAGGTCAGTTAATACCAGTTCTATTAAACACTGTTTGTCGATTGTTTTTATGGTTACACCTAGTTCTTTTTCAGAGGGTGGTCAGCGGGTAACTGCTTTTCTACCCACAAGGCTAGCTTATGTTTCATCGCTGAGCCATCTTCCTTGTCGGCGGGCAGAGCAATAATTAATTTATCTTGGACCAATAGGCGGTAGATCGCTTCAACTTTTATACTGAGTGAATCTGAGGGTTCAAATTTTCCAGCGCCGCGCTGTTGAATATAAACACTGCCTATACGAATAGCTTCTTTTAACAGCGGAGCATCTTGCTTGAGTTGTGACTTCATATAAATCCCTGTTTTCATGCTCGGGTAGATGTAGTAAAGGTCTAATTGAATTACAATCGCTTACCTTCTAATAACGAGTCCAAAGTATGCACTATAGAATAATTCCTGTAACCGCTTTTTCTCAAAACTGTTCGGTATTTTGGTGTGAAAAAACTAAAAAAGCGGCAGTGATTGATCCCGGTGGAGAGGTGGAGAAAGTGATCCAGTTGTTAGAAGAGCAGCAATTGAGCCTGGAAAAAATATTTCTCACACACGGACACTTAGATCATGTCGGAGGGGTTGCCAAGTTGCTAGAGAGCTATCAAGTGCCTGTCGAGGGACCGCACATCGCCGATAATTTTTGGATCGAAGCGCTGAGTGAACAATGCAAAATGTTTGGTTTTGAACAAGTCGAAGGCTTTAAGCCAGATCGTTGGTTGGATGAGGGAGACTGTGTAAGTTTTGGCGAACATCAGCTAGAAGTGTTGCATTGCCCCGGCCATACCCCCGGGCATATTGTTTTTTTCCACCGTCAGCAGCAATTGCTGCAAGTGGGTGATGTACTCTTTGATGGCTCGATCGGCCGGACTGATTTTCCGCAGGGAAATCATAGCCAGCTACTAGAATCTATTCGTGAAAAAATATTACCGCTAGGTGATCATGTACAATTTATTGCGGGGCATGGCCCGATGTCTGATTTAGGCACCCAGCGAAAAACTAATTCACAGTTAGTGGGGATTTGAATGGGTTCAGGGGATGCTCAAGAGGAGTAACAACTGTTGCTCTACTCCCCTGGGATAGTTAACGTTTTTACTTATCCTGTTGCTGGCTATCTTTATCTTTAGCTTTCTCTTTGGTTTCTCCCTGAGCTTTTTTTTCACTATCGGTGTTTTGTCCGCCACAGGCTCCACAGCAAGAACTCATAATATTCTCCTTATTAACATTAAGTTTAATTTGTCGACAGCAGTAAGGTAGTTTAAATATGAATTTCAGAGCTTGATATACATCAATGTCTTAATGGGTATTGTAAAATAGCGGCTGGATTTTTAAGAAAACAAAGCCTATGAAAATGTTACTAGGTTAACTGAGTCGAAGGCTTCATTTGCAGCAAAAGGAGGTCTATTAATGATATTGTTTGCCAAAATTAACGACTGCGCTTAGTGGCAAATCTGTTGTGGCTGTCGATGGTGGTGGTCTTTGCATGGTGGGTGACGCAATGCCTGCTGCCAGTTACTTTGTCTAGCAAAATTAATTGTAGCAATTGCTCGCTAGGGTTGGCATCACCTTTGCAAAAACCCGGCACAATAGCTTCAAGGTGAGAAAACTCAGAGGAATTGCTAAAGGTCTCCAGAGTCGGGGTCCAGCTCTGACCATTTTGTAGAACTACCCGGCTGTCATTGATCAGTTGTATTTCTAAATAGTCATTTTCCCCGGTAACAATCTTGTCACCGGCAAAAATATTGTTATTAATGTAAAGCTTCCATTGCTCTCCATCAGCGCCTTGTACTACTGCGGTATTAGTTAGAGATATTACCTTGCCGATAGGAGTCATTATAGTACCTGTCTTAGTGATCGATATAAGAGTTTTGCGATCTGTTAAGTAACTAATAATTCGCATGTTCATTTTCGGTTCATCATAACTTGTTTTTCTATCATTAGCATAGCTTTAGTAGAACATAGGAATAAATCTTAGATGAGAGGCGGTATCAGCTTAGAAATAACGGATCTAATGGAGGGTAATGCCCATACTAGGTCATTCACCAATGTAGTATTGATAATGCTCAGCCAGAACTGACCGTTGAACAGTTGAATAGAGACATTTAAATAGCTGCACTTTAGTATTGTCTTCTAATCAGCCACTTGTAGATTTAGGATTGATAACAGATCGGCAAAACAGATCTGTGGTTGTTCTTCTGTACAACTGATTTGTCCCATTATACTCAAATGGGAGAAACCCTGAATCAGAGACCAAACAGCATATTCGGTCGCTTGGTGGCCCATTGGGCCGTGTTTGAAAGGGGCGCAACTAGAGACCAATATTTTAAAGGCAGAGTTATTGCTTCTGCCTGTGGTGGATGTGGTCATCACTTCACTCTTTTGATTAAACATCAAATTGGCCAGTGCCTGGTTCTCGATAAAGAAACTCAAATAGCCCTCGCACATTGCGAACAAGGTTGGAAAAGGCAGGCCATCAGTGGCGTCTATTTTTCCTTGCATGGCTTTGGCAAACATTGTCATGCCGCGATTGGTGATAGCGCCTATCAACCCTTGAAGTCCCTCGAAATGATGAGCGGGAGCTGCGTGGGATACTCCGGCACGCGCTGCACATTTACGTAACGTCAGAGCGGTAATTCCGCCCTCTTCTAGCAGCTCGATACCAGAGCTAATCAACGCTTCACGTAAATCGCCGTGATGATGTGGTTTTACAGTTGAATTTGTCATGGGCCATTTAATAATGGTTGCTTGACACTGTCAAGTTCGTTGTGTTTTAATTTATCATCTTTACACTGTCAAGTTTGATAAAACAGGAACCGTTATGCTTTCAGAGAATAATAATTTTGAGTTTTGGGTGCGCCGAGTGGGCTGGGGGCTGATGAGTTTAATGATTGTCGCTCTGTGTGCTTACTCTGCTGTATATTTTTTACCAGGGATGCCTTTTAGCTTTAGACCTGAGGTATATCCAGGCAGTAGTTTCACTATTTTTCTGCTGGCGCATATAGGTGGCGCTATTATCGCGGCACTGGCGGGACCGCCGCAATTCTGGTCCAGCTTTCGTAGCAAACATAAAAAGTGGCACCGGCTATTAGGTCTAAGTTACCTGCTTGGAGTGTGTATTGCCGCGCCAGCAGCGTTGATGATCTCGCCTATTTCTAAGGGCGGCTTGAGTACTCATATAGGTTTTGCACTATTAGCCGTGCTTTGGGCTGGTGCGACATTAATTGCCTATTTTGAAATATCCAGAAAGAATTGGCATGCGCATCAACAGTGGATGATCCGCTCTTTTGCCCTGACTTTAGCATTTGTCACTTTAAGATTGTGGTTGGGCACTATAGCACTCACCGGTGCCCCCTTTGATGAAGTTTATCAGACGGTGGCCTGGCTGTGTTGGGTGCCTAATTTACTTATCGCCGAGCTCTATATTGGCTGGAGGGCTAGCCGATCCAAAGATTCAGCGCGCAGCGAAAATAATGCACAACTGCAAAGTTAATCGACAATCATCACCTAGTATCGGGTTATCTAGGCTATTGGCTTTTATTGCAGGTCAAAGGGAATAGATTGGCTTTAATAGTCAGCGCACAAGGGTACAGCTTTGCCGGAACCTGGGCGCTGACTATTTTACAGGGCTTTGTGCTTTTATTGGAAAAGCGATGCGGCAGTTTGGCGCAAAACTTATAACTATCGCCGGGACTGAGCTTATATAAGGTGCCCCCTACCGTGAGTTCAATTTCGCCATCCAGCACAGTCCCAGCCACTTCTGCGGCGTGACTGAGCATTTGTGTGCCGGAGTCGGCCGCCCCCTGATACTCAATGATGGCGAAAGTTAGATTAGAGGTTTTGTCGGTGACACCCACCAGTTTATGTTCAATACCTTCACAGCCTGTGTCTTCTAATTGCTCAGCTCTAAACACCACCTGAGATTGTTGTTCAAAATTGAGCGTGAAAAACTCGGGAATAGACATAGAGACGCCACCTAAAATACGCTTCAGTGAGCTAATAGAGGGGCTGACCGCGTTGCTTTCAATCATAGAAATGGTGCTGTTAGTTAAACCTACCCGCTTGGCTAATTCACGTTGTGATAAACCGTGCATTTTTCGTATTGTCTTAAGTTTGTCGCCTACTTCCATCGCCATAAAAAACCACTTTGTAAGCCAGCCAAGGGCTAACATGTTAAAGCTACCAATCGTTGATAGTTTGTTTGTTGTGATCAAAAATTATACAGCAGCTTTGCAGCTCCAGCTAGTCTACTTATACAGCTAAAGTGACACTGCAGGAACACAGATACAATTTCTGAATTATTTTAAACTATCGTTTTTACCTAGTAGTAGACTAGGACTTAGTAAGTGTTCAGCAATTAGCTGTTGGGCTAACTGAGTATCGCGCTGCAGCAGTGCAGTGATTAAATCTTGGTGCTGTTGTTGATTTACGGCAAAAACACTGGAGTCAGGCATGTTTTTATTTAGCCATAGATTGCGGTATCTGGAGGCTTTTTCATACAGAGAACGGCGCACTTGAAGTAGAGTCGGCGATTGGCAGCCGCTGGCAATCGCCGTGTGGAAAGCTTGATGGCGGCGTTCCCACTCCTGGGGTTGGCTCTGAATACAATCGGCATATTTTTGCATTTTATGGGCACAGGCTAAGATAGTTGCCTCCCATTCATCGTCACCGCGTTCAATTGCCAGTCCAATGCACAGCTGTTCAATTTGTGCTCTGCTACGGTAGATGTCGTGCATCTCTTCCAGCGAGATAGGATGCACTTTGAAGCCGCGCTGATTTTCAACGACGACTAGCTGCTCGACCAACAGCTGCGAGAGGGCCTCGCGCAATGGGCTAATACCTACTTGGTAGCGTTCCTTGAGGCGTGACATTAACAGCTTCTCACCGGGTTTAAAAAAACCGGATAAAATATCCTGCTTGAGTTGAGTCATCACTATTGAGGCATAGTTATTCACATCAGCTACTGGCATTTAAATTTGTACCTTTTAAAAATGTTACTCAAGGCAGCAGTGTAAGGGAAGGTGGGTGATTAGTTAAGCCTGGCAAGAAATTAATACTTGACGAAACATTAAAATGTCGACATTATTGCAATTCGACGACATTATTGTGTTTTGTCGGTATATTGTAATCATAGGAGAGCATATGAGTGTTTTATCAACGGTGCATAAGCGCATTAATTATTGCAACGGTTTTACAGTCGGTCCCTATGAACAGCAACAACGCCTAAAAAGGGTCAGTTTGGATGCTCAATTGATGTTGGCTTTTAGCAGAGCTACCCAGCAGTGGTCCGTGCAAGCATTAGAGTACAAGCCTTTTTTACGTTTTATGATTGCAGATTATCTCAATGGATTAACCGCTAATAATCTAGGAACAATATTAAAAAAAATACTTAAAGACCGTGCTAGCGGGGCGTTTGTAGTTACCTATCCGCGGGAAACTGACATTTCACCGATGCAACAAACCGAACTTTCAATCAAACTGTCAACCGCCGTTGCCCACTTAGTAGGAAAAGCAGATCACGATGCAATGTACGGTCATTACTACGCTAGGTTCAGTGTCAAAAACAGCGATAATTCTGACAGTTACCTGCGTCAGGCGCATCGGCGAATGGAGCTGCACAACGATGGAACATATGTGAGTGAGCGCACCGATTTTGTGTTGATGCAAAAGTTACAAGAGCAAAATATGTGTGGCGGGGAGTCGCTACTCTTGCATATAGATGATTGGGGGGAACGCGATAAATTTTATCAGCATCCAATGGCCAAACAAGATATTATCTGGCGCGCACCGAAATCAAAAAATGTCGGGAAGAAGCAGCGTCATCCAGTGTTTTTTGAAGAAGATCGACAGGGCAGGCCTCATATGTTGTACATAGATCAGTTTGCCGAGCCGGAAAACTTGCAGCAGGCCCGGTATTTATATGAAATGGGTGAGTCACTTGAGACTGATCCAAACTATGTGAAAGTGACTCTGCAAGAAGGGGCAATGTTGGTGGTGCAAAATCATTGTTGGTTACACGGTCGCGATAAATTTCAGGCTCATCCGCAACTACATCGCGAGTTGCTGCGCCAGCGTGGACATTTTACCGATTAAAAATAGGTTATGTATTAAAGCGCTCAAGAGCAATTAATAGAGTTAGAGAAAGTTAATGATTTACGATTATATAATTATCGGCGGCGGTATTATCGGTATCTCTACTGCCTGGCAGTTACAGAAGAAGTTCCCGGACAAAAAGATTCTGTTGTTAGAAAAAGAATCCGACTATTCCAAGCATCAAACCGGCCACAACAGCGGTGTTGTTCACGCCGGCGTCTACTATGCTCCGGGTAGCTTAAAAGCCAAGTTTTGCAAGCGCGGGGTAGCGGCAACGACTGAATTTTGCGACCGTCACAAGATTCCCTATCAGCGTTGTGGAAAACTACTAGTGGCCACTAACTCCACAGAAGTTGAGCGCATGCAAGTGTTGTATCAGCGTTGCCAGCAAAACCAAATAGCTGTTGAACTATTAGATGCGCAGCAGCTAAAGCAGCGCGAGCCCAATATCACAGGGGTAGGGGCGATCTTTGTCAAAGAAACGGCAATTGTTGACTACCGCCAGATCAGCACAGTGATGGCTGAATGCTTCAGCCAATTGGGAGGGGAGGCTCGTCTTGGGCATCGCGTAGTGGCAGCCAAAGAGAGGAGCGATCAAGTAGACGTTGAAGTGCGCCATGGTGCACAGCGGTTAAATTTTAGCACTCGCTTTTTAATTAGCTGCTCGGGTCTGATGGCTGATCGAATCACAAAAATGCTCGGTATTAAAACTGATTTTCAAATAATTCCCTTTCGTGGTGAGTACTATCGATTAGCCGCTAAGCACAACAACATAGTTAAACATTTGATCTATCCAATTCCCGATCCAGAGCTGCCATTTTTAGGGGTACATCTGACGCGGATGATAGATGGCAGTGTCACAGTGGGTCCAAATGCGGTGCAGGGCTGGAAGCGTGAGGGCTATGCTCGTTTTAACTTTTCTGCCACTGATGTCTGGCAAATGCTCTGCTTTAGCGGTTTTTGGCGAGTGCTAAAAAACAACTTCAAAACCGGCTTGATCGAAACTAAAAACTCGCTGTATAAACCCGGTTATTTAAAGTTAGTACAAAAATATTGCCCGCAGCTGCTAAGTGCAGATTTGACCCCTTATCCGGCGGGTATAAGAGCGCAAGCGGGGATGAGAGATGGCTCGTTAGTGCATGATTTTTTGTTTGCCAACAGCGCGCGAAGTCTACATGTCTGTAATGCACCTTCGCCAGCGGCGACTTCGGCGATTCCGATTGGTGAATATATATGTGAAAAGGTAGTGCAGGCACAAGCAGTGCCTTAGGGCTGATAGTTTTCGTACGCAATTGTCGTACCTCTGTGCACATACATAGCTGATACAGTCAAAGTGCTTTGGCTGTATCAGCCTTTTATGGTTGTTTAAGTCTGAAAAGTTGCGGGGTGATATTTTAAGCTTTTGTTTATTGAGAATATTTTTCTTTTGCTCTGTGTTTCAACAACAAACCGTCTGATACTTTCTGCAATCTTCTTTTAATTAGCCTTTAGTTTAGCGTATCCACAGTGGAGTTCTGGGCATCGTATAAATGCAGAAATTTTCGGTTAAGCACACCAAAGTCGATCAGGCCATTGCAGCTAGCTGGGCTGATCGTCACTTTGCTATCCACGGGATGATTTTACAGCCAGACTAACGACTGTTCAGCATCCGCTCTTTGCAAAAGGTAGCCACCAATGGATAGATCTTGTAGCGAAATTCCGGAGCTATCAAATACAGTAATTTGGCTTTTTGATGTTCTGCCTGCTGCTGTATTCAATAATACTTCGCCGATCATAGTTAGCTGCTTAGTTCCCGGGGTTAGCAGGTGCTTGATATGCTGCAACTCGCCGATGCGCATTGACTGGGAACTCAAATCGCAAAACAGTTCGGCGCTTGCCAATAATTGCTCAGGCAATTCTTGTTTTCCTTCAGAGTCAGAGCCCATACTGGCTACATGAGTGCCAGGTTGCACCCATTGAGCCTTAAACAGTGGCGCAGTGGCGGTGGTCGCAGTGACGATGATATCGGCGGCTTCGCAGGCCTGTTGGGCGCTGGCTACGCTGGCGTCGATGCCATCGACAATTAATGCCTGGGCAAAAGCTGCAGCTCGCTCGGGGTTACGACCGACAACATAGACTCTATCCAGATCGCGGATCTTGGCAATGGCCCGACACTCATAAGCGGCCTGATGACCTGTGCCAAAGATAGTCAGTACTTTAGCATCTTTGCGCGCCAGCAGGTCCGCTGCCACAGCGTCGGCGGCTGCGGTGCGATAGGCATTGACTTTACTGGCCTCGATAACCGCTGCTAACTGTCCACTGTGCTGATCTATTAACAATATTACGGATGAGTGACAGGGGAGGCCTTGCTGGGTATTTCCCGGCCAGTAACTGCCGATTTTTAAGCCCGCCACTGTGCTGTTGGCCGCCGATTTTATGCTAAAGCGGTTCTGTGAGTCGCTGCCGTGGGCATTGACCACTGGGAATGTAGTGGCTGTTTGTACAGCTTCAATAAATGCGGCACTGACAGCTTCAAATGCCAGTTCATGGGAAATTAATCTTGCAGATACTTGTTCAGAAATAAATTTCATTATTTACCATCCTTTTATGCGTGGCCAAACCGCTTGCACTATTGATTGTTGAGGCTGGCAATCAATCTGTTGTTTGTGCTGTGCATTGCTAACCACATAATATTGAGAGTGTTGCGCCCCAGTGGCGCAGGCGTGATTGGGCAAGATGCGTAATCTAGTGCCTATCTCCAGTTGCGGTAGTAGTGCAGTGCTATCAGCCCTTAGGGAAATTTGCCCGTGCTCCTGGCTGACATCGGCAACTATTAGTCCGGCTATCGGCACCCCGGCTAAGTCGCAGACCAGACCATAGCCCTGGTCAATTTTTTGCCTGGCGGTACCGCGATCACGGGACAGCGCCATCCAACCCGCATCTATCATGATCCAGCCTTTATCTTCTCGATGGCCGATGACCGTAGTCACAACACTTAAGGCAATATCTTCGATCTGGCAGACTCCTATGCCCGCCATCACTAAATCAAAAAAGACATATACGCCGGCGCGTACTTCAGTAACACCACTTAAATTTTGCGAAAAATGCGCCGTAGGGGATGAGCCAATACTGATCACAGGGCAGTTAAAGCCAGCCTTGCGCAGATTGTTGGCAGCCGCTACGGCGGTGGCTCGCTCGTTTTCGGCACAGGCGACTAAATCCTCGTGACAGTTAAAGTTGTATGCCTCTCCGGCGTGGTTTAACCCGCCACGCAACAGCTGACGCGGCTTTAATATTGCAGCTATTTGCAACAGCTTAGGGTCGTCGGCGAGAATACCGCCACGGTGCCCGTCGCAATCAATTTCAATCAATACCGCAATGTCGATGTCGGCGTTTATGCATGCCTGCACTACTGCGTGGGCCTGAAATTCACTGTCTAAAAGTATCGAGATATCAACACCTTGCTGGCGCAGTGCTATCACCCTTGGCAGTTTGCTGGGGTCGATGCCGACGGCGTAGAGTAAGTTGCTAAACCCTGCAGCCGCCAGCTCTTCGGCCTCTTTTAATGTTGAAACTGTCGCACCAGCACTCTTGTTTTCTAAGATGCGCTCGCTGGCATCAATCGACTTAACTGTTTTAAGGTGCGGGCGAATAGCTGCGCCTAAGTTGTTGAGTTTAGTGGCGAGCCGGGCGACATTTTTATCCATCTTGTCTATATCCAGGGCCAGAAACGGGGTGTCTATGTCCGCCAGAGTTTGCCTGGGTAATGCCATTTTCGGGTTGATCATTGAAAGATCCTCAAACTGTGAAGTATTTAGATTGTGGCAAATTTATGATTAGATTAAAATTAACTTAAACTAACTCTATAATTAAGGTTGAACCTAATGGTGACCAGCGAAGATTTACGCTTTTTCATGCAAATAGCGGCTAATACCTCACTGGCAGCTGCGGCCCGGGCACTGAATGTGACTCCCCCGACCGTCACCCAGCGGCTGCAGGCACTGGAGGCAAAACTGGGAATAAAATTGGTTGACCGCAGAGCGCGCGCCGCCACACTTACCGACGAAGGGGAGTTGCTGGCAGAGCGTGCGCGGGTAATTTTGAACGATATGCAAGATCTGCAAGAGTCACTGGCTAGTCGCGCCAGTGATGTATCTGGTACTTTGAAAGTGTTAGCGCCTTTAGGTTTTGGCAATGATTATGTGGCACCGTTAATTGCGCAATTCCAGCAGCGCTTTAGCAATATCAAAGTCGAGCTGACCTTATCTGACAGTCCAAACTATGCAAAAGGTAGCGCCTGGGACCTGATGATCTACATTGGTGAGCTGCTTGATTCTTCTTTAAAAATGCTACCGCTGGCGGATAATCGTCGTTTCATTTGTGCATCCCCTAAGTACTTAGCCGAATATGGCAGACCACAAACTCCCGCGGACTTAGCCGCACATCGCTGTATCTCGCTGCAGGAGAACGCCGAGGATGTAACTATGTGGAGGTTTGTAAACACTCACACTAAGGCGGATGAACCAGTGAGAGTCAAGCCGGTATTGATCTGCAACGAAGGGCGGGTGGTGAAGCAGTGGGCACTGGATGGGCAGGGAATTATAGTGCGCTCTGAGTGGGATGTGGCGGCGCAACTTCGCAGCAATGAATTAGAGTTATTACTGCCCGACTATGAATTGCCGAGCGCCAATATAGTGGCACTGCTGGGATCTGATTACCGGGGTCGCTCGGCGAGGACAGTGATGTTTTTGCAGCAGTTGCAACAGCTGCTAGCCGGCAAACCTTGGTCACAATAGCTGCATTTTAAGAGCACAGTGTCGGAAATTGTTAAATTACTGTTGTATAGCCTCTCTTCTGCGCCAATATGCTTCCGACTTCCGACTTCCGACTTCCGACTTCCGACTTCCGGTGTTTTTCAAGGTAGTTGGCACTCTTTTCTTAAATTTTACGCTGTATCTCGTGTCTCTTGATCGGGTTCTTTATCTG
>ASZI01000223.1 GCA_000416315.1 Osedax symbiont Rs2 | reverse complement strand
AACTGATACAATTTAACAATCAAGAGTGTATTGAGATTCTAATAGACAGCGCTAAGCTGCAATCACTTGAGAGTAAATTCGGCGATATAGACGCGATTACCGGTCTATACAATCTGCAATTCTTTACCGATAGCTTGGAAAGTATTTTGCGCCTCGCTCAAAGAGGTGGCAACGACTGCCACTTGCTGCTGATTGCTATCCATAATTTCAGCAGTCCCCGCAGCCAGTATGGAAATGACGCAAGCCGCTCCCTGGTGAGGGACACGGCCGAATTACTAAATCAAGATTTTAGTAAAACCCACCTCAAAGCCAGAATAGCAGACAACCTCTTTGCAGTAATATTCCTCGACCCCTGTAGTGAAAAAACTCAACAAATAGCCAGTAAGCTCTATCACAAAATCAGCCATCAGCCCACTAAAGCTGAAGGACAAACAATATTTGTTGAGTGCAGTATCGGTATAGTGACTTTATCCGATACTAGCCCCGGGACAACGGGCGTGATTGAACGGGGGCAAAAGGCCATCCGCGAAGCAATGCAACTGCCCAAAGATCAGCCGGCTATCATCCTATACAGCCATGCCATCAATGGATTTAATAGACGTGAACTACAATCCATTGAACAGGCACGCGAAGCGATCACCCAGCAAAAATTGCGCTTGTTATTCCAGCCAATGATTCCGCTGGCATTCAACAGTGAAGAACATCACTACGAAGTGCTATTACGCATGATAGGAACAGACAATGAAAACATTCCGCCAGCCAGGTTTCTGCCGAGTATCGGCCACGCCGATTTAAACGAACACATGGACAGGTGGGTGCTGTCTGAAAGCGTCAGTCAGTTTCAGCAGCAGCTAGCCAAGCACAGACAACTGAAGCTATTTATCAGTGTCACCGACACCGTATGGGAGAGACAAGAATTACTGATATGGGTTGCCGACCTGCTGCGAGAAAGTAGAATTAGTGCCGACCACATTGTTATCCAGTTAAGCGAAACTGAGTGTGCAAATAAGCTCAGCCAGGCGAGTCATTTTGTCGCTGGTCTCAGACAACTCAACTGTCTGATATGCCTAAAACATTATGGAAGCACCAATAACTCACAATCCATATTAAAAACCATTGATCCAGACTACATAAAATTTGATGGTAGCTACATCAGTGAGTTTTCAGATCACGAAGTCATAGACCCAGCATTTGAAAGGTTACTGTCAAATTTAAAGAGCCGCGATAAAATAACCATAGTACCCCATGTAGAAGACCCCAAAATTATGAGCCTTCTATGGAAGTCTGGGGTATGTATGATACAGGGCTACTACTTTCAAGTACCCACTGAAGCGATGGATTACGACTTCAACGACCATTACCCCTTCTATAGTAGGCAGTGGCGTCGATCGTCGATTTAAACAGCCGCCGATCTTTGGCGATAAATAACTCAAGTGCGCCTCAGATTGGCTGAGCAACCTGAGTTTAACAAGGCACTTTGGCATCAGATAGTGCCAGATTTTAATCGCGAGCCAAAGGCGCCCTGTTGACTATCAATAAAAGTGTGGCTTAAGCGACCACACTTTTACGAGCGAGCGACCACCAAAAGTTTACACTGCGGTTAAAAGAACCCCAACGGATTAACATCATAGCTAACCAACATATTCTTGGTCTGCTGATAGTGCTCCAGTGCCATCTTATGAGTTTCGCGGCCAACACCTGACTTTTTATAACCGCCAAAAGCTGCGTGCGCAGGGTAGAGGTGGTAGCAATTTGTCCAGACTCGACCCGCCTGAATCTTACGCCCCATACGGTAGGCCTTATTCATATCCCGGGTCCAGACACCGGCACCTAGACCAAACTCAGAATCGTTGGTCATCGCCAATACTTCAGCTTCATCTTTAAAGGTACAGACAGAGACTACCGGACCAAAAATTTCCTCCTGGAAAACACGCATTGAGTTATCACCTTTCAATAACGTCGGTTGTATATAGTACCCCGAGGAATATTCGTCATCCACGCTTTCAGCAGCCCCACCTAGCAGCACTTCTGCTCCCTCCTGCCTACCCACATCGAAATAGCCCAATATCTTGTCAAACTGCTCCGCAGAAGCCTGAGCACCGACCATCGTTTCAGTGTCTAATGGATTGCCGCGTTTGATCGCCTTAGTGCGCTCAATCACTTTAGCAATAAACTTATCGTATATTTTCTCGTGGACAAACAATCTTGATGGACAAGTGCACACTTCTCCCGAGTTGAAGAAAGCCAGTACCACTCCCTCTATGCATTTACTCAGGTATTCATCTTCAAAATCCATTACATCTTCAAAGAATATATTCGCTGATTTGCCGCCCAGCTCTACCGTGGAGGGAATAATATTTTCAGCGGCACACTTTAATATGTGCGAACCCACTGGCGTCGAACCGGTAAAGGCAATTTTAGCGATTCTTTTACTGGTTGCCAGCGCCTGGCCGGCCTCTTCGCCGAAGCCGTTGACGATATTCAAGACACCCGCTGGCAATATATCCGCAATTAATTCTGCGACTAATAATATCGATACTGGTGTTTGTTCAGCTGGCTTTAAAACTACGCAGTTACCTGCTGCTAGTGCAGGCCCCAATTTCCAGGCAGCCATTAGTAGAGGAAAGTTCCAGGGAATGATTTGCCCTACGACACCCAGTGGTTCATGGAACTGGTAGGAGACGGTGTTTGCATCTATCTCACCGATTGATCCCTCCTGAGCGCGCAGACAACCGGCAAAATAGCGAAAGTGGTCAATGGCCAGCGGTAAATCTGCAGCCATAGTTTCACGCACTCCCTTACCGTTATCCCAAGTTTCAGCAACAGCCAGCATTTCCAGGTTCTGCTCCATTCGATCGGCAATCTTTAACAATAGGTTGGATCGCTCTGTGGGGGAAGTACTACCCCACGCATCTTTTGCCTGATGCGCAGCGTCCAGCGCCAACTCAATGTCTGCAGCATCAGAACGTGGAATTTGACAAAATACACTGCCATTTATAGGGCTGCTGTTATCAAAATACTTGCCATTGACAGGTGCAACCCAACTGCCGCCGATAAAGTTTTCATAGCGCTGCTTAAAGCTTACTACAGAGCCCGGACTACCTGGATTTGCATATAACATGTTAATTACCTCTAGTTATTTTTGTTGTCTTGTGTACTATCCTAGAGACAACAATAAAAACAACAGTGCTGGCAATTCATAAAACTTGTCTGTGAGTCCAGAAATTTATTCATCTTAAGCTGATAATATTGGACAATTCACTGTCATAGTCGATGCACAATCTCCTGGAAAAACAGCTGACAGTTTAGTATCCGTTGTATCAATAATGACTAACGAGCCACCGGAACATAGAGTCAGTTGTAGGGCTTAACTGCGATTTAATTGAGAGGCTTCATGATCAAGGACATCTTGAAAAAACAGAGGAGATCTCCTCAACTCTTAGTTGAAAATAAAATCTCATTTGCCGCTGCAGATTCCGAACTTGGCATTTACGATACCTTTGAGCAGGCATCCAGAATAAAACTTATCTCCGATCAACTGCTTTTCTGCGGTATGGTCACAGGTAAAAAGGTAATACATGCACATAGCGACGCCTTTGAATGCGACTTTTTACCGCATGAGTCTTTTGTTATGGCCCCCAACAGTCCCATCGAAATAGACTTCCCTACTGCCAGTATGACCCAGCCAACAACTTGCCTGGCCATTGAAATCAGCACAGACCGAGTTCATAAAATTGTCAACGGCCTGAATGCAGACACACCATTACTAAGCTATGAAAAAGACTGGCAATACGATGAAAATTTAGTGCATACCCACCACAATGGTCAGACTCAGGCACTGCTCAATCGTATAGTAGAGATCTACACTGAGAATCACCAAGACCGCAGTTTTATGATCGACCTGGCGGTCACTGAGTTAATCGTTAGGTTACTGCGCCACCAAACCCGTGAGTTTCTGATTGCTCACAGCAGCGCCCAGCCTGACTACAATGGCCTGAATGCAGTGGTTTCCCATATACGGGGTAATCTCAATGACAGTTTAAACATCGATGATCTATGCAAGCTTGCATGCATGAGCAGGACCAAATTTTTTGCCGAGTTTAAGCAGCTTTTAGGCTGTACCCCAAAAGATTTTCTCTATCAATTAAGACTTAAGGAAGCGGCACAAATGCTAAAAACAGGCGAGACCATCACTAGCGTTTGCTTCGCAACAGGCTACGCTAACACTAGTCATTTCAGTCGCAGTTTCAAGTCTTTTTACGGCATGAGCCCCAGCCATTACAAAAATCGACAAGCAGTAAATTAAACAGCTGCGTTGTGCAGCACATAGATTGGACTTTGACTGATCCAGATATCAGCACTGATCGGCACACCCAGCTTATCCAAGACAGGAAGATCAGTTTCATAGCGCTTTGCCCGCTGCTGATTCAACCACAATATTTCAATCTTTTTACCCTTGCTATCACAGACTAATCGATACAGTTGTTCGCTGAATTGATATTCCAACACAGTGCTATTTTGCAGTAGCTCTAACATCACTTTGTACGCTTGATAAGCAGATCTTTTTCGCAATCCATCCCTAGCGTCTATCAGGCCGTAGCCAGGTGCGATAAGTTGGTGCCAATACAAGCTTTGTACTTTTCCTGTAGCCAGCGCCAAGAAGTGATAGCGCAACATATAATTACAGTAGTCATCCTCGTCGACACATTCTGTTTCGCTGGTAGGAGCCCAGGGAGCAGTGTCGGAGATAGGCCAGTTTGCTTCACTTATAATAATGTCACTAGTACAGCGCCAGCTGAGTTTAGTCAGTGCATACAGAAAATCGATCTTTTTACGGGTATCAAACAACAGCATTTGTCGGTTTTCTGGCGCCCCCCTCCTGTCAACGTACAAAAGCGCTGAGACTTTATCAAACTTAACCTTAAAATGATTGAACAGCGCCCGAATAGTGAAATGGTATTCATAATCTATAACGGAGGGCCCTATCAGAATGTAATCACTAAAATCCCGATCGCGGATGCTTTGTACCAACTGATAAAATTTTAGGTATTCACCAACACTAAAAAAGCCCCACTTCGAGCGATTGATGGCATTGCCAATTTGATAAGTAGTCACCAGCCCTTTAAAAGCCTTGAAGATCAAAGCAATGTTTCGCTGCAATAATACTGAGTCATCAATGTTATTGCGGTCTTGTAAAATATTGATCAATATTTGGCAATCAGCAAACTTGCTAGCAAAGGCCACATACCTAGGTAAGTTATCAATATCAGCCAGTGGAAAGCGTATCTGTAAATTTTTGCAGCCCAACTCTTCAACCAACTGGACTTGTTGCTGGCCTTTATCCAAATTGACACAAAGGGCAAAAAAATTGTTCAGCGTTTTTGGCTTAACTTTAAACCAGCCACTGGTAGCGGCGGCCAGTGGAAAGAACACCAAGTTATAAATAAACAGTGGCAGGTAATCATACAGATGCCTACGGCGCATCATTTTTTTATATTTTTTATCTTTAATAATACAAGGCTGATCAGAGTAGCTATCCCAGATAAATTTATTTTTCATGACAATTGGAATTAATCATTGACTGGTTTGCCTTTCAGGCGCTTTTTAAAGTTTTTCAAGCGTTTGTTTTTATGATTATATGACTGCGCCAACTGCTGGCACTTTGATTGCTGCAGTCCGGCTAACCTGGCATATTCTTGTACGATAAGATCCAGATCCAGATCACTGGCCCAGAGCATGGCAAAATTACGCATGCGATCTGAAAAAGATAAAACCTTGAAATCCATACGGTTGAGATCGATAATTTTAAACTGATAGCTGCCATTGAGCCGTTTGATCAGAATATTACCGGGGGAATAGTCTCGGTGATAAATTCCCTGTTGGTGTAACTCAAAAGTGAATTTTGCGAAGGCTTTATAGATAACTTCTCTATCTGGATAGCTACTGTCTATCAGTGGCGCGCGGATAGTTAAATCATAATCAAAGTACTCGCAGATAAAATAGCTGTTGGCGATTAATCCACTTTGATGACATTCAATGAATGCGATTGCCTCGGGAACAAACTTGGAGATTTTTAGCGAGTACTGATAAGAGCGCTTGGCCTTTGACTCCCTAAAGAAACTGTACATAATCCGATTAATAAAATTAGGTTTTTTAAAGGATTTAACCACTAATTCAGTACCGTTATACTGAATTTTTTTAATGGTATTACGCCCCTCTTGTAATATACAGTCACTGCGCTCAAATTCGCTTTCAATCACAGTTAACAGCGATGAGCACTGCGCAAATTTAGCGTTTACTTGGTATTTCATTTTCTACTGTTAATTCCTTTGCCTGGATCACTGAAGAGGTCTGCCATGTTATACATATTCAGCTACAGATGCGATTATAAGGTGCTACTCCACAGATTTAGCTGCTCAACAGTAGCCCCGACACCGCCACAGACGATCACTAAAACATTCTGCTTATTGGTTAATATTTCACTGTGCTGATAGACAGCTGCCAGACTGGCTCCACAGGCAGGCTCCACCAATACTCTATGCTGGTCCAAAAAATTCAAACAGGCATCCACAGCTTGTTTATCAGTGACTACTTTGGAGCAAATTGGCTGCTGTTGTACGAGTTCAAATGCATGCTCTGCAACTTTTGTCGCTCCCAGAGAAGTCGCTATACTTGAAATGGCAGTAAGTCCAATGTGTTTATTTTGAGCTACTGCCACTGACAGAGAATCCGCGCCTTGAGTCTCTACTGCCAGAATAGGTATTTCCTGCCAGTCATTACGCGCTAATCCCAACACTACCCCGCTCAATAAACCCCCTCCGCCAACCGATAATACAATCACATCAGGTTTAACGCCCGCTGCTTTAACTTCGTCAATCAGACTCGCATGCCCCTCCCATAAGTATGGATCATCAAAGGGATGGATATACACGGCCCCTTGTTTTGCTAAAGACATTGCATGTTGGTGTGCCTCCAGCCAAAGCTCTCCATGGACTATTACTGTAGCACCTTCCTGCTCCATCAAATCAATGGCTTTTTGCTTAGTCGTTAGCGGTACCACCACAGTTACAGGTATTTTTAGACAACGCCCCGAGTAGGCAACAGCTAGCCCTGCGTTACCTCCTGAAGAGGAAATAAATGCAGTTGCGCCTTCAGTGGCATACTTGCTACAGGCAAAACCCACACCCCTGGCTTTAAATGAACCACAAGGCTGTAACGCTTCCATTTTCAGCCACACTTTGGCTGAGAGTTCCCTACCTACCGATAGGGATTCAATTAATGGCGTCTGGATATGTATTGTCATTGCTAACCTATAGTGGCGAAGATATTGCAGGATAATCAGAATAAGCGCTTGAGCTGAAAAATTCTTAATCTGTGTGGCATATAGCGGCAACTACAATAGTTACCGCCAACTATATTCAAAGATTTAGATCAAGAATGCAATAGCCGTTTATGCAGCAGACGGACTATTATCAGTTTCACGCACAGACACTTCTTGGCCTGCCGCGCTTCGGCAGATATCTCTGCTATTTCCTACACTGAGACTAATGCAAATAGAGTTAACAGAAAGGACATAACATAAAGTTTTCTATATTGATTGCAGTGCAACAACTTTCACAGGATAACCCAGTAATAAGCCGCTCACTGTTATGCCCATCTGCGATAAGTCCACGGCCGAATTACAGCAACCAATATCTCTAATAAATAACGACAGCTATAGAATCAGTTTAGGGTAGTGATGCGTTGCAAGTAGTAAGTAGCGAGATAATAGTGCTTTAAGTGATTGC
>ASZI01000222.1 GCA_000416315.1 Osedax symbiont Rs2 | reverse complement strand
ACTTCCAACTTCCAACTGGCTATTCTATGTAATTAATAGTTTGCCGTCGCTGTCGGTTAGTGGAGTAGGTTTGGCGATTGCATATCCCTGTGCATAATCGACCCCTATGTCTTTTAAGCATTGCAGTATTTCTTCAGATTCGACAAATTCAGCAATGGTTTTTAAATTCATCACGTGACCAATTTGATTGATCGATTGCACCATCGCCTGATCTATTACATCGGTGGCCATGTCTTTAACAAAAGAGCCATCAATTTTTAAATAATCAACCGGGAGATTTTTTAGATAGGCAAAGGAAGAAAGCCCGCTGCCAAAATCATCCAGGGAAAACAGGCAACCTTGTTGTTTTAAAGTACGAATAAAATGACTGGCTGATGAGAGGTTAGATATGGCCGCGGTTTCGGTGATTTCGAAACAGATCATGCCCTTGGGGATTTGCTGTTTCGTTAGCTGGTCGCAGATATAGTCGAGAGTATCTGCGCCACTGAGCGAGTGGCCAGAGAGGTTAATAGCAAATTGATAGCCATTTTCGATTAACACCATCAGGTTATCGTTGATCAGTTGAAAGACCTTGCCAATTACCCAGTGATCAATTGCCGGCATTAAATTGTAGCGTTCCGCTGCCGGGATAAACGCCCCTGGTGATATGACCTCGCCGTCGGTATCTAACATGCGGATTAAAATTTCGATATGGTTGCTATCGTTCAAACACAGTACTGGAGTTATTGTCTGGAAATATAGCCGAAAGCGCTGTTGTTCAATAGCACTTTGAATACGGGTCACCCATTCCATTTCGCTCTGTCGCACAGCAGCTTCGCTGGCGTGGGTGCGATAGACATGCACTTGGTTGCGGCCATTATCTTTGGCCGCGTAGCAGGCGGTGTCTGCATCACTTAGTACTTGTTCGACGCTTTCGCTTTGCGAGTTGACTTCTACCAGGCCAATACTGACACCAATGCCAAAAGACTTATCTTCCCAGCAAAAGCGAAAATTGCCAATGGAATGTCGGGTTTGGTTGGCAATGCGAAGCGCAACTTGTGCGGGACAGTTAAGTAGCTGGATACCAAACTCGTCGCCACCCAAGCGTGCCAGGGTATCGTTAGCGCGGATATGCGAAGACAGTAACAGTGATACTTGTCTTAGCAGCTCATCACCTGCGACGTGGCCGCAAGTGTCGTTGACGACTTTGAACTGATCCAGGTCTAAATACAATAAGGCGTGGTGTCTGTCTCCCTCACGGGCATCTGTCACCATATCAGTTAATTTCGCATCAAAATAATTGCGGTTGAATAGCCCTGTTAAAGTATCATGGGTAGCTTGCCAGCTGATCTGTTGCGACAGTTTACGGGCACTGCTAACGTCGCGAAAAACAACTACTGCGCCGATTATCTTTTTGTCTGTATCTCGTATAGCTGCCACGGATTCCTCTATAGCAATACAGACTCCATCTCTGTTATTCAAGGCCAATTCATGGCTCTCATTGTCCGGTTCTTCGTCAGTACTTAAACAGCGTTCAACAAAATCTATGTCTTTTTCTCCCTTTTTGCTCATCACGCTGAATACTTGCTTTAGTGGTCTTCCTTTACTTTCGCCTAGCGCCCAGCCAGTCATAGTTTCCGCGATAGGGTTCATGTAGTCTATGTGCGATTGCAGGTCGGTAGTGATAACGGCATCACCGATAGAAGCTAAAATGGCGTGGGTATGCATCTCCTTGCTGCGATACTCGCTGGTTCTCTGGCGCAATAGCTGATCACGAGCCTTTGCCGGGCTGACATCAAAAACATGTACCATGCACAGCTTTCCCTGATCTTGTACAGGTTTGACCATGATCATTTGCGACATGACCTGGCCTTTGGCCTGCTCGCTTGCCGTGCTGTACAAAGGTAGCGGATGGGGGTTTAGTTTTGATGATAAAAGTGACGACATTCCTTTGTTTATGCAATCGTTTATAGACTGCATAAAACGTAGCCCCGGTAGGTCGGGGAATATTTCGTCCAAGGTCTTGCCCAAGGCGAAAGATGCCTCAATGTTTGAGCTGCTGACCATCCATTGATTCCAACAAATCAATTTTGATTTATGGTTAATTACAAATATGCCGACGTTACTCTGGTCGACTATTGCCGCGTAAATATCCATTTTTTTGGGTTTTGTTACATCTACATCCAATTCTGGCGACGGTGATTGGGTCGATGATTGGGTCGGCGAATAGGAGTCCATGGGAGCGCCTAGGCCATCTCTTCTAGGTATAAGTCGATTTGTTCAGATAGGGCCTTAACTGATTCAACATTCATTAACAAAGTGAGGTAACCGTTAAGGTTGGTCTGCTGTAAAATGAAATCCATATGTAATAGCAATAGACCCTCGTCGCTTTTCTTCTCAGTGCCCGAGGCTAATAGTTCCTCACAGTCACCTTGGGTGTATTGTGGTAATCCATAGATAAGGTTCTGCTTAAAGATGTTCGCCAAACTACCAAGGCAGGCGTTGAGAATGATATTACCTACCTCGGTGAGCGCTTCCTGTTCCATTTCAGTAATGGTCTCCAGCGGCAGCTCGTCGTCTTTTAGCAGTGCCCGAACTAACTCACGGCTTCTGGACTCGGGAAATATCAGCAGTGCATCACCCCAAAATGAGCCCTTAAAAGATTCTTTTACTCCGGTAACTTTTTGACTTCCAACTATGTTCTGGATGCGCTGAACAGCTTCTTCCTGAGCTATATATTCGACGCTCGGAACTGATAAAGTCACGGTCTCTCCGACCATCTGACTCAAAGATGCGGCAGCGCTGCCCATACCTATATTAAAAAGTTCAGAAATAACATCTTGTTGAAAGTCCGTTAGCACTACCATGATATTAACCCTCGATAAAACTATGCACGAAACTTTGAATTTTCTCTTTAGTGATAGGTTTTTGAATAAAAGATATGCCCATACCCTCCGTCTGCTCGCGGATGCTGTCTTGGACATTGGCAGTTACCAGCGCCATCTGCGCCTCGGGGAAGCGGACTCTAAGTTTGCTGGCCAGCGTCAAGCCATCCATCCCCGGCATATTGTAGTCAATTGACATCCAGTCAATTTTTGCTCCCTCGCACTTACTTAGAGCGTCTGCCCCATCACAGGCCTCTATAATTTGCCAGTCAGGTTGTAGTTGGGTGACAAATTTTCTTAGTACCATGCGCGAGAGTCGACTGTCATCGACTATTAATATAGTTTCTCTTTTCACAGAATTCTCCTTGTCGCAAACTCGTAGCCTTCAAAAAGCGCTGTTTAGGCAGTTATGTTTGCATCTTCTTAGACTCCTTTAACTAAGGACAGAATAGCATAGAAGCAAGTACCCCACAGATGGACGACGCTGCTCAAAGACCTGCAAATACTTGTTAGAGGAACTATGCTGTTGATTAATTTGGATTATATGAAAATCGCTGAAGATGAAAAAATGTACAATTAGGAAAAAGGCTTTTATCTACCTGCGGCTGAGCGCACTGGTTATCTTGTTGTTCTGCCCACAATTATTTATCAGGCTACCTACCATCACTCTTGGTAATTCTCTTCAATCCTATGGCAGGGGCTTTAAGTGATACAGCCAAATTGATTAAGCGCTCACTGACCACAAAGTGTAAAGCTTCCAGCACCATTGACCTGTAATGTAATGTAATGTCTGCTGCTAACAGTTTTTAATCCAATTAAGGGTAAGTATACAAGGCTGTGATATGCTGAGGGTCCAATAATTATAGCCTCAGTTTTAATGTAAAAGTGGCCAAATAAAGAGAATTGTTTATGTTTAAGCCTATGCTCTTGTGTAGTTTTTTTCTCGCTAGTACTGTTCTGGCCGGCGGGTCACAAACGACGACAGTCTGCAGTTACAGTAACTGTAAGCAAGTGCAGTTGAGTTTAACTTTTGAGCCGAAAGCGCAAGGCTTTAGCACTTCACAAGTATGGCAGATTGTTGAAGACATACTGCAAGTGTCCGGGCTTGCGCCAAATTTCGAGGTAGTGGCTTCTAAAGATGTAGGCAATGCAGCGGCGTTGATTAGACAGCAGCAGCGTTTTCTCGCTTATAACAAGGACTGGATGAACTCGTTAAAAGGGGATGCTATGACCCGTTGGCGTGTCTATGCGGTAATGGCCCATGAAATAGGTCACCACTTGCAAGGGCATACGATAGAGCGAGGAGGTAGCCATCCTAAAATAGAGCTAGAAGCTGATAACTACGCGGGCTTCATTTTAGCGGGACTAGGTGGCAGCTTAAAAGAGGCCTTAGTATTGTGGCAGGGGCTCTCAAAATCCGGGTCTTCAACCCATCCGGCTCGTGATCAGCGTTTGCAGGCGGTCGAGCTGGGTTGGAATCGCTGGCATCAGCTGATGGCTAAAGCCAGCCGTAACAACGGGGTTAAAAAAGAACCTATAACCACATCCAATCCAGCGGATTATATATTGCCGGCGAGTTCACGAAGACTGCTTAATATTAGAGATATTGATGGCTTCTCAGCTGCCAAAGTTCGTCTGGCTCGCAACGAAATCTTTGCCCGTCACGGTTATATATTTAACTCACTGGATTTACAGCGTCACTTTAAGCAATACGGTTGGTATCAGGCCAGCACCCGCAGTGCACAGCTAAGTGTCACTGAGCGCGCCAATGTCTCTTTCTTGCTCTCTTCAGAGCGTCAGCAGCCCACCCCGGCATCTCCATCCGACTCCGGTTATATAATTGCCGACTCAGCAGTTCGATTACTGAGTAACAGTGAATTAAGTCACTTTAATCGCAGTCAGCTACGTTTAATCCGCAATGAAATATTTGCCCGCCACGGTTATGTTTTCAACTCTACAGACCTAAATCACTATTTTAAGCAGCGCAGTTGGTATAGGCCTAAAGGGAAATCAGTTGCACTTTCCTCCATAGAACAAGCTAATGTACAACTGCTAAAAAGGCTGGAGAAATGAAGCATCTGTGCTGTGCTGGTGCAGCATTATTAGTCTCGATGAATGTCAGTGCCACAGAGCTTAATCTCGAGCAGAAGGTACAAGTACTGATAGATGCTTACCCTCAGGTTTTATCGCATCAGCAAGAGGGATATCTCTATAGTTACAGCGGTGCCAAGTGGTTGATAGAAGATGGGCTTAAGAAAACTCATCAACAGGCGTTAGAAAATCCGGATATAGAAGACAGTTTGCGCCAGCAATACCCGTTATTTTCCTGTGAGCAGGTCGTTAAGAAGGATTTTGATCCGGGTCGGGTACGCCATCAATCCCTGATGATGGCGCTGTACGGTGAGCATAAAAAAAGTGTGGTTAAACAGCTAAAACTTATAAAGTGGTTTGATCAGAGCTTAAGAGTGACCCAAAAACAGAATGTGGCCGCAGCCCTGATTGAAGTACAAAAAGAATTGTTAAAAGACTCTGCTTTAAAGCGTTACGCAACACCTTCGGCGGGGGTTTTTAACTGGCGTTTTATCAGCGGCACTCAACGTTTATCCGTACATAGTTTTGGGGCGGCAATAGATTTAAACCTCAAATTTGCCGACTATTGGAAGTGGCGCAGTATAGGCGACAGCGAACTGCTGAGTTTTAAAAACAAATATCCGCGCAAGTTAATTGAAATATTTGAAAAACATGGCTTTATCTGGGGAGGAAAATGGTACCACTACGATTCGATGCACTTCGAATACCGACCTGAGCTTTTGAAAATATCCCGAATGCAGGGCTGCTAGCGTCCACTTAAAAAATTATATATAGACTGGAAAATGTCGCTTATTTGTATGCCTCTTAACAGGGGTCCTCTACTTCCGACTTCCGACATGCACCACCTGGGCTCAAAAGTCCACGACCAGAACGTTGTCCTCAACACTTAGCAAGGTCGCGCCGATAAGGACTTTAACCGCTTCATGTGCCGGGTGAGACAGATAGTTATCCCGGGACTGCTGGTCGTCAAACAACATATAAAATGCATGTGAATAGCCGCGATCTATCCCCTCGGGACTATTGTTACTACCGCCAGTGTAACTTTGTAAACCGGGGATCTTATCGACTAACTGGGCCAGTGCCTCAAACATGTCTTTAAGTTGCTGTGCAGGTGTATCAGGGCGGCATTTAAGCAGTACTATATGGCTGATCATCGCAATGTTCTCTGTGTGGGTTTGTTGAGTGATTTCAGGGTTGTTTAAGTGCAGGGCAACTGTAAATAATCAGTAGTTGTCCACTGGCTGATTTGTCAAAAATTTATCGGAAAATCCGGGCAGGATTAAATCGGTTGTTTTAAGCCATCACTCAGTTCCTTTAACAGTCCTCTGAGGGTTTCGGTCTTTTGTTCACCTAGAACATCAATCATTTCCCGCTCTAATCTGCCAATATGGCTGGCGGCTATGCCTCTGGCAGCTTGACCTTTGGCGGTAATGGTAGGGGTTTTATCGCGTTTGTTTCCCGGTACGTAATCCAACTCAATCATGCCCTTTTCAATCAGTCGTTTGATTGAACTGTGAGCCGCTTGCCGGGATATTTTCAGCGCACTCGCCAGTTGTGACAATGTGCGCGAATGTCTAGCGATCAACATAAACATCTTAGCATCAGAGGGGCGGATCCAGTCGTGCTCAGTGCCATGGCGAAATTGTTGCATACGTGAGTCCAGTAACTCAGATAGATCCTGGACCAATCCGCGGACATTGTCATATTTAGGTTTTTGATTTTTGTCAGTCATGGTTGACATAATATTAATCGGCACTCTATAATGTCAATCTAAGTTGACGGTTATGAGCATCATACTGATGCTTTTTGGAGAATACTATGAAAAGAAAACTCACTGCAACGCTGGGGTTGTCCCTGGTAATAATTTTAGCGGCTACATATTACTATTTTGAATATGTACCTGAGGTTGATGCAAATCCGTTGCATGCTCCGGTAGCGGGAATGACAAGTTCTGCTGTGATAAAAAAACTGCCACTGACCACTAAAGTACCCAACCCTGCGGGTATCAGTTTTAATTATGACACTGGCACTTATTTGGTTAGTACCGATGATCAGCTATTTGCAGAAGTCTCTGTGGGGTTCGATCAAGTGCTATTTTCCATGAACATTGCCAATTCCCCTCTAAATCTAGGCGACAC
>ASZI01000221.1 GCA_000416315.1 Osedax symbiont Rs2 | reverse complement strand
GAGTTGTTTTTAGAGGCGGGAAGATCAATAGTAGGGATAACAAAAAGCTACTACGAGGACGACAACGAGGCCGTACTACCCAGAAATATCGCTTGTATCAAAGCTTTCGAGAACGCCATGACACTGGATATTTGCATGGGCGGTTCCACAAACACCATCCTGCATTTACTGGCAATAGCCCTAGAGGCAGAAATTGACTTCACTTTAGAGCACATGGAGAAAATGTCCCACGATGTGCCACAGCTGTGCAAGGTTGCGCCTAACTCGCCACTCTATCACATGGAAGACGTGCACAGAGCCGGAGGAATTTTTGCAATTTTGGGTGAGCTGGATCGCGCAGGGAAGCTGCACACTGACATTCCAACAGTGCACAGTGCCAGCCTCAAGGAGGCCCTGGACAAGTGGGATATCATGCGCAACCCCTCCAGCGAGGTTTTAAAATTTTTCCGCGCCGGCCCGGCGGGCATTCCAACCCAGACCGCTTTCAGCCAAGCTACCCGCTGGAGCAGCGTAGATGCAGACAGAGCGGGAGGCTGTGTCCGCTCCATTGAAAACGCCTACTCCCTTGAAGGTGGTTTAGCTGTGTTATACGGAAACATTGCTCTGGACGGCTGTGTAGTGAAAACTGCCGGTGTCGACGAATCTATCTTAGTCTTTGAAGGTAGCGCCCATGTCACAGAGTCACAAGATGAAGCAGTGGCAAATATACTCGCAGACAAAGTCTCTGCCGGAGATATAGTGATCGTTCGCTACGAGGGCCCCAAGGGCGGCCCCGGAATGCAGGAAATGCTCTATCCGACTTCTTACATCAAATCCAAAGGTCTGGGCAAAGCCTGTGCACTGCTGACTGACGGAAGATTCTCTGGTGGTACCTCAGGCCTCTCGATAGGTCATGTATCGCCTGAGGCCGCTGCAGGAGGCGCCATAGGACTGATAGAGAACGGTGACAAAATATTGATAGACATCCCCAACCGCAGTATCAATGTTCTGATCAGCGACAGCGAACTAGACAGCCGCCGTGCAGCCATGGAAGCTAGAGGCAAACTAGCCTGGAAGCCTGTAGAAGCGCGCCCACGCAAAGTATCCGCCTCACTAAAAGCCTATGCACTACTGGCAACCTCAGCGGACAAAGGTGCGGTCAGAGACCTGTCAATGCTGGATTAAATCGCCAGCCATAAAAAAAGGGCCCTCGGCCCTTTTTTTTCGTCTTTTGCAGCACTGCAGCTATCCCTGCGCGGTGATTTTTTCGATTAATTCTGTCAACACATCGGCCGCTTTATCATTGTCAATCTGACAAGTTCCCGCCGCCTCGTGGCCACCGCCACCGTAAGCCAACATCAACTCTCCGACATTAGTACTGGAACTGCGATCAAAGATCGACTTGCCAGTGGCATATACAGTATTCTGTTTTTTCATCCCCCAGAGCACATGGATAGAAATATTAACATCTGGAAACAGCGCATAGATCATAAAGCGATTCCCGGCCCAGATATTTTCTTCCTGCAATAAGTTCAGCACTACTAAGTTACCATGCACTTGTGAACAGCGCTGAATTTGCTCAATAAATTTTTGCTGATGCTCCAAATACAGATCGACTCTTTCCTTTACATCCTGCAGCGCTAAAATATTATCGATATCGTGGTCTTTGCAGTAATCGATTAAATCCATCATTAATTCGTAGTTGGAAATACGAAATTCGCGGAAGCGCCCTAAACCTGTGCGCGCATCCATCAAGAAATTCAACAGCGACCAACCCTGTGGATCGATAATATCATCGCGGATATATTGCGCAGAATCGCCAATATCAACCGCGGTTAACATATCATGCCACTCTTTTGGAAAAACATCATAGCCGCCATAATGGTCAAAAACCACCCGTGCTGCCGAGGGCGCCGTCGCATCTATAATATGGTTGTCAATTTTTTGATTGCGCAAAGTCTCCGACAAGTGGTGATCGAAAGCCATGTGCACTCCGGCGACATAAGGCAAGTTAGTCGTGATGTCGCGGTTGGAGACATCTATCACCCCATCTTGCATATCTTTGGGGTGTACAAACTTAATATCATCGACTAGGTCCAAGTGCCTCAGCAAAACTGCACAGACCAATCCATCAAAATCACTACGCGTTACTAAACGATATTTTGTATCTGCCACTTGAGGTACCTTTCAACAATCAATTATTTTGCATCGGCCGGAGCACAGAGACTACTGCTCTTAAATATAGAAGTTTATAGATATTTTTCAACACAGCAAACTGTTTCCATATAGACACGATCCTAGAATTAAAAATATACCCCATAATATCAATAGATTATATGTTTCTCAAAATTAATATTAGCTGACGCAAAAGTAAACTATTTAAAACTGCAATCCATTATTCAGCGCGCTGGTAAATCAAATCCCAAACACCGTGACCTAACCTCTCACCGCGGCGCTGAAATTTGGTCACAGGGCGATGCTCTGGCTGGGGCGAATAACCCTTAGCGCCGGCCCTATTGCTATAACCCGCTGCCTGCTCCATTATTTCCATCATATGTTCAGCATAGTTTTGCCAATCAGTAGCCATGTGAAAACAGCCGTCTATTTTTAGCTTGGCGCGGATCATCTGGGCAAAATCGGCTTGCACAATTCTTCTTTTTTGATGCTTCTTTTTTTGCCAGGGGTCGGGGGAAAATAACTGCAGCGTCTGCAGCGAGTTATCTGCAATGCATTGTGCCAGCACTTCTATGGCATCTTCAGAGTAGACCCGAATATTAGTCAATTGCTCTTCCTCTACCCTGGACAACAACCGCCCAACGCCTGGCCTATGCACTTCTATACCGATGAAGTTCAGCTCGGGGGCTGCTTTGGCCATGGAAATTAACGACTCCCCCATACCAAAACCAATCTCTAAAACTGTCTGAGCCTCTCTGCCAAACACTTCATTAAGATCAATTTTACCGGCACTTAGCTCAAGACCAAATACCGGCCAAAGCTCTTCCAGTGCACGCTCTTGTCCCAGTGTTGTCCTACCTGCGCGCATTACGAAACTGCGGATGCTGCGCAAATGTTTTTTCTGTTCTGTCATTTTATCTACCAATTACCTACCAATCACCTACCAATTACCTGACCATCGCAGCCAGCCATCATTTTTCAGCAGCTATTTTAACCGCAAATTTTAGCAATAGCTATTTTCGCTCAAGCTTAAGCTGCAAGCCGCCAGCTGCACAAAACAGCGCCAGCCAGGCAATGATAAACGCCAGGCCTCCCAGCGGGGTCAAATAGACTAACGCGGTACTGCTACTGAAGGCGAGAAAATACAAGCTGCCAGAAAACAACACTATTCCAATAATAAAAGCGTAGCAACTGAGCATCAAATATTTGCTTTTTCCAGTACAGATCATCAGTAGCGCTACTGCCAGCAGCGCCAGCGCGTGATATTGCTGGTAGGCAGTAGCTGTTGCCAGCCACTGTAACTCTTTAGCAGACAGCTGCTGTTGCAGCGCATGGGCGGAAAAAGCACCGACCACCACTGCCATCGCAGCAAAAAAGGCTGCCAACATGATTAAGTGTTTTATTTTCATCAGGCACCCGCTCTAATAAACTTTATGCAGAACAAAAAAAACCGTCGCAGTGGACGGTTTCTTTACAGCTAAAAACTCTCTGGATTAGGCCAACAGGCCTCTCTCACTACCCATGGCATCTTTAAGTTTTTTCATCGCATTTTTCTCTAACTGGCGAATTCGCTCTGCAGATACTTGATACTGAGCAGCTAATTCATGCAAAGTAGATTTAGTATCACTGAGCCAGCGCTGCGACAGAATGTCGCGACTGCGCTCATCCAGATTCTGCATGGCTGAAATCAACAAGCCCTCTGAATGCTGTTTCCAGTTGGCGCTCTCTAGCTGAGTTTCAGGGTTTGTAGTGTGATCTTCCAGGTACTGACTGGGTGCAAAAAAACTACTTTCATCATCATCGCTGGAGGTCATATCAAAAGCGGTGTCTGTAGAGGCCAACCGCCCTTCCATCTCTCGCAAGGTTTTAAGCTCGACCCCAAGATCTTCGGCGATACTTGAAGCTTCCCGGTTGTTCATCCAACCTAAGTTTTGCTTTTTGGAACGCAAATTAAAAAACAATTTGCGCTGCGCTTTTGTGGTCGCTATTTTAACGATGCGCCAGTTCTTCAGAATATACTCATGCATTTCTGCCTTAATCCAATGCACGGCGAAAGATACCAGACGTACGCCAACTTCGGGATCAAAGCGCTTTACCGCCTTCATCATGCCGACATTACCCTCTTGGATTAAATCACCAAGCGGCAGACCATAACCCGAATAGCTTCTGGCTATATGCACTACAAAACGTAAGTGAGACATCACCAAGTGACGAGCTGCCTGCAGATCATTTTGATCGTGCAAACGCTCAGCCAAAGCGCGTTCCTCGGCAACTGACAGCACTGGAATAGTACTGATAGTTTGCAGGTACGCATCTAAATTTTGTCCTGGGGAAATATGATCAATTGCTAGCAAGCTCTTGCCCATGTAACTCTACCACCTCGTATTTATCTACCACTTCAACTGTTTGCGCTTTAGTAAAACACTGAAAGTTAAAGTTTAATTTTCTCTTTATAAACGTATTATTCACACACTGAGTTATGGCAATAAGCTCAGCTAAAAGTTCCGCGTGAAATTAACTTATTCTGTGCGTCAGACTTGTTTTTTTGTAGCCAGTGAACGCAGCGAACATGAAAGAATACACAATTAAATTTTTATAGCAAGAGAAACCTCTGGTGTTACCTAATTACTCAAACTACCCGCTAGATAATAGCCCAATATTTTCTATTTGCCAGCGGTGGCAACTACGGCCATGACGACTATGAGTGAATCAGGCGTACAGCCTTGATTATTTAGGCTCTAATTTATTGAGGAACTTGTTTACCGAAATAAGTGCAGCCAACAAACCTAAACTTAAACCGACCAACAGCAATAACAATCCACCCGCACCGCCCAGACCGGTTAATTTAAAATTACTTTGGTACAGCAGCGACAGCTGCAGCACCGGGTTTTGCATTACCAGCAGAGACATCTCTATGATCAGCCAAGCGCTGATAGCCGCAGTCACACCATAGAAAATGCCGGTGTACAGAAACGGCCGCCGCACCCAGGCATTGGTTGCACCCATTAGCTTAGCGACTAATATCTCGTCGCGACGTGACTCTACATTGAGCCTGATGGTATTGCCTATTATCAACAACACCGCACAGGCCAACAGCAAGCTCAGTGCTATTATCGCCCGCTGCAGTACTAACAACATAGCATTGAGGCGTTTTATCCACTGCAGGTCCAACACCGCCTGTTCGACTTCAGGCAGTGCATACAGCTGCTGCTGTAGCTTCTCCAGATTCTGTTCACTGGTATCTTTTGCCAGCACCGAGATAACGGCCGGCAGCGGGTTTTGCTGCAGAGAATCCAGCACTTGGGAAAAACCGGAAAACTGTTTAAACTCCAGCAGACCCTGCTCCGCATCCACCAAATCTACTGCGATTAAATCCGCTCGCAGTAATAATCTGTGACTAAAATTTTCGATCTGGCTCTGTGACAAATTAGTCTGCAGATACAGCGAAATTTTATTTTCATCATCCCAACTCGCCGTCAGGCGGTTGATGTTCGCCAAACTAGTGAATAAAAAGCTCGGCAGCGCCAGGGCAACAGCCAGCACTAAGATAGTCATCAGCGTTGCTGCGGGGGCTGATAGCCATTGGCGCAGACAATCTTTTGCGACTTCACCGTGATGCTCAAACCAGTGCCGTCGCTGATCTTTTTTGGTTAATACATGCTGCTCGGCGCCGCGCTTAGTCCGGCCTGATCCAGCCTGAATATCAGACATCGTCGACTAGCCTCCCCTGTTGCAGCGTTAAAGTGCGACAGTTCATACGCCTGATCAAATTTAAATCATGGCTTGCCACCAGCACGGTAGTGCCAATGCGATTAAACTGCTGAAACAATGTCATCACTTCTGCAGATAGCTGTGGATCCAGGTTACCAGTGGGTTCATCTGCCAAAAGTATTTTAGGTTTATGCACAATGGCGCGGGCGATACCGATCCGCTGCTGCTCACCGGTAGACAAAACTCGGGGGTTGAGTTTTTCTCTGTTTAGCAAACCCACTTTATCCAGCGCTGCCCGAACTCTGCGCGCGGCATCAACAGCGTCATAGCCGCAGATTCTAAGGGGCAGGGCGATGTTATCAAAAACCGAGCGATCAAATAGCAGCTGGTGATTTTGAAAAACCACCCCTATCTGACGACGATGGAAGGGAATATCATTGCTACCCATTGACGCTAGTTTTTTACCGCCTATCGCAATAGAGCCATTGCTGGCTCGCTCCATTAACATTATTAATTTGAGCACGGTACTTTTACCGGCACCGGAATGCCCGGTGAGAAAGACCATCTCACCTGGGGTGATCGAAAAAGACACATCCTGGATAGCCTGATAGCCCCCTTGATATTCTTTACTTACCTGTTCAAATGCAATCATTTAGCAAGTTTGTCCTATCCAATAAGCCGATCAATTAACTCTTATTAATGCAGCAATTCGCCGCTGCTGTCAATTGACAACGGCCACTTCTATATTAGCGCTCACCATCTTGATCAAATAGCGCCGAGACAAACTGGTCAGCTACAAAGGGCTGCAAGTCATCTACTTGCTCACCTACGCCGATAAATCGAATCGGCAAACTTAAAGATTTAGCGATGGCAAAAATTATTCCGCCTTTTGCAGTGCCATCTAACTTTGTCAATGTAATCCCAGTAACCCCTACCGCTTCACCGAACACTTGTGCCTGGCTCAGCCCGTTCTGTCCAGTACCAGCATCCAGCACCAACATCACTTCGTGTGGCGCCGTGGCATCGAGTTTCTGCATTACCCGGATTACTTTTTGCAACTCTTGCATTAAGTTGTCTTTATTTTGTAACCGCCCAGCTGTATCGGCGATCAATACATCGACACCTTTGGCCTTAGCCGATTGTACGGCATCAAATAATACTGAGGCGGAATCTGCACCCGTGTGCTGTGCGACAACCGGCACATCATTTCTCTCACCCCAAACTTGCAACTGCTCAACCGCAGCGGCGCGAAAAGTATCACCGGCTGCCAGCATCACTGATTTTCCTTCACTCTGGAATTTTTTCGCCAGCTTACCGATAGTGGTAGTTTTACCCACACCATTAACCCCAACCATTAAAATCACATAGGGCTCTTTAGTATCATCTAGCTGCAAGGGCTTCTCCACCGCCTGCAAGATCCCCGATAGTTCAATCTTTAAAGCGTTATGCAGAGCTTTAGGATCTTTAAGTTCACTGCGATCGACCTGCTCAGTCAACCTGCCAATGATCTCAGAAGTCACTTGGATACCCAGATCCGAAGTAATTAATATAGTCTCGAGATCTTCCAGCAGCTCCTCGTCAATTTCTTTGGCACCGAGCAACAAATCTCCCATCTGTCGGGACATACCCGCTTTGGTTTTGGAGAGGCCCTGTTTAACTTTGGCGAAGAAACTCTGTTTAACTTCAGGTTCGACGGCTGCTATAGCAACTGGCTCTGGCTCTGGCTCTGGCTGGACAATAGTAGATTCATTGATGCTCGCTGGGACAAGCTTTTCTTCAGCTTTCTCCTGTGCGTCAACTTCACTGGCAGTAGCGGTTGAACTCTGTTGTTCAGCGACCGGTTGTGCAACCTCGGCTCCCGGCTCGACTTCCCTACTTGAGACAGCAGCCTCAGATTCGACAACATTAATTTCTGGGCTGGCGGCTTCCTCAGTTTGCGCTTTAGAGGGCAATTGCGAGGCACTTGAGTCAGAGCTTTTTGTTGACGGTGCCTTATCCTCTGCCGACGCTTTTGTCTTTTTCTCTTGATCTGCGATTTCAGCAATATTCTTCTTCTGGAAAAAGAACATTTTAATAACCAATAGCAGTGCTATTGCACCACCAGCATAAGCAACCAGGGCCGGATCAAATCCGTTTTCAACCATCCAAATGTAAAGAGCGTCCAATTTTTTTCCTCTGTAAAAGGGTGAGTATAAGCATCAGCTCACAGCGGTGTTGTCGACAACCCACACTCGCCACGCTTTATCTCAGTTGTTATATTACCTGGCCGGAAGGTGAGAGACTTACAAATCGGCCAAAGCCGGCTATCTTAACATAGTGATTGGCAATACTCATCGCTCTATTTATCTGTAGTCAGATTTCTGTTACGACAAGGTTTTTTGCCGTATCATCAGAGCCTCTAAGATCTTAGCCAATGGAATCATTTGTATATGTCTGAGCAGCAGCCTCTAAAAGAGTACCGGCCCATATTCAACCGCTCCTATCTAAAGTACCTTGGCTTTGTAGTCGCCATCGCTATTATCTTTCTCAGTGAAAGACCTCCACAGCCGCTCGAGCAGCCACTACTTGTTGCACAATCCAAATCCGGCTTGCGACTGTTACAAATTGACACCTTGCAACAGCATCGTTTACTGCTCTCATTTAACTCAAACCCGGCGTTAACCCCCAGCGAGCAACGCCAGCGACAACTGAGTTATCAGGCGCTGCGAAAAAGCATCTCCGATAACCAATACGTGAAGACGGTGCTCTGGACCTTGGATCGCTTAGAGATAGAGCTACGCTGGCCGCCTGGCACTGACATCTCTATTGCCGACACCTTGCGACTACTAGTTGACAATAGTTATCGCTACAACAGCGCTGCTGCAGAAAAGCTAATCGCCGCACAATACTATTTACAGTCCAGCCAACCCCAGCAATTACTGCTCAATTCATTCAATCAATCTCTGGCTAGTGATTACCATGGCGATGGCCGCTTGCAACAGTTGTTAAGCAAGCGCCCTTCTGCATTGCTATTCACTGCACACTCTGATCAAACACAACTCGCGAGTGATCTGGATAGGCAATTGACGGCATTGTTTCCGCTGCCAAGAACCGAGTTCCCTATGCTTGTCAGCTGGCAAGCTAAACATCGAGTACTGGACACTCGCAATGCGCAAAACAGCTTTCTCAGCGCAGTGCAACTGGAAAAACTCAGTGATGGCAGAGACCAAGTTGAACTATTGAGTAATTTTGTGCTCAGTCGCTATTTACAAGCGCAATCGGACTATAAAACAGTAGATTTTCGATTGATCCGTCAACCTATCTATGATCGAGGCTATCAGTTGCTGATAATCAGCTCAGCGACTGCAATAGCGCCGCAATTGTTGCAGCAAATAAGCAGTGAAATTGCCTCCCTTAGTCCGGGACAGCTAGAAGATCATCTACTGATGGTAAAAGAGCAGCTCTTGCAACAGTATCAATCGCTACTGGAAGATCGAGAGCGACTGCTTAAACTCTACAGCAAGAAACAATTTTATCAATTAAATACTCTGTCGCGCTCTGAATACGCGGCACATCTTGATACAATTGACGCCGAGCAAATCAGCGCGCAAATCCGTAATTTTTTTGGCGAAAACACTATCAGTATTCGTCTGCAACAGAGATAACTTAGTCACTATGTCTTCAAGAGCCAAACAGTCAAAGAAATCGGTAAGCCCAGCTCAAGTGCGAATTATTGGCGGTCAGTGGCGCAGCCGCAAACTCTCTTTCCCGGATATCGAAGGCCTGCGCCCCACCCCCGACAGAGTGCGTGAAACTTTGTTTAACTGGATACAAAATGCAGTTGCCGGCGCCAATTGCCTGGATTTATTTGCCGGCAGCGGCGCACTGGGCTTTGAGGCACTATCCAGAGGTGCTAAAAATTGTACTTTTGTCGACCTGGCCCCAGCTTCCTGCCAGTCTTTGCGAGACAACATAACGCTGCTAAAAACCAGTAGTGCCGATGTAGTCCAGCAAGATGCAATCGGCTGGCTTCAACAGCAGGGCGTCACAGCAGATGAAAGCAGCAAATACCATATTGTGTTCCTCGACCCACCTTTTAACAAAAACCATTTGCAGGACATTTGCAAATTACTGCTGGACCGGCAGATGCTGCACGACAATGCTCTGGTTTATATAGAATCAGAGCCCGGGGTTGAACTGCGCAGCAGCTGGACACTACACCGAGAGAAAACGACTGGCCAGGTGCAATATCGATTGTATAAAACCTAAAATAGTCGATACCGATTAGCCAGTCCTTATCTGAGACATTCACCCTTGGACTTTTTTACAGCACAGTTTCGCCCGGCTGATGCCGCAAGCTTTATGTTGAACTCCAATACTGCGCACAGCCACATTCGCACAGCTGCTTGTTATGCTACCCCGGCAGTGGGCTGATTGGTTTGGGTTGCAAAATTTTACAGTCAAGATCAGCGATTCGCCGGCTCTCAAACTAGATTTGACGATGTGACACAGTATCTCCCCCGCCTGCAAAAACTGCCTCTGTGCCAATACAGCGAGCACAGCCTTTCGCCTCTGATGCATTGATTGCCTGACATCCAGCCCTGCATTTGTGACTAGCCAATCAAGACTGACAACAAGCTATAAGACTAAAGTGTAATTTCTCGCTGGTGCAAATATTGCTAGCCTGTATAGAGGGTAAACCTGTCGGCATAAGCACTACAGATTCACTCTCCGTAAACGGTGTTATCTTTAGAGAAGTGTATTTTTAGCAACAATCTTCAGAGAAGCCATCCAAAAATATAAAAACAACAGCATGGCACATTATCGCCAGATAATATGCTTGAAGGAGATTATGGTGAAAGACAATTCATCGTATTGGCAGGACAACCTGCGCATAATCATGAAATGCCTGATCATTTGGTTCGTCGTTTCATACGGCTTTGGCTTAGTCTTAGTTGAACCACTAAATACCATTAAATTAGGCGGTTACAAACTTGGCTTCTGGTTCGCGCAACAGGGATCTATAGTCACTTTTGTCGCTTTAGTGTTCTGGTATTCATTTAAAATGAATCAGCTAGATAAAAAATACGGTGTAGAGGAGTAAGTTATGGATGAGTTAAAACTTTATACCTATATAGCCGTTTTTGGCTCTTTTGCTATGTACTTCGCCATTGCCTGGTGGGCTCGCGCGGGAACAACTAAAGAATTCTACGTCGCCGGTGGCGGTATTGGCCCGTTGCAAAATGGCATGGCTATCGCAGCCGACTGGATGAGCGCCGCCTCATTTATCTCAATGGCGGGCTTGATTGCTTTCCTAGGTTACGGCGGCTCTGTATTCCTAATGGGCTGGACCGGCGGCTACGTCATACTGGCTATGTGCTTAGCGCCTTATATGCGTAAGCACGGCAAATTTACAGTGCCGGAATTTATCGGTGATAGATACTACTCTAAAACCGCTCGCATCGTCGCCGTTGCCTGCCTGATCATCGCCTCTCTGACCTATATTATCGGTCAGATGAAAGGTGTGGGGGTCGCTTTCTCGCGCTTTCTGGAAGTAGATTACGGCCTGGGACTTGGTATAGGCATGGGTGTTGTGTGGGTCTACGCGGTACTTGGTGGTATGAAAGGTATCACTTATACGCAGATTGCTCAGTACTGTGTACTTATCTTTGCCTACACTATCCCCGCTGTGTTCATTTCAATGCAGCTAACCGGTAACCCGATTCCACAGCTTGGTCTGGGCAGCACTTTGTCTGATGGCAGCGGCATGTATTTGCTGGATAAGCTTGACTTGGTTGTGACTGAATTAGGCTTTAAAGAATACACTACGGGTCAGCTGGGCAATAACGCTAACATGATCGCCTACACTCTATCGCTTATGATAGGTACTGCCGGTCTGCCACATGTAATCATGCGCTTCTTCACTGTACCTTCAGTAAAAGCAGCACGTTCTTCAGCGGGTTACGCACTGGTATTTATCGCTTTGTTATACACAGTTGCCCCGGCAGTTGGCGCTATGGCACGCTTGAACTTGATGAGCACAATCGAGCCCACAGCGGGTGAAAACCTAGTCTATGCCGAGCGTCCACAGTGGTTCAAGGATTGGGAAAAAACTGGCCTATTGAAGTTTGAAGACAAAAACGGTGATGGTAAAATTCAATATACTGCTGACAAGTCCAGCAATGAAATGGTTAAAGTTGACCGTGACATTATGGTGCTTGCCAACCCGGCAATCGCCAACTTACCTAACTGGGTAATCGCATTAGTCGCTGCCGGTGGCCTGGCAGCTGCACTTTCAACTGCCGCTGGTCTGCTGCTGGCTATCTCCTCCTCAGTGTCACACGATTTAATGAAAGGGGTATTTATGCCTGATCTTTCAGAGAAGAATGAGTTACTGGCGGGACGAGGAGTGATGACTGTGGCAATTTTAGTCTCTGGCTACCTGGGGCTTAATCCGCCTGGATTTGCCGCAGGGACGGTCGCGCTGGCCTTTGGTTTGGCCGCAGCTTCTATCTTCCCGGCACTAATGATGGGCATCTTCTCCCGTAAAATCAATGGTCAAGCTGCTGTCTGGGGCATGTGTTCAGGTATCGGCATCACTATGCTGTACGTGTTTATGCACAAAGGCATAATGTTTATCCCCGGCACTTCCTTCCTCGGGGGTATGGATGCAAATTGGTTCTTCGGAATTTCACCCAACGCCTTTGGTGTAATAGGTGCAGTGGTTAACTTTGCAGTGGCTTTTGCTGTCACTAAAGTAACCGGACCAGCGCCTGTTGAAATACAGCAGATGGTTGATAACTTTCGCACCCCAGCAGGGGGCGTGTCTGCAGCACATGATCATTAAAGGTCATTGATCTAAGCCGATAGGCCCTTCGGGGCCTATCTTTGCGATACTTTCACGCTAAGTCGCAACCTTCTTACTAACAGCTGATAGTTGATCTATTTCAAGTTTTGAGCCAACTCACTTCTATAGCTCTATATTTGTGGTACTTTTCTATAGATAGTCTGCAACAAGCATGTATATTCAATAGCTATACAATTAAAAAAATAATCTACGGATATAACCAGTGAACAAACACAGCAAAATTGCCATTTTTATCGCGCCTTTTTTAGCCATAATAGGGTTCGCCGTTACCGATATGTACGAAGAGCACCAAGCTGCTGAAAAAAGAATTTTCACTATGAAAGTGCAAAACCAATGTGATATTAAAGCGAAAAATTGCATTTTAGAATCCGATCAATTTTTACTCAGCATATCTCATCAACAGGGCCAGACCTTAGTGAACAGCACTTATCCTCTGGACACTGCCACTTTGTTTATTGTCGATGCTAACAATAACGCTGCTAGCTACCCCTTGGGCATGACCGATAGCCCCTATTACTGGCGGGCAGAAACCACTTTGGGGCCACTGATCGATAACCCCGGCTCAGATCAAAAATTGCGCATTATTGCCAATATAAAAGGTGGCTCTTATATCAGTGAATTTACCAGTACAACTCAATAGCATTAGCGTTGCAGGTACTTCACAAACATCCCTCTTTGAGAATTGATCTATGTTTCAAAATTGGCAATTAATAACTATCAGCATCGGCTATATCGGCCTGCTTTTTTTAATTGCCTTCATCGGTGATAAATTTCGTCATAAAATTCCACAGAAAAGTCAGCCGATAACCTATGCCCTGACCTTGGGAGTATATTGCACCTCCTGGAGTTTCTTAGGCACTACCGCTCAGGCGGCCAACAGCATTTTTTCACATTTACCTATCTTTCTCGGCCCTATCTTACTGTTTGTATTCGCCTGGCCCTTTGTTCAACGCATTATCAAAACCAGTCTGAAGCTGAATGTTACCTCGATCGCCGATCTACTGGCTGCCCGCTACGGGAAATCGCAGAAACTGGCAGTGATTGTCACCTTAGTGGCACTGATCGGCACTATGCCCTACATTGCATTGCAGCTCAAAGCCATCGTCTACTCCTACAAACAACTGACCCTGGCACCTGAACTGAGCTCCTGGCAGACCGGCTTAGTAGTAACCCTGATACTGACCGGTTTCACCTTACTGTTTGGCATCAGGTCGGTGGATGTCACTGAGCGTCACCCCGGGGTAATGCTGGCAATCGCCTTTGAATCACTGGTCAAGCTAATCGCTTTTCTGGTATTAGGCTTGTTCGTGGTGTTTTTTATCTACGATTCGCCGGCAGATCTCTGGCAGGCCTCTAAAGCAAATGCGCTGCTCTCTGCGCAGTTGAAGTTCCCCAATTTAGCCACTATGTTGGGCGGTTTAGTCATCGCCATGGCCGCCTTTTTGGCACTGCCGCGGCAATTTCAGGTGATGGTAGTTGAACTGCGCAATGCCGCGGATTCAGAATTATCGCGCTTTGTCTTTCCCGGCTACCTGTTGATATTTGCAGTATTTGCCATCCCCTTAGGGTTGGCTGGTCAATTGATATTGGGGGACTCTGTCTCTGCCGATGCCTATGTGCTGTTTCTACCAGCCAGCCAAAATCAGTTCTGGCTAACATTACTGGCGTTTTTGGGGGCTATTTCAGCCGCCAGCTCGATGGTTATCATTGCCGCTATCGCTCTGAGCACTATGCTCAGTAACGAAATATTTTTTCCGCTGCTGTTTGGAAAATACCAGGGCAATGAAAGCGACTTCTCTCGTTTTAAAGCCCGCTTGCTGAGCGTCAGAAAAATTTTGGCATTTTTGGTGATACTGCTTGGTTACGGAGTATTTCTGGCGGCTCCACCCGATAAACTCTCCTCGTTAGGAGAAGTTGCCTTTGGTGCCGTGGCTCAGCTGACCCCGGCATTGATGGCTGCATTTTATTGGCGATCAAGTAGTTTAACCGGAGTGGTTTGTGGGCTTGGCGCCGGTTTTAGCTTGTGGTTTTTCCTGAACCTGCTGCCACAATTTGGCTTGTACCCGCCACCTGTAGCCGATGGCTTACTGCCCTCTCATATGAGTGTTTCGCTATTGAGCTTAGTGGTTAACGTTTTTATTATGTGGTGGGTTTCGCAGTTTAGTCGCCAGAGTGTCCAAGAGCGAGTACAAGCTTCCCACTTCCTCGACTGGCAGAGCCCGGATAGCCTGCGCCCACCTATTAATAGAAACATCGACGCCAGTGAATTGCAGTTACTGGCGTCTCGATTTGTCGGCGAAGAAAAAGCCAAACTGAGCTTTAAACAGTTCCAGGCTTCCCACGACGCCCACAAGTTGGGCTCCAGATTTTACAATCACAAGCTGATCGAACACACGGAGCAGATGCTCACTAGCGTCATGGGTTCGGCCTCAACCCGCCTGGTCATTTCCTCGGCTCTGCAAGGCAAAGAAATCGCCTTAGACCAGATAGCGATGTTGATCGAAGACGCCTCCACACATGGCACCAAATTTAGCCTTAAACTACTGCACAGCGCCATCGAAAACAGTACAGAGGGAATTTCGGTAGTAGACAGCGAGTTGAACTTAGTGGTCTGGAACAGCCGCTATATTGAGCTGTTTAATTATCCGCAAGAGTTGTTATACGTCGGCTGTCCGATCGAGAAATTGATTCGCTACAATGTCCATCAGGGGCGTTGTGGTCCCGGCAATATTGAGGAGATAATCCGCCGTAAATTGCAACACCTGCAGCGCGGCAATTCGCATAGCTCTGAGCGCAAAAACAACAGCGGCCAAGTAATACGCATCCAGGGCAACCCATTGCCCGACGGCGGCTATGTGATGCTATTTTCCGATATCAGTGCCTTTAGACAAGCTGAACAAGTATTGCGCGAAGCCAACCAAGGTTTGGAAACACGCGTTTCAGAACGCACTCAAAGTTTAGAGCGCTCCAATATAGAGCTTGAGGGTGAGCGACAAAAGGCCGTCCAGGCACATGTTAAAAAAAGCCAGTACTTAAATGCCTGTAGCCACGACCTGATGCAACCTCTGGAGGCGGCACGGCTATTTACTACCGCATTGTCTTTTCAAAAAGGACTCAATAAGGAGCACTTGGGCTATGTTGCCAATATAGAAAACTCATTAAAAGTTGCCAGCAATTTACTCAGTGAGCTCGGCGATATCGCCAGAATAGAAAGTGGCAATATCAGAGCCAACAACATAGCTTTCCCGATTGCGCAGCTGTTCAACTCCCTGGCGAGTGAGTTCAACGCACACGAAGAGTATAAAAACATTCAATTGCATGTCGTGGACAGCTCCGTCTGGCTGTATTCCGATCCGCATTTACTGCGCCGCATTTTACACAACTTGATTGCCAACGCCTTTCGCTATGCAAGTCCAGGACGAGTGCTACTGGGCTGTCGCAGACAACAAAATAGCGTATCCATAGAAGTGCTGGATAATGGGCCCGGCATCGCCACGGATAAGCAGTCGCTGGTTTTTGAACAGTTTACTCAGCTTGCAGCACATCAGCCGAGTAGCTCCAAGGGCCTGGGACTGGGGCTAAATATAGCCAAAGGTTTTAGCCAGCTGCTCAACCACCCTCTGCGTTTGCGTTCAGGCACCGGCCGCGGCTGTAATTTTTCCGTACAAGTTCCAGTCACCCAGGGGCGACAGAGCTCCCAAGAAGCGGTAAGTAGCAGAGTGATTAGCCTGCAGGGAGTTACCGTGTTGTGTATTGAAAATGACCCCAATGTACTGTCAGCCATGATTGCCCTGTTACAGGCTTGGGAGTGTCAGGGACTGGCCTGTGATAACAGTACTGAGGCACTGCAATATTATACTCAGTACAACGATGACATAGATATTATGCTGATGGACTATCAGCTATCTGAGGATAAAACCGGTCTCGAGCTGATGACAGAGATAAATGCCGACTCTTCCTATGGTATTCCGGGGGTACTAATCACTGCGACAACCGATCCAAATTTACCCGCTGCAGTCGCTGAAGCGGGCTTTAATTTCATGAAGAAACCGATGAAACCTGCGACCTTGAGGGCGCTAATTAGCTCTATGCTGACTCAGAAATTACAGCAAGATTATTCGCTGCTGGACACAAAAGTAGATGATCCGACTTCCAGTTGACTGATCGCGATCACCGCCTGGGTTCTGTTGAGTACTTTGAGTTTGCGGAAAATAGCGGTGGCGTGCGCTTTAACCGTCGCCTCTGATAGACTGAGCTGGTGAGCGATCTGCTTATTTAACAGCCCGTCGGCAAACATTAATAAAATTTTATGTTGCTGTGGAGTCAGTGAACTGTTTCCCCCGCCAATGTCCGAGCTGTCATTGACTCTATCCAAATTGATGTGTTCAGGGATCCAAGTTCCGCCTTGCAACACTTGCTGAATCGCTTTAAAAATCTGTTCTACAGGCGTTGACTTAGGCACAAAGCCCGCCGCTCCAAATTCCATCGCCTTGATCACAGTCTCATCGTCTTCATAGGCAGAGACCACTACTACCGGCAATTGCGGGTATTGACCACGGGTTTTTATCAGGGTATTGAAGCCATGCGCACCGGGGATGTTAAGATCCAGAAGAATCAGGTCGGCATCTTTGTTTTCATCTAATAGAGTGTGCAATTGTCCAACGGTTTCCGCCTCTAGCCAACTGACATTGGGTAGCTTTAACATGAGTGTTTGCAATAGCGCTTGTCTAAACAGCGGATGGTCATCAGCAATGATAATTTTACGTGGAATATTCATGACACTCTCTTAGTCATCGGAAATATTAGCGAGTTTCTGCTGCGGGTTCAGTACAAAACTAAGTCCTTTTATTATTGCAGACCCTATTGAGAAACAGAGGCAAAACTCAATTCTCAACATCAGCTAAAAAATGAAATTGCGATGCTTTAATCGCGTTTTAGCACTAATATTTCTTATCTGGTTTTATTATTGTCGAGTTCCATTGTACGCACATCCAACAGCTACAACAACAGCTACAGCAATGACCTAGTCTGCCCATTCCTCCTGCATATGCTGATTTTTCCAGCTGACATAATTTCCGGCTGTATAACTAAAAAAAGCTAATTCTTGCTCGGTTAATGGCCGTACTTGCACTGCCGGGCGCCCCACATACAGATATCCACTGCGCAATACCTTCCCGGGAGGTACCAGAGAGCCAGCTCCCAGTACTACCTGCGATTCAACCACAGCCCCATCCATGACCATCGAGCCCATGCCAATCAGCACCTGGTCTGCCACTGTACAGCCGTGCAACATCGCCAAGTGACCAATGGTTACCTCTGCCCCTATATTCAGCGCCAGACCATCCGGGTTTCCCGCCCCCCTATGAGTGACATGCAAAATTGCGCCATCCTGGACACTGGTTCGCGCCCCAACCCTGATACTTTGCACATCACCGCGTATGACGGCAGTAGGCCAAACCGATACGTCCTCTGCTAAGATCACATCGCCTAGCACTACGGCCGATGGGTCTACAAACACCCTCTGCCCGAGTGTGGGGGTAATGCCCTGATAAGGTCTTATGTTCATATTCATCTCTCTCATTAGCTAATGGACTATTATATTTACTGCGTCGCCAACCAGCGGATATAGATACTCAGCGCCGTTACAGCACTGCGTTGAAAATCGACAAAATCGCCTTTTACGCGGCTGTTATTCTCGCGCAAGAGTTCCTGTACGCGCTGTGCTGCTGTTACCTTTGCAGTTGAATTTCAATTATTTGTCACTATTATAAAGCTATCTTGCAATAGTCTCTCTGCGCTTGTCTAGCGACACTGGCAGATCATAGTATGCACTAGTGCAAATATGTGCCTAGAGGCGCTTTCACAGCTTTTTTATGCGGAGCATTATTAATGTCTTACAGCGATATCTCGAATGCCGATCTACCCAACTTTAGCAGCCTTGATTCTGCAGCCATCAACAGCCAACTGGAGCAGATACTGGAGTACAACAATCTGCAGATTAACCAGCTGTTGGCGGATAACAGCTGCTACAACTGGGACAATCTAGTCGCTCCACTGGAGCAGCTAAACGATACACTGGCCAATTTCTGGTCACCGATTTCGCACCTGAATGCCGTCTGCAATACCGATGAGTTGCGCGTTGCATATAACCAGGCCCTGCCGAAACTATCCGCCTACTACACCGCGCTGGGACAAAATCACCAATTGTATCAGGCCTATGCACAAATTCAGCGCACTGAACTCAATAGCGCTCAGCAAAAAGTTCTGGATAACGCACTGCGTGATTTCAAACTGTCCGGAGTGGCTCTAGGCGAGCAACAGCAGCAGCGTTTTGCACAAATTAAACTGCGTACTTCTGAGCTGGGCACTAAATTTTCTGAAAACGTTTTAGATGCGACTCAAGCCTGGCAGAAAAATATTACCGACCTACAACAATTAGCCGGAATGCCAGAGCTGGCACTGGCTGCTGCCAAACAAGCGGCACAGGCAAAAGAGCTTCCCGGTTATTTGCTCACCTTGGAGTTTCCCTCCTACCTGCCGGTAATGACCTACTGTGACAACCGGGCACTGCGCCAGGAGATGTACACCGCTTTCGCCACCAGAGCGTCTTCTGCAAGCGATAGCTCCGGGCAGCAACAGTGGGATAATAGCCCGATCATTGATGAATTATTGGCACTGCGCAAGGAGTTGGCAACGATACTGGGGTTTGACAGTTATGCGCATTATTCACTGGCCACTAAGATGGCCAACAGCCCCGACGATGTATTAGGCTTTCTCAATGATTTAGCCCAGCACAGTGTCAGCAGGGCGCGCACTGAATTTGCAACACTGCGCCAGTTTGCCAGCGCACACTCTGACCAGCAGTTGCAGGCCTGGGATGTCGGCTATTATTCCGAAAAACTCAAACAGCAGCAGTTCTCGATATCTCAGGAGCAGCTGCGTCCCTACTTCCCTATGCACAAAGTACTGCAGGGGCTGTTTAGCATTACCAGCAGATTATTTAAATTTCAGATCACTGAGATTGAACAATTTGATTCTTGGCACAGCGACGTCAAATTATTCCAGATCAGTCGCGACAACACAGTGATCGCCCGTTTCTATTTGGATCCTTATGCCCGCGCCAATAAACGTGGTGGTGCCTGGATGGATGTTTGCCGCACCCGGCGAATTGATAGTCAGGGAAAGTTGCAACTGCCCACTGCCTATTTGGTCTGCAACTTCAATGCCCCGGTTGGCAACGATCCTGCGCTGTTAACCCACAGTGAGCTAACCACACTGTTCCATGAGTTTGGCCACGGTTTACATCATATGATGACTGAGATGCAATACGCGGACATCAGCGGTATCAATGGGGTTCCTTGGGATGCGGTTGAACTCCCCAGCCAGTTCCTAGAAAATTGGTGCTGGCAGCCCCAGGCCCTGGCTATCATCTCCAGCCATTTCAGTAGCGGTGATACGTTGCCCGCAGAATTACTCGACAAATTATTGGAGGCACGCAACTTTCAATCGGCAATGGCCATGGTCAGGCAGCTGGAGTTTTCACTGTTTGACTATCGCTTACACTTGGAGTATCAACCGGGTGAAAGCCGCGTACAACCTTTACTGGATGAAATTCGCCAGCAAGTTGCCGCCGTTATCCCGCCGGCATTTAACAGCTTTCAAAACAGCTTCAGCCATATTTTCGCCGGTGGCTATGCCGCGGGTTACTACAGCTACAAATGGGCAGAAGTCCTCTCTGCCGATGCATTTTCGCTGTTCGAAAGCAAAGGCATCTTCCACGTAGAAACCGGCCAACTGTTTCTCAACAGTATTCTGCAAAAAGGCGGCAGCGAAGAACCACTAAAACTGTTTGTCGATTTCCGCGGCCGTGAGCCCGATACTGAGGCGCTGTTGAGACACAGCGGCATTCTTTAATGGGCATCGTCAAACGCTTTGTAGCGGGGGCTGTATGCCCGCGCTGTGCTCAAATGGATACTATCCGCGTGTATCGCAACCAGATTCGCGAGTATCGCGAGTGTGTTCGCTGCGATTACAGGGATGGACAGAACTTAGACGGCAGCCCCGAAGCTGTTTCGGAGCTGCAAACTAGGGTTAATCAACCTTCGGCCACTAACGCTAGCGGTGCCAAAATTGCCCCAGTAACAGTACAGCCGGTAAAATTCGACCCCAATCCTAACAGCAACAGCAACAGCAACAGCAATGATGAGGATAAATAATGGATAGCTCTGTGCAGCGCTGTAACTGGGCAGTGCAAAGTGATTTAGAAGCAAGCTACCACGATCAACAGTGGGGAGTGCCGACCAGCAACGAGACTAAACTGTTTGAGTTTTTAGTCTTAGAAGCCGCTCAAGCAGGCCTTAGCTGGCGTACAGTACTGGAAAAGCGCGAGGGCTACAGGCACTACTACAAAGACTTTGATGTACAGGCAGTAGCAAGCTTTGATCGGGAGTATGTCGAAAAGATGTTGCTGGACCCAGCAATTATTCGCAACAAGCTGAAAGTAAACTCCTCGATAAAGAACGCCAAAGTGTTTATCGCTATTCAGGGGGAATTTGGCTCTTTCGCCAAATATTTGTGGGCCTTTGTCGACAACCAACCAATTCAGGGCCAATTGACTGACTCCCGCGACGCGCCTGCCGAGACAGATATATCTAAAGCTCTGTCTAAAGACCTGAAGAAACGCGGCATGAGTTTTGTCGGCCCCACTATTATGTACGCCTATATGCAGGCCATGGGTTTAGTTAACGATCACGAGCTCAGCTGTCACTGCTATGGCGATTGCCAGGCCGCTGGAGCCGCCTTTACACTTTAGCGATAGTTGACTGCTGTCTGTTTCGCTATTAGTTTCTAGCTCTCGCCACGCTGTTCCTGTCAGACTCGGCGCTGGCGCTGCTCTGAGCAAGCAGATAAACCCATTAATGCACTTGGTTAGCGTGCAGCAACCAACGGCGATTTTTCGACAGCCGATAGAAACCAATGCAACTGGTTACTCCCCTGCCCAGATACAACGACAGTAGTGCTACCCAGAGCCCGTGATTGAGATATGTCTGAGTCAGATACCATACCGGGAAATACACTAGTGCCACCGATATTAACATCGCATTTTGCATCAACTGCACTTGAGTCGCGCCAATAAACACGCCATCCAGCAAATAACTAGTCACGGCAATCAGTGGCATCACCACCAGCCAGGGCAGATAGTCACTGGCGATTTTTTGCACCACCTCAATCGAGGTCAACATCTGGATGAAGATATCGCCCAGTAAATAGAAAAATAAGCTGAAAGAGATTGCGACCGCCACTGAACAAACTGCGGCGGCGCCGACTAACTGATAGAACTTACCCATATCCCCGCCACCTATAGCTTTACCGGTTAGGGCCTCCAAAGCGTGAGCAAAGCCATCCAGAACATGAGAAATCAGCATTACAAAGGTCATTAACACCGCATTGGCCGCCAGTGTGTCGGCGCCCAACTTGGCTCCTTGTGCGGTAAAAAACGACATCGCCAGCAGCAGTAAAATAGTACGAACAAACAAATAGCGGTTTACTTTGATAATTGGATAGTACTGTTTCATTTGTGTCAGGGCGCTATAGACAATCTCCCCTGATACTTTCCTCAACATTTGACGACAGTAGAACAGGCCCAGAACCAACCCAAAATATTCAGAGATAACTGTGGCATAAGCTAAGCCTTCGGCGCGCATCCCCAAGACATTAACGGCGATAACATCCAGCACTATGTTAAGTAAGTTAGTGCCAACTAACAATACAAGTAGCACTTTAGTATTCTGGTTACCGACGAACCAGCCCAACAGCACATAATTACACAGCACCGCGGGGGCGCCAAAAATACGAATGTTTGCGTAAGCTTGCGCCTGCGGCATTACCTGCTGATCCGGCGCCAGTAAATACATCGCCGCGTCGATAATAGGTCGTTGTAATATTAGCAGCAACAGCGCTATTGCCAGCGCCAGGATTATAGATTGTGCCAATACAGTGCGGTTGGCCGAGCCATCTTGCGCACCGACTAATTGCGCTATCATGCCTGTAGTACCCATGCGCAAAAAGCCAAACGACCAGTAGACAACAGAGAAAATGGTAGTGCCAATGGCCACAGCCGCCAGAAAGCGGCTGTCCGGTAAATGCCCTATTACCGCTATATCCACTAAACCCAATAACGGTTGCGATATGTTAGATAACATCACCGGCCAAGACAGCAGCCAAATCAATTTGTAATCTCTGCGCTGGGTCGCTATTAACACTAGTGTGACGCCTTGCGTGGCCACAGATAGATACTCATAAAGATTGCCATAGCGGCAACCACTACCGACGGGCCAGCCGGTGTATCGAACTCAAACGATGCCAGCAAACCTATTACCACCGCTGCACAGCCAAGCAGGGATGCCAACAGTGCCATTTTTTCCGGGGACCTGCTAAGCGGTCTGGCACTGGCTGCGGGGATAATCAGCAGAGAAGTGATCAGTAATACACCGACAATTTTCATTGCCACTGCAATCACTAAGGCAATCATCAGCATCAGCAACAGCCGCATCTTTGCCACAGACACCCCCTCCACTGCGGCCAACTCTTCATTGATCGTCATCGCGATCATCTGCGGCCAATAATAATAGAGCAGCGACAGCACTAATACACCGCCAAGCAATATCCACAGCAGATCCTCTGGCAAGATTGCCAACAAGTCACCAAATAAAAATGCCATCAAATCTATCCTGGCATCCTCTATAAATGAGATGGTCACTAGCCCCAGAGACAGAGAGCTGTGCGCCATAATGCCCAACAGCGTATCGGTGGCGATAAAATGTTGCTTTTGCATCGCCACCAGCAATATCGCCAGTAGCAAACAGCAAACAATAATGGCGATATTCAAGTTAATCTCAAAAAAGATTCCTATCGCCACACCCAGCAGCGCGGAGTGAGCCAGCGAATCACCAAAATAAGACATTCTTCGCCAGACCACAAAAGAGCCGAGAGGCCCTGCAACTAATGCCACCCCAACACCACCTAATAAAGCATAGAGTAAAAAATCGTAAAACATGTTAGTGGTTGCACTCCTGCTGATGTTGCTCGCTAGTTAGCGTAGCATTTGGGGAAGCTGGAAGGACATCGCCGTGTAAATTGTGATCGTGATTGTGATGATGAGCGTACAAAGCCATGGTTTTGGCACTTGCGGCACCAAACAAATCTATATAGGAGGGATCACTGGTGATTTTTTCCGGGTGTCCCGAACAGCAGATATGCTGGTTCATACAAATCACATGGTCAGTGGCCGACATCACTAAGTGCAAATCGTGAGAGATCATTAGCACTGAGCAACCGCGCTGTTTGCGAATTTCTGAGATCAACTGATAGAGTTCAATCTGGCCGTTGATATCCACCCCTTGTACCGGCTCATCTAATACCAGTAACTGTGGATTCCCGAGCAGCGCCCTGGCCAGCAATACCCGTTGCATTTCACCTCCCGATAACCCGTGGATTGAGCTCTGCAGCAAGTTACTGATATTGACACTAGCCACCGCATCGGCGATTGCAGTGTCCGACAAATCTCTGGAAATTTGTAAAAAGCGCAGCACCGTTAAAGGGAAAGTACTGTCTATGTGTAGCTTTTGCGGCACATAACCTATCACCAGGTCTTCTTTTAACCAAACACTACCGCTATCGGGCTTTATCAGTCCCAAAACAGTTTTGACCAAAGTGGTTTTACCGGCGCCGTTGGGACCAATTAAGGTGGTAATGCAATTTGTATGTAGATTGAAACTGACATTTTTCACAACTTCTTTGCCAGAAAAACTAATATTCACTTGCTCCAGTCTGACTATATCTGTGTTCATATGCTGCCACCGCTACTCTTTTCACTAGTACTGTTTTTCCCAGACTGACAATTAGGGCACTGCCCGACTATTTCTAAATGCTCGCGCTGCACCACAAACCCCATATCCCGGGTCAGATCGGCAATGGCGGTGGCTAGCTTAGCGGATTCCAACTCCACCGCCAGCTGACATTGATCGCAGATCAGAAAACAACTACTGCACTGGTGTCCGGGGTGAGAGCAGCCGATGTAAGCATTTAACGAGGAGATACGATGCACTAGCCCCTGTTCTTGTAGAAACTCCAGGGCGCGATAGACTGTTGGGGGCGCCGAGTTGAAACCGGCCGCTTTGATCGCCGGCAGCAGCTCATAAGCCCCCAGCGGGCGATGGGATTGCCAGACCAGCTCCAAAACTAATTGCCGAATTTTAGTAAAGCGCTGGCCGCGCTCTTTGCAGATGATTGCCGCATCCGCTAATGCTTTACTGATACAGCTACTGTGATCGTGTTTAGTTTGAAAAGTAAATGTCAAAATATCCTCGCAGATATTGCCGATAAATAAGAGAAGTGCGATAATTGTTATATTATAACTTTTTATTTCAGGCAGTACTAATGATATTCAGCGACAAGCTACACAAACTCCTCTTTAGCTTAGCCCTAGCAACCTCTATTACTTTCAGTCAGTCGCTACTCGCCGCTGACTCTGCCAATAAAGAATCCGGCTTTATCTTAACCAGCATAAAACCGCTGCAATTAATCGCAGCCGACATCACTGAGGGCATCATAGAAGCTGTCAGCTTGCTGCCCCCTGGCGCTTCACCACACCAATATTCACTGCGCCCTTCAGAAGTAAAGCGGATCCACAATGCCAGCAGTATATTTTGGGTCGGGCCCGAGCTAGAGCTTTTCCTGAGCAAGCCCTTTTCTGCCTATGCAAACAAGAGCCACGCGCTGTCCGCGCTAATCAAATCAGTCACCAAAAAACAACCTGGCATCGATCAATTACTAGAGATCGCCGGCAGAGCCCATTCTGAGCAGAATCATCATCAGGATGAAGCACATAACCACAGTGAGGAGGATCATCAAAATGAAGAGGATAATCACACTGAGGAAGAACAACATCAACCGCATGCTATTCAATTACACCAGCACCAATATCAGGGCAGAGACCCACATATCTGGCTCAGCCCGGAACAGGCGCTGAAAATAGCAGCGACCATAAGAGATGTAGTAGCGGCCCAATATCCGACCCACAAGCAGCGCCTGACCTCTAATTACCTGGATTTTGCCCAGTCAGTAGAGACTGCAGATCGAACGCTAAAACAACAGTTTGGCTCGCTTAAAGGGGTGGGTTTTTTGGTCTTTCACGATGCATACTCCAGGTTTGTCGAGCACTACCAGCTCAATCAAATTGGTGCATTAACGCTAAACCCGAGCAAGCGCCCGGGGGCCAAACACTTGGCTGAGATCCGCCAGTTGATCAACGACTCACAACCAAGCTGTATTTTCTCTGAGCCGCAATTCTCCGGAGTAGCTATCCAGAGTGTTGTGCGCAATTTAAACATAAAAATTGGCCAGCTCGACCCGTTGGGTATAGGCACTAAAGCTGAGAAGAACCGTTATGCAAGCTTCCTCAGCAGTTTCGGTCGTCAGTTCAGCGACTGCCTGGGGAGCTAGTGGTCAGCGCTGCCCAGCTATACTCATTCAATAATTCGACACCACAGGACTACATAGCTGCTAATAGACACTGGCTAAATGATTGTCCCACTGCAAAGTCGCACTGTTCAAAAATTGCGTTTTTTTCTGGCTCTGCGGGTTTATTTTATAGGCCCGCCCCCGCCCGCTGCTGACTACAAAACTGTCAGCTTCAGACCCCGCCACCAACCCGCAGCCATCACGTACTTTTACGCTGCCCAAATATCTGCCCTGTTTAAAATCCCAAAACAGTATTTTATCGCCCTTAGGCGCAGAGACTGCCACTGTCTTGCCCGAGCGGTCAAAGCAGGCACTGCCGCAGTAATGCTTGAGCTGATAATATTGCGGATCGGGAATCTGCAGGAATCTAAGCTGGCCTTTGTAACTATGAGTCGCTACTAGCGGGACGCGGGCAGTACGCTCTCCCTGATACTGCATAGCAATTAACACTGAGTCATCAGCGCTGACATCTATGTGCCGGATACTCAATTGTGAGTACTTTCTATCCAGCACTAACTGTTGTTCAATTTCACCACTGGCTAGATTTATGTAGGCCAGACTTGACTGCATCTGCTGCAGATTCAACTTCACTCTGTCGCGGGTATGGATACCACCGTTAGCTACAATTAACTGCCTGCCGGCGTCGCTCAATTTGAGTTGGTGTGGACCTATCCCACCACTGGAAAATTGCGCCACAGTGTCGTAGCGCCCCGTTAACTGGCGCACAACAACTAGGCCTTGACTGCTGGCGCTGATATTTTCAGTACTATACAGATAGCGACCGTCAGCACTGATCTGCAAGTGACCACAAAAGTGCTGCCCCTCCCGGGGCGACAACTGCATAATTTTTTTGCCACTTAGCAGATCTATCAGCAACAAGTACTGTCCGGGGCGCCTGGCAACCACTAATAAGCAGTTTTCTGTGGGGTGCTTAATCACCTGATGTGCCCTAGCTGGCAGAGCATAGCGTAGCTGCTCTACGGCTAACTGATCAAAAACCACTAGCCAGTGCTGGCCACTTTTATCGACGCTGGCCGATGCATAGTATTGAACTCTACTGGCATGGCTTGTCTGGGGCAGTACCGCCCCGAGTAACAAAGCGCTCAAATAGCCATTAAATTGTCTGCGTTGCAACCTTTCTCTCCAGCTTAGCCATGCTCGGCTGTGTCAAATACCGACACCGATATACGGATTATTTCAACTGGCAATACCCGCTTTGAGGATTGCTTTTTCTTCGCCACATGCTTATAGCCAGTGTTTGCCTGCGTGTTCAATCGCCGTCTCTGCGGTTGAATCCTAAGTTTATCTGCAACGGCTTCATCGCCGCCAGAAGATTATCACTGAGGCGCTTTAACTGCTGCTGCACTTGCAGCAACTGATTAAATTGTTGTTGCTGATATTGCATGTTGCTCGGCTCAGTAACGCCTTGCAACTGCAGTAATAACACCGAAAACTGCTGATCTATTATCTCTGCCAGCTCGGTTGCGCCGCTTTCGATCAACAGCGCCCTGGCGCTGGCCACTTCAATTCCCGAGTATAAATGCTGCAGCGCAGCTACATTGCTGCGCAGGTTCTCTATCGATTGACCACTGCGCCAGGATTCGCTTTTACGCCAGCGCATTTTTTGCAGCTCGCTGCCCAGCGGCACAGCTATTTTAGCATCACTGATCGCCTCAACAGGCTCCACTAAAGCCTTTAGAATCTCTGTTGCAGCTTCCATAGAAGACTGGTAATTGCTCTCTTCACCGTATTCGCGGTAGTTTTCCAGCTCCAGTTTCCATTCACTGACAATAGCTTGTGTGTTCTCGCCGATATGAGCGGCAATTGCTTGCATGAGAGGGCAGTAACTGGGGTTAGAGTTCAATTGGTCAATTAATTTTTGCTCAAATAACATTCGCTCCAGCGCTGGATAGCCTTTGACTGCAACCGAAGCTTTGATAAAGAAGCTACTGTCGTAACGCTTGCTCGTATCAGATTGCAGCGCATCTTTAAGCAAAGCATTTAACTGCCTGCTACCGAGGTTCTTTTTGTCTGGCCAATATTGCAAACTGAAGTTGCGCATCAGCATTGTTACCGGTCCGAATTGTATATGCTGGATTTTCTGCCAGGCTTGCTGGGTCTGTTTAAATTGCGTTTTTGCAGCGAGCAGGGATTCATCGGAACGCTGAGCACAGAAACCAGCAATACTCTGAGTTAACAGCGATGACTGAGCGGCCAGCTGTCGATACTTAGGTACGATGTGCTCGGCGATAGCCGACTGATTAAACGCCTGCCAGCGCGCGGCACTTGGCCCCTGAGCATACAGCTGAGTAGACAGCAGCAGGCAGAGCACTGTACTACTCGCCGCTTTGTTAATCGATAATACAATGTTCACTATAAAGACTCCAAAAAGGCCATTAGCGCCGTCCTTTGACTGCGCTGCATATTAATAACTTTATCTCTGCTCGATGCAGCCTCTCCGCCGTGCCAGAGGATGGCCTCTAGCAAGCTGCGCGCGCGGCCATCGTGCAAAAACTCAGTTTTACCTGAGACTGCTGCAGTAGCTCCTATTCCCCAGAGCGGGGCGGTGCGCCACTCTGAGCCGCTAGCTTGAAACTCCGGTCGATGATCGGCCAGAGCCTCACCCATATCGTGCAGCAACAAGTCTGTGTAAGGCCAAATTAGCTGCTGTGCCTGCTCTGCAGCGGTGTCCTTGCCAGTGATAAAGCTGGGTTGATGACAACTGGCGCAGCCGCTGTCATAAAATATTTTTTTGCCAGCTAATACCTGGAGATTTTCGACATTACGACGCTTGGGAACGGCGATATTGCGGACAAATAGGTTCAGCATTTGCGACATTTGTGGCGCCACCTCCAGATCTGCCAGGTGTGCCGAACGCCCGTCAACAGCTTGCAGACACTGCTGTTGGGCCGCAGTGCAGTCACCCTGATAGGCATCTTTAAACAAAGGTGTTGATAGCCCCATATCCGTGGCGAAGGCGGCGCTATTTTGCTGATTGAGGCTCGGACTTCCCGCCTTCCAGCCAAACCGGCCCAACACTATCGATTGGCTGCTGTGCTCCCATACTCGGTTGGGCCGACCGCTAATTCCTTGTCCACTGCGCTCCTGAGCCTCTGCCAGAGACAAAACATCCTGCTCGGTGATAGCTTCTAACAAGCCCAAACCGAGCATCGGGTTGGCGATGCGCACCGAGAATTTGCTGTCTGGATGCAGCGGCCCATAGCTCAAGTCTGAAAGGCTATAGGTTGGCTGGCGCATTGAGACTAAAGTACCATCACTCAAGGCTAACGTTTGCTCAGTGTAACTGATGTTGATTCGACCCTCAGCAGGCATTCCCTGCAAGGCAAAGTCTTGTATTTGCGCGCCATAGGTAGGCTCGGTAATAAATGCCAGCCTGCCACTGGCCAGCAGCGCTCGCTGCAGGTCATTTTGTGGCTCAATGCTGAGGCGCATCAACATCGAAATGGCATTATCTATCGGCCAGTTTCCCTCGGGCACATGACCGCGTCCGCCGCGTATGTGACAGCCCATGCAAGAGCGCGCATTGTGCAGAGGCCCCAGGCCATCGCTTGCCTGAGTAGAAGATGGCGAAAATACCCAAAGTTTGGCGAAGATGCTTTCGCCAATTTTAAAATTCAGCTTATTGTCGAATGACAAATTTGTGGCGGGGTGTAAAAAAGAATTTCTGCCGCGGTTGTTACTGCTACTTGCCCCCCCCGAAAACTGTTCCATTGGCTGTGCTCGGCTAAAATCTGTCGGCAGCTCTGGCACTGCAGCAATCACATTAGCCGTACTCAAAAACAGGCCAGAAAGGTAAATAGCGCGAAAAAAATGATCCAAGTTTTTACCTATTATAGAGAGGGTTTTATTAAACAATTACCAGTATATACAGCGCCGAGGATGCTATTGTAGGCTTATTGCCAATCTCTATCCAGAGCTCTGCATCGCCATATCAGACCCTGGTATTAAAGGCAGCAAAAAGGCAAAAAAGCCCGGCGATTATCTCGACAGGCTTTTTGCTACTAACAGTCACTCTAGCACGTTATTATCCGGCGCTGACGCTCGCTGGATCGTCTAAGCTATCGGAACCTTCAAGTTCAATATCACTTAGCTTAAGTGCATTGATTGCCGCTTCTATGGTCTTGGTCTGGTCGGTTAACGCATCAACTACATCTTGCACTATGGCGTTGCCTGCAGTATTTCCAGAGCCGATTAACACATCAAATGTATTACCTTTTGACGCTTGATCAACCATGACTTGCATGTAATCTTGAGTCGCATTTAGCTGAGAATTCAACTTATTGTCAACAGCGGAATCGGCAGTTGCAACCAGTGCGGATAAGCTAGGTCCTTTTAGCAAAGTGCCATCAACACGGCGGTATTCACCTGTGTAAACATTCTTAATGCTCATTGCATCATAGAAATGAGAGAAGTGCGTATTGTCAGAGAAGCAATCATGCTCTTCTTCAGGATCGTGTACGATCAGTCCAAGCTTAATGCGCTCACCAGCCAACTCCCCATAAGATAAGCTACCCATCCCGGTAAGAATCGTCGCCAACCCTCCCCTGTCTCCTTTAGCAGCAAGTTCGACACGAGCGGCGCCGTTGGGCTGCCAGTTAGTAGACATCTCCTGCAGATCGCTAACCAGTAGTGCTGTCGCCGCGCTCAGATAATCGCGACGGCGATCGCAGTTGCCATTAGTACAATCTGTTAAGCTGTAGTCGGTAGCTGCTCGGTTGCCGGCACCTTTATCAGTACCGTTTAAATCCTGGCCCCAAAGCAAAAACTCGATCGCGTGATAACCTGTTGCAACGTTGGATTCAACTTCATCTATCTCTTGTAGTGTCTCACCTAAAAGCGCTGCTGTGATATTAGTTGCATCAACCTTAACACCACCGATAGACAGCGACTGGTTGGCGATTACGTTGGCAGCGTAAAAAGGATTTTCATCTGACTCGGCGCCATAGCTCGAATCTACATAGTCGATCAAACCTTCATCTAGCGGCCAAGCGTTAACTTTCCCCTCCCATTCGTCGACAATAGCGTTGCCAAAACGGTAAGCTTCTGTTTGCTGGTAGGGAACCCGTGCAGCAATCCAGGAATTTTTGGCCGATTGCATAGTGGCTTCTGTAGGCTTATCTAAAAAAGCGCCAATATTTACTTCTAAATCTCTGGCCGTTTTTAAAGAATCTTCAAATGTGGCTTTTGCAATATCGCCATAATGCTTAATAACCGCTGCAGCAGGAGGTGCTGCCTGTGCTGCAGATGTCATTGCCATAGCAATAGACAAAGCAAGCGCCGAGATAGGTTTCATGAATTCACTCCGTGATTTTTAGTTGAAGACGTAATTGTAAAATAAGGCGCAATCATAAATGATAACTAATATCATTACAATAACGATTAACAATCTCGGAAACGCTTTGTTTATTCGCTAGTGTCCTGATGTAGCGACCTTTATTGTTATATTTGGCAAACATCAGCAATCAATCGGCGCATTTTTGCGAAAATTAAACCAATTATGTATATAATCTGCTGACACATTTATGCCGGTATTTGCATAGATCATAACGATCTAAAAAGATTGTTTATTATGCTTTAAATATCGAATAATATTCTATTAATGATGTGCTGAAGATATTTGTTATCTAGGCAGGTCTTGGGGCAAAATTTTTGCGCTCGGATCGCCCTGTCAGTAAGTTAAAATACTCTTTAGCGCCCAGTGTAGTTAAGAATCGCCTATGAATACGGTTATTTATCCCGGAACTTTCGACCCTATCACCAACGGCCATACCGATCTGGTAGAGCGTGCCGCACGGCTTTTTGACAGGGTTATAGTCGCAGTAGCTTCCAGCCCTAAAAAGCAGCCGTTACTGCCCATTGATGAAAGAGTCAGACTGGCTAAACTAGTCACTAAGCATTTAGATAATGTCGAAATTATCGGCTTTAACTGTCTGCTTGCGGATTTAATCCATAAGGAACAGGCAAATATAATTTTGCGTGGCCTCAGAGCCGTCTCGGATTTTGAGTACGAGTTTCAGCTCGCCAACATGAATAGGCATTTGGCACCCCAGGCAGAGAGTTTGTTTTTAACTCCTGCGGAGCATTTATCATTTATTTCATCTACTTTAATTAGAGAAATATCTAGATTAAACGGTGATGTCAGCAAATTTATTCACCCCGCTGTTGAAGCCTCACTAATCGAGCACCACCAGCAAAAGCACTAATTTGCTTAATTAAGGGCGTATAAATGCCTACCTTGAGCCAATTAGTATTAAAATATTAGAACCCTGTATAGCTGCGCCTGACAACGTCGCTAAAAGTGAATTGCGCCACTGTGTGAGCAATGAGGTAGAAAATGTCCTTAATAATTACTGATGAATGCATCAACTGTGATGTCTGCGAGCCTGAATGCCCTAACGAGGCGATCACCCCAGGTGAAGAAATTTACGAAATCGATCCCAAAAAATGCACTGAATGTGTCGGCCATTACGACACTCCGCAATGTGTCGAAGTGTGCCCGGTAGATTGCATACCAAAAGACCCGGATCACGAGGAAACTGAAGACCAACTAATGATTAAATATACTGCGCTGACTGCCTAGCCTCTTAGGTTGCCCCTCAGTGCCTGGCTGTTCATTTCATATGCTGAGCACTGACAGCCAACTCAGCGCAGTTTAATATCACTATCTTTGCAACTTTTCTCGATAGCACACTGCAACGCCGATAAATCTTCTAGTTGCCGTAGTGATTACTAACTAGTATTTTATTGTCTTTAACGCAGATCAGTTTTGTCCAGCAGTTTATGTAATTCAAATTGCTGATCCAGCAATTCTCCAATGATGTTGCCATCAACTAAATGATGCGCATACTGCATATGCAGACAGCGCACTTTATCCCACTGGGAAATACCACCAATACCATAGCGTTGAAACATTTCGCTAAAACCGCGCCGCTCGATAATCACTCTATCTTCGGCCTTCATTTGCTGCAAACGCTTGTCAACATACTGCTGCTGGTTTGCTAGATATTGGCATCTTAGCTGTTCATCGCATGCAATTTGTTGCTCTATCTCTTTGACCCATCCTTGAGTTTCTATACTGCCTATAGCTTTTGACAAATCTTTGCTGCACAGCCAGTACAAGGTTGGAAATGGCTTACCATCTACTATACTGCGCATCTGCAGCACTACTGGCACCGCGTTGTTTGCTCTGGCGGCAATAGCCACTATACCTTGAGGCTCACGACCAATTTGCTGGCGTATGATGTCTTTGTCTGTCTCTGTTATCTGCAAAATTTTCTACTCTGACTGTGGTGTTATAAGTGCTGCTCAATGCGAGGGCAGCTATGATATACCCTAAAGTTAGTGTTTACACGTGCCCGTACTCTTCACCTTGGCCCAACCAGCGGCGGGTAATAGCATTAACCATCTGTTGGTTAGTATTCACTTGCAATGCCAGTTGCTGAACTTGCTCTAACAAGTCAGCATCGCGCTGCAGATCAGCGATCCGAAATTGCATCTCGCCGGTTTGTCTAGTCCCCAATACTTCACCGGGACCACGGATTTCCAGATCTTTTTCCGCAATTAAAAAGCCGTCATTGGTATCGCGCATGATCTTAAGTCGCTTCTTCCCCACTTGGGATAACGGCGCACGATACAGCAGCAAACAAAAACTCTCAACGGTACCACGCCCTACTCTGCCGCGTAATTGATGCAATTGTGCCAGCCCTAAACGCTCTGGGTTTTCGATGATCATAACGCTGGCATTTGGCACATCTACACCGACTTCTATCACCGTAGTGGCCACTAACAAGTTTATCTGCGCAGGGTTTTCACTGTCACCTTTGAACTGTTGCATAATGGCCTGTTTTTCAGCCGATTTCATTCTTCCGTGAATCAAACCTATATTCAGCTCGGGCAGTTGCAGTTGTAATTGCTCGGCGGTGACCTCTGCCGCCTGACACTGCAGCAGCTCGGACTCTTCAATCAAAGTGCATACCCAGTAAACCTGTCGTTTCTGTTGACAGGCGGACCTGACCCGCTCAATCACTTGCTCTCGGCGCTCATCGCTAATCACAACCGTTTGCACAACTTTCCTGCCAGGTGGTAGCTCATCTATAACTGAGCAGTCCAAGTCAGCATAGGCGCTCATAGTCAAAGTGCGAGGAATGGGCGTTGCGGTCATAATCAGCTGATGCGGCGAGCGCAGCCCGTCACGGCCTTTTTCTCGTAAACTCAACCTCTGATGAACTCCAAACCGGTGCTGCTCATCAATAACAGCCAGCCCTAGATTGTAAAATCGTACTTCCTCCTGAAAAAGTGCGTGAGTACCCACTATCACTTGAGCTTCACCATTGGCGAGCGACTCTAAAACTGCGGCTCTCTTTTTACCTTTTATCTTGCCGGTTATCATGGCCACTTTAATCTGTAGTGGCTCCAGCCAGTTTTTAAAGTTTAAATAATGCTGCTCTGCCAGAATTTCGGTGGGCGCCATGATTGCCGCCTGGAAATTATTTTCTACGCACTGCACTGCTGCCCGTGCTGCCACTACTGTTTTTCCTGAACCTACATCCCCCTGAATCAATCTGAGCATCGGTAGCGCCTTGCTTAAATCAGCGGCTACTTCCTCCCCCACCCGGGTCTGCGCACTGGTCAATTCAAATGGCAGCTGTGCCAGGAAAGCGGCACATGAATCACCAGGCGCTCTCAGCGCATGGCCGCCATCACACTGAATTTTTTTTCTTAGATTGAGCAGCGTTAAATGATGAGCCAACAGCTCCTCAAAGGCCAGCCTGCGCTGTGCTGGATGCATCCCTTGAGCCATTAGCTCTCTGTCTGCCTCAGGCGGAGGCGCATGCAAATACTGTAGTGACTTATGCAGCTGCGGCAGTGCCCACTGCACTCGCAGCTGTTTTGGCAAAAGCTCTGCCAATTCACCTGACTCCAGCCACAGCAGCGCCTGGGCCATCAACGAGCGGACGCGATTTTGCTGCAACCCCTCAGTCATAGGGTAAACCGGGGTTAGACATTCTTCTATTGCACTGGTTACACTGGCATCGATGCCTTTATACTCTGGGTGCACCATCTCCAGCCCATGAGGGCCGGGTCTTACCTCGCCGAAACAGCGCAGTAATTTACCCGCCTTTAAGTTGTTTTTTTGAGCGGCAGAAAAATGGAAGAAACGCAGTGTGATACTGCCACTGCCATCGTGCAAGCGGCACAACATAGTGCGCTTCTTGGAAAATTTTATTTCGCAGTTAACAACTTCCGCTTCGATGACTACTTCATCACCTATTTGCAAAGAGCCAATTTGTTTAACACTAGTTCGATCCTGGTAGCGCATTGGCAAGTGAAACAGTAAATCTTGCAAATTGTGAATTCCCAGGCGTTCCAGCTTATTTAGCATAGCTGCACCGACCCCTTTGAGCACACTTACCGAGGGCATTTTATGATCGACAAAAGGCATTGTCATTGATTCCCCGCCTTAAATTCTGTGTCTTCGGGCCACACAGAGAAGGCGCCAGGATCAAGGCAAAGATCTGCCCTTGTGAGCCGCGTTACTGCGTAGTGCAATTGCGTCAATGTCATATATAATCTCCACCTGTAAACACAACAATCGCTGTTTAACTCTATTAGCCAGCGAGCAGACTCCCGGGCCTAATGCGCTAAGGGCAATTATTACCTATATAGCCCTGCGCTATAAAGTAATTTATCTCAGTATTTAGTTTAAAGGTTAAATATATCCAAGCTATGGAAAAATATCGTATTTTGATTGCCGGTTGCGGCGATGTTGGCTCTACCTTAGGTAAACTATTAGCCACAGAGCACCGCGTTTATGGCCTGCGTCGCACTATTAACAAACTACCCGCACAACTGCACCCTATCGCCGCCGACTTATCTGACCTTAGTAGTTTGAAAAATTTACCTGCTATAGATATTTTAGTCTATTGCGCCGCCCCACGTCGCGGTGCCTCTGGTGTCTATACGCAGACATATTTGGATGGCTATCGAAACTTGTTAGCCGCACTGCCTGAAACTCCTGCACATGTTTTTTTCACCTCCAGCACCTCTGTGTATGCGCAGAGTGAGCATCAGTGGATTGACGAACGATCTTCTGCTAGTGCCGACTCAGAGAAAGCCCAGATAATGCGCGCGGCAGAGCTCCAGGTTCTGGCTAGTGACTGTCCGGCCACTGTGGTTAGGTTTAGCGGAATATATGGTCCACAGCGATTACATTTACTTAATCAGGTACTGGCCGGAAAATCGCTGCTAAGCGATCCAGTGCAATACAGTAACCGCATTCATCGCGATGATTGCGCTGCGGTACTTGAGCATCTGATAAATTTAGTTGCTAAGGGCAACAGTATAGCGCCTTTATATTTAGCTTCTGATTGTCTGCCAAGCCCTATCAGCGAGGTTATGGATTGGCTGGCCAGCCAAACTAATAGCCCAGTTGAAAAGCTCAAAAGTACCCGCAGCACTACTAGCAAGCGCTGTGACAATAGTTTATTACTGGCAACAGGCTACCAGTTTAAATACCCCGACTACCTTTGTGGTTATGCTGAAATAATTGACAGCCTGTAACAGAGGCGAATCAAGAGCGGTAATTTTCGCTCAGCAGAGCTATTTCTTCAGTGCAGCTACAAAAACCTTGCTGTTACTGCTAAAATTGCGCTATATAATTTATAAAACAGGGATTTTGTATGTCTGATCACGATCAAAACTTCAAAGATAGTTCCGGCCTTGGCTGGGTAATCATTGTCGCAATCGCACTCGCTTTTGTCACTATGCCAGTGACTATTGGCATCGTTAAATATGTCCTCTAACGCTACAGCTACTTAATTCAAATTTCTATGAATTTGTACAAAATTGGCGCCGTGGCAAAAATAACCGGCATCAGCGTACAGGCGCTGCGCTACTATCAACAGCGCGGTCTGATAGCCCCCAGACAGCAACTTGAGTCTGGGTATCGCCTGTATTGCGCAGAAGTCATTGAGCGGATTAAGTTTATTCAGCGCTGCCAAGGTATCGGCTTTGCACTGGAGGAGATCCTGGAGCTGCTCAATCTGCAGCAAGACCCAAACGCGAAAGCTTTGGAAGTCAAAAGAAGAGTGGACAGTAAAGTGCAACTGGTAGAGCAGAAGCTGATTGAATTAGAGCAGCTAAAAACCTCACTTAAACAGCTTTCTGCAAGCTGCTCAGGCGAGGGCTATATCAGTGACTGTCCTATTATCGACAATCTGTGGAGCGAGCAGCGCTATTGAGCTGTCAGAGTCTGCACCCCTTGTGCACTACCCATCAACAGCACATCTGCATTGCGCCGGGCAAACAAGCCATTGGTGACCACGCCGACTATAGCGTTTATCTTAATTTCCAGAGCTTTAGCATCGCTTATATCTAAGTCTTCAACGTCTAATATCAGATTGCCATTATCTGTGACTACCCCTTGCCTATAAACCGGCTGCGCATTGAGCTTAGCAAGTTCACGTGCTACATAAGATCTAGCCATTGGAATGACTTCAACGGGTAGTGGGTAATCACCTAAAACAGCTACCTGCTTAGTGTCGTCGACTATGCAGACAAATTCCTTAGCGACTGCTGCAACTATTTTTTCTCTGGTAAGCGCGGCCCCTCCACCTTTAATCAAGTTCAATTGCGGGTCGAATTCATCAGCTCCGTCAACATAGACAACCATTTCATTAATGTCATTGAGCTCTAGTACTTCTATCCCCAGTTCTTTTAGCCTTCTGGCCGACTCATCAGAACTGGCGACAGCACCGGCAAATAAATGTTTGATTGCAGCCAGCTCTGCGATAAAAAAATTCGCTGTAGAACCTGTGCCAACACCGACAATGCTCTCTTTATCCAGCTTAGGGGTTATGTATTCAATCGCAGCTTTGGCCACTGCCAACTTCAATTCATCTTGGGTCATAATTGGTATCTTTTCGGCTGATTTTTGCGCCAATTATACCGATTTATATCTGATCCTAACAGATATCATTAACCCTAAAAGCTGCAGGCCTGGCAGGCATCTATAATAGCCCATGCTTATTCCAAGAGTTTTTCTAAGCGCCTATAGACGCCACTGAGTCCAGCTTGTAGCATTGAGTTGATTTTGGGACTTCCCATGCTTTGTGCACTAACTAACTACTGACTATAGAACTATTACAATGCCTAATCCGTACATAAAAAAAATCCTCAAAGCCAGAGTATACGATGCCGCTGTAGAGACTCCACTGGAGCATGCTAAAGTCCTCTCTAAACGCATCGATAACACAGTGTTATTGAAGCGTGAAGACCTACAGCCAGTCTATTCATTCAAAGTGCGCGGTGCCTATAATAAAATGGCCCAGCTCAGTGCAGAGGAACGTGCCAGAGGAGTCATTACTGCATCCGCTGGAAACCATGCCCAGGGCCTGGCTCTGTCAGCTAAAATCATGGGTGTTAAGGCAATTATTGTCATGCCTACTATTACCCCAAGCATTAAAGTGGATAATGTCAGGGCATTAGGTGGCGATGTTATTTTGTTTGGCTCTAGTTTCGACGCTGCTAAGAAGCATGCCGAACACTTGACTGCGCAGCAAGGGTATACATACTGCCCGCCTTTTGATGACCCCGATGTAATCGCCGGTCAAGGCACTATCGCCATGGAAATTCTCAAGCAACACAGTGGCGCACTTGACGCTATTTTTGTGCCTGTAGGTGGCGGTGGATTAATTGCCGGAATTGCGGTGTATATAAAATATCTAAGTCCTGAAACCAAAATCATTGGTGTTGAATCTAGTGAATCAGCCTGTCTCAAAGCCGCCTTGGACGCCGGAGAAAGAGTAATTCTTCCGCACGTTGGCATTTTTGCAGACGGTGTCGCTGTGGCGCAAATTGGCAAATACCCATTCGAAATCGCTCAACAGTATGTAGACCAGGTCATTACCGTTAACACCGATGAGATTTGTGCCGCGTTAAAGGATATATTCGACGACACTCGCTCGATCTGCGAACCTTCAGGCGCCCTGGCAGTCGCCGGACTAAAGAAATATGTACGCCAACATCGCACTCAGGGCGAAACCTACATTGCTATAAACTCTGGAGCTAACATGAATTTCAGTCGCTTGCGTCACATCGCAGAGCGCACTGACCTTGGGGAAAAACGTGAAGCATTAATTGCCGCACAGATCCTTGAGAAACCCGGCAGCTTCCGACATTTCTGTAAAACCTTGGGTGAGCGCAGTATTACTGAATTCAATTATCGTTACAGCGATACAGAAGTTGCCAATATATTAGTTGGAGTTAGTACAGACCCCCACGGCAATGAAAAGCAGCAGCTTATCTCAGAGTTAACTTTCGCGGGTATTCCTGTCGAAGACTTATCCGATAACGAGATCGCAAAAATTCACATACGTTACATGGTCGGTGGCCATTCACAGCAGCCACTGAAAAATGAACTAGTTTTTCGTTTCGAGTTTCCCGAAAAGCCAGGTGCGTTGTTAAAGTTTCTGGACACTGTTGGCGGTCGCTGGAATATTTCAATGTTCCACTATCGTAATCACGGCTCAGATTTCGGCCGTGTACTTGTTGCAATGCAGGCAGAACAAAGCGAAAAATCCAGTATAATCAATTTCTTAGACGAGGTTGGCTACTATTATACTGAAGAGACAGAAAACAAAGCTTTTAAGCTGTTTTTAGGATGATTCAATAGCTGAAGTAGGCACTTGCCTAAACGGCGCCTGGAGATGCCCTTGGCGCCATTTAAACAGCAGCTCGCAGCAGATCAGGTCATTTACTGGTTGCTGTGTCTAGCTCTCTATGGGGAACTTCCGCGGAGTGATTAAAGCTAGAGCAATAAAATGCTTTTGCTGTAAATATCAACATTGATATTAAGCCCCAGCTCAACCCGACTACTACTCCAACGTCCATTATTCCACGCCACGGCATTGGCATATGCTCTACCGCTTTGACAAGCAAAACAATCCCTAGACTTAAACAGATAATAAAAATAATGCGTCGACGCTCGGCATCGAAGAAGCCCAAGCAAAATAGCGGTGCCAGAACCAACCTCTTGTAAGTGACATTTTGCACTAAGAAATGAATCCGGGCTGCCACTCTCGGTGAAAAACCTTTTTGAAACCCCTGATAGCCCTCATAGTAACCCATAAACACCACCCAGATCACTATTGCCAACCAATGGTACAGCTCCAGCTCTAAGGCCAGCAACTGCCAGCTAATGATTGCCAACTTGTAAATGGCGCTTGCCAAAAAAAGGAAAACCCCGATAAGCCCCCAAGCTGCCGCTATTCGTCCCAACACAACTTCACATCCAAAAAAGCTAGATTATAGCAATTGCTGGTTTATTTTCCTATGTAATTCTGCTGTCAACACCTAAGCACTCCTATCTATTTAACTACTACAAATCAGCTGCTTACAAGACTATTCCGATAACACATATAGAATATTCTCTGGCAATACTTATATTTGCTGCACCTGATTGTTACTTTCATCTAGGAACAGTACTGATGCAAGTTATTAGTAGCGCTGCTGCTACCGACAGCAGCAACCCGACAACTAAGTTATGTTTTTGCTGCAATGCCTTCATTTACTGTGGCTATTTGCTGCCTGATTGGGCTCAATTATCCACTACAGTTTCACGTGAAACTCTTGTGGATAATTCTTAGCTAGCCATCCTAACCTACTAATATACTAAGTTTTAATCTTTGACATTTGCTCAAAGCAATTCACTGCAACAGCATTGACACTGCCTTTTGTGAAGTTATCATCGGCATCTAAACACCCGACGTCACGACCCATTAATAACCCTAAACATTGATCAACAGATTCCACTACATAGATTAAGAACTGCCCCGCTTTGACCGCATCCAATACTTCTTTTTTCAACATCATATTTCTGATGTTTGCCCTGGGCACTATCACAGCTTGCGGCCCCCCAGCAAAATCCCGGCGCTTGCAAATTTCAAAAAAGCCTTCGATTTTTTCGTTCACCCCTCCAATTGCCTGCACTTCACCGTACTGGTTAATAGACCCAGTGATAGCAAAAGTTTGTGATATAGCAATCTTTGTTAAAGATGAAATTAGTGCACAGACCTCTGCAAGAGAGGCACTATCTCCATCAATAGCACCGTACGACTGCTCCATAGCAATGTTAGCCGAAATTTTGATTGGAAAGCCTTTGGCATATTTATAACCTAAATAGCCAGATAGTATCAAAACACCTTTGGAGTGAATCGACTGACCTAAATCGGCTTCGCGCTCAATATCCAAAATGCCTTGCTCTCCCGGGAATACTGTAGCGGTAATGCGAGCAGGTGAGCCGAAGGAGACATCACCCACCTGCAATACGGTTAAACCGTTGCATTTACCTACTTGTTTTCCGGCTGAGTCTATCAGCACTACGTTATTTAAAATGCTTTCATAAATTTTCTCGCTTAGGCGCCCTGTACGTGCCTCCTGCGCCTCTAATGCCAAGTTGACATGCTGATCTGTTACCAATTCATCATCGCCTTGTACTCGCTTAAACTCAGCCTCGCACAACAGGTCGACAATATTCCCTATATGCGTGGACAACATTGCTGTGTCATCTGCACTGCGTGAGCTATGCTCCACCAAGCGGGCAATTGCCGATCTGGTAAAAGGTGCCAACCCCTCCTGATCAGCCAAGGTCTTGATCAGGCGGGCATAGCTGCGAATGGATTTATCGGTACGTGGCACTGCTTCGTCAAAGTCCACTACTACTCTAAATGTTTTTTCGAAATCCGGGTCAAACCCTTGCAACAGATAATAGGTATTTCTCGAGCCCACTAAGGCGACTTTGACTTTCAACTCAACCGGCAGCGGGCTTTGCGAAATAGAGCTGGCGGCAGCTGTATCTGCCAGGGGATGCTCAATGCGTAACTCATGGGCTTTCAATGCTCTTTTTAAAGCCGAATATACATGTGGCATCTCCAGCAGCTTTTCTGCATCTAACAACAAGTATCCGCCATTAGCTTTATGCAGCGCACCCGCTCTTATTCTTTGATAAGAAGTTGCCAGTGCCGCCAGCTCACTGACGTACTCAACTCTGCCAAATAAGTTCTCATAGGTTGGGTGCGCTTCATAGATAACCGGGGCGCCTTTAGTTTTGCTGTTATCGATCAATAAATTTATACCGTACCACTCTTGCAACATAGCCCGGCGCGAGGTGTCGGTTAACAGCTCAGATGACTTTTCATCATGCAAAAAATCATCGGCATTATTGGCCAAATGTTTTAGCATATCCTTATAGTAATCAATAAGTTTAGGGCGATCGCTATAAGTTTGTTTAATTTTATCTAACAGTGGTTCGACTGCCTGAACCGCGGTATCTACCTCTAATTTTTTTAATTTTTCAGCCGCTTCACGTCGCCAAACTGGCAGTGACGTCAAACTTTCACCTAAAAGGTCTTCCAAATTCGATATGTTCTGACTAAAATTTTGCCGCAGCTCTTCATCAAGTTGAGAAAATTGCGCTTCGTCCATGGCTTGCCCTTCGCTGATAGGCGTAAAGCCGATAGTGCCACCGTCTCGGAATAAAGCGATGCTGTGCTCTCTGGCCTGTTGCTCTACACTGTCAACTGCCTGATCATATAGCGAATTAAAATCCTTCTCTATCTTGCTCTTTTTCCTCTGAAAATTTTGGCTCTCATAAGCCGCGGGCAGCTCTGTAGCAATGGCCTCGAGCAGAGCCTGATTATCTCTTTTTAATTTAACTGCCTTGCCGGCAGTTAAATGTATCGCAATCGGTGTGCGCCCCTCCTCAAAATTATTTATGTAAACCCAATCTCTAGGTTTACGCTCTTTCTTAGCAACACTCTTCAACATGTCCATTGCAAAGGAAAAACGTCCGGTGTGAGGGTTTCCCATAACAAAGAAATTATATCCGGGTCGACGCATACCAACCCCAAAAGTCATTGCTTCCAATGCCCGACTTTGGCCAAAAAAACCACTGAATTTTTCCAGAGTAGATGTGTTTTTAAATGGGAGTAATTCGAGTTCACAGCTTTTATATAACTGATCGGTAGTTAAAGGTAACAAATTTGTCATGACATATACCCCTAAGTGAAAAGTTGTCCGGCATCCATCTGTTTCCGGGCAACTTCAACTGCGTAGAAATATTTCATATATTAGGTAATATTTACTAATAAACATAGTATAAAAACAGATAGATACACTAGTGTTTTAACAAAAACAGTCAGAATTGCTCTTGTCTGGCGATCTTTGTTCACAAAACTGAGGTGCGCCCACACTAAATATAGACACTCCTTATTACAATAAGTGAGATTATTAGATTATTTTTGCAACTCTTTTCTGAGACTGCGAATAACTGCTGCTGTTTCAGGTCTTACTCCCCTCCACAAACTGAATGATTCTGCTGCCTGCTCAACCAACATGCCCAAACCATCAATACAGCTCTTAGCACCCAATTTTTTTCCCCACTGATTAAATACTGTTGTTTGAGATCCATACATCATGTCGTACAGGCAACTGTCGGGACCTACTATCTCATCAGCCAATGGCGGAAGTTGGTTGCTTAAAGAAGCTGAAGTACCGTTGATAATTAAATCATAGGGTCCGTCTAACTGGCTGTATTCGCAACATTCGAGGGGATAGATATCAGCGAAAATCGTCCGCAACTGCAACGCCTTTGACAAGGTACGATTAGCAATCGTGATACTTGAAGGGCGCTGGGCTATAATAGGTTGCAACACACCGCGCACAGCGCCTCCAGCACCCAAGATAAGTACTTTCTTATCGACCAGCTGATAACTGTTATTACTTATCAGATCCCTAACCAGTCCGATTCCATCAGTATTATCACCTTGTATCTCACCGTCTTTTAACCACAAAGTATTAACCGCTCCGGCTAGCCTGGCACAATCCGATAGCCCTGTGGCGATATCCCAGGCCTGTTGCTTAAACGGCACAGTGACGTTGAGCCCAGACCCTTGCTCTGCAAAGAAACGCTTAACATCGACAGAAAATTCATCCAGAGCCACCAGCTTAGTCACATACTCTAGCTGCTGAGCACTTTGCTGGGCGAACATTTTATGAATCGACGGGCTTTTAGAATGCCCTATAGGATTGCCGACAACTGCATATCGATCTAGTTTGTCCATTTGTCACCTCTACTTCAACCAGTCTCTGACCGGTAAAAACTTAGAATATAGTTCAGATTCTTGACTGTTATCAGCTATTTGGTAGTCATAACTCCATTTGACTTGCGGTGGCAAAGACATAAGGATTGACTCAGTTCGACCATTGGACTGCAAGCCAAAAAGAGTCCCTCTGTCGTAGACCAAATTAAATTCAACATAGCGGCCGCGACGATGCAATTGGAAATCTTTTTCAGCTTCAGAAAAACTTTGCCCTTTGCGCCTTTCGACAATAGGCAGATACGCTGGCAGATAACAATCTCCTATGGAGCGCATCAGTGCGAAACAACGAGTAAAGTCAGGCTCAGATAAGTCATCAAAAAACAAACCTCCAACCCCTCTCGCCTCCTGACGATGTTTTATATAAAAATATTCATCACACCATTTTTTATACTTTGCATAGAGATCATCGCCGAATGGCTGGCAGCTCTGTCTGGCTGTTTTATGCCAGTGCACACAATCTTCTTCGAACCCATAGTAAGGGGTAAGATCTAGTCCTCCGCCAAACCACCAGACCGGATCTTCACCTTCTTTACTGGCAATAAAAAATCTTACATTAGCATGGGATGTGGGGACAAAGGGGTTATTGGCATGCATCACTAGAGAAACCCCCATTGCCTGATAACTTCTTCCCTCTAACTCAGGTCTAGAAGCTGTCGCAGACCCCGGCATACTAGCGCCATGAACATGGGAGAAATTCACCCCGCCCTTTTCAAACACTGCACCGTTGGTGATTAACCGACTGCGGCCAGTGCCGCCCTCTGGTCTTTGCCAACTATCTTCAACAAAATCTGCGGCGCCATCTTGTTCTGCTAAGGCATGACAAATTCTGTCTTGTAATTCTTCGAAATAGCGTTTAACTGCATCTACATCAACTTCTGACATTGCAGGACCTTCAATTATAGGATGATTGATACGGCCTATCGAACTATTGCGCCGTCATTTAAAATTCGAATGCTACTAGGTTTTGTGCAGCTACCCAGATCGCCTGGTAAGTAATAATCTACTTTAGTGCCAAAGTAGCTTCTACAGGCGCCCTCATCGGACGCAGGGGACAACCCTGAAGGGTTTGCTGAAGTTGACACCAAAAAGCCTCCATAGGCCTGGCACAGCGCTACGACTGCTGGATGATCGCTCACTCTAACCGCAACTGAGCTAAAATCGCCCTTTATCCACTGTGGGATTAAATCGTTATTATCTTCTATTATCCATGTGACGGGACCTGGCCAGGACATTTGTAAACATTGTAATTGACTGGCACTGAGTCCATTTAACAATCTGCCAAACTGAGACATGCACGCCGCTACTAAGATCAAGCCTTTGGCTTCAGGTCGATGTTTGATGCTAAGAATTTTCGAGACAGCCCCCTGAGAGTAGGGATCGCATCCCAACCCCCAGACAGCTTCTGTGGGATAAGCTATAACACCTTGATTGTTCAACACATCAACGGCGGCGTTAATCTCCTGCTGTTCAACTTTCAAGAAATGGCCTATATTTCGCCATTTTCAATCTGCAGTTGCAGAGCTTTATCTTTAGCAATAACGGCTTGTGCACTTGTAGCGCGATCTAAGCGTACACGCTCAGCCAGTGCCGGATCGGCAACGGCCATGATCTGTGCCGCAAGATAGGCTGCATTTTTTGCGCCCGCCTTACCGATAGCCACTGTTGCTACAGGGATACCACCGGGCATCTGCACTGTTGAAAGCAGCGCATCAAGACCATTCAAAGAGGATTCAATGGGTACACCAATTACCGGCTTAGTAGTCGCGGCGGCAACTGCTCCCGCAAGATGCGCAGCCATTCCTGCAGCGCAAATAAAGGCGACCGCCCCACGCTGATCAGCATCTTTAACATAGTCGTGAGTATATGCCGGAGTACGATGCGCTGAACTGACTTTCATTTCAAAACTGACATCTAGACTTCTGAGCACTGCCACTGCAGATTTCATTACCGGTAAGTCGGAGTCAGAGCCCATTAGAATTGCAATAAATTTTTGCGACATGGTATTTTCCATATGATTAAATTAATTGGCGCTATTGTCCTGATCTGGCCGCTAAATTACAACAATTATCACCCCCGTGTCGCTAATTTGCGAATAGCTAAAGTCAACTAAGCACTGTCTTTTGGCTGCACAACTACTACTTAAAGCGAATAAACCCCGCCCCGGAAGATTCAATATAGCCAAGTAGCTCAAGCTCCACTAATAAGGCCGATAGGGAGGATATTAGAGTTTGGTTTTTTGCAGCTATTTGAAGCAGACTGGTATGGCTGTAATCAATAGTGCTCAGCAAACCATATAGCGGCTCTGCAAGGTTTTTCTCAACAACATTGGAGTCCTGCGGACAACAACTTATAGCAGCGCTGGATAAGCTCAACTCTGACAAAATATCATCTGTTGATTGCACCAGCTTTGCACCCTCATCAATCAGCTGATGACAGCCGGCACTGCCTGGATATTCTATTGGACCTGGTATGGCGAAAACTTCTCTATTTTGCTCTATCGCCATTCGAGCGGTAATCAATGTGCCGCTTTTAGCTCTGGCCTCTACAATTAGCACCCCGATACATAAACCACTGATGATCCGGTTTCTCTGTGGAAAATTGCTGCCCAGAGGTGCGCTTCCCGGCAGATACTCAGAAAGCCAGCAACCAACCTTAAGCAACTTTGTCGCCATTTGCCGGTGCGCCTTAGGGTAGACGATATCCAATCCAGTTCCCATGACTGCGACACTCGGATAATTGTGATCTATAGCGGCGCTGTGAGCAGCCCCATCTACGCCCCTGGCAAGGCCACTGGTAATAACTAAGCCAGACTCAGACAACTCCCTAGAGAAACGATAAGCATGACGTAAACCGCTGCTACTGGCCTGTCTGCTACCGACAATAGCAATCTGTGGCTGGCTGAGCACCTTGTGGTCCCCTTTGTAAAACAGCAGCAATGGTTTATCTGCGAGCTGCTGCAACAGTGGCGGGGACTCGGCTTCGGTAAAATTGATGCAGCTTATCTGCCGCTGGGGCAATGTTTCAGTGATAGTGCAAACTTTATCAAACAGCTCACCTTTGCAAAGCAAAAAATTTTTTAATTGATCTGAATTATGGGTGCCGGTTATTGATTGCAGCATACAAAGATCTGCCTGCAATACATCTTCACTTGTCCCGAGAAGTTTTCGAATAGTCTGTCTGCCCACTTTGGGCAGCAGTGATAATGCCAATAATAATTGAGTGTTTCTTGTGAGCATACCTCCCCCTGATTATTGGCGACAGGCAAGTTATTACTCAGGAAAAAAACTATTCTATGCTAGTTAATGAATCTCCTGGAGAGACCGCATCAGATGCGCTCAATACAATGCCATAGCTTAGGTTTTCAAAAACATTCACCACCATCAACACCGCATTAGCTTTGTTGACAATAGTGACTAATTGTTTGGTTCTGGGATCTTCAACTTGTATCGGAGCCTTGACCACATTAAACACGTGTCCGGGGTATATACTTGAGTTAGCGCCGAGATTAATAACGACTCCATCATATTTGGCAATTTGATAGGCATCGTTGACAGCACCAATCACCTTTCCCTCAAGCTCTTTGGGTGCTGCTGCGAGACGATACAGAGGTTTCAAAGCTAACTCATTACTTCTGACGATAATATCCCCCTTGTAAATCAGACCTTTAGATTTAGTTACTAAGGCTCGGCTTATATCACCTTGTTTGCTGATAACATCCAGAGAACCGACTTTAATAATTTCAGTGTTTTCGGTACTCAGCCCATGCTCAGCCCCATAGGTCTTGCCGAGTCGATATATATGATAAGTATTGTAATCAGGATCTAAGGTGCCACGGATAAAAACCTCATCTCCAGAGGCAATCAAATTCCTTAAACCGGCACCGGCAAGGATATAGGGCATTTTTGACGCGGCTTGCGCTCCAACAATCCGATGCCCTGCGACAAAAGATTGCAAAGCAATTTTAGGGATTGCAGAAACCGCTGCAAACCTACCCGCCTCCCGAATTCTTGGAGACATTTTTGATTCGGAGAATTTATCGGTTGTTAAATAGGGCTTTCCGTTACGGTATCTTAAATAAATAACATCGTTGGGATAGATCAAATGCGGATTTGAAATTTGACTATTGTGTTCCCATATCTGTGGCCAGAGCCAAGGCGATTTCAAGAATACTGCGGAGATATCCCAAAGCGTATCGCCTTTTTTAACGATGTATTCATTTGGGTAATCATTCTTGAGTATTGACTGAGCATTTAAAATGGGAGCAAAAACAACTAGCAGAACTATAAATATAGCGTTTCTTATACTATGAACTTTGCTCATAACAGCCTCAGTAATACTTAAAAATGAAAGTTAACACACTGATAACAGAATATTCTGTACTCAGCAAATGATAATACGCCACAGCTAAAAAAAGCGCAAAATTGACTAACAAAACTCGCTCAAGACTCAGTATAATACATGCAGAAAAATTGCGGTAATTTTCGCCACAATCTATATATGAATTGGTTAGTTATTATGGCTCTATTGACTATATTGGAATTTCCCGATCCCAAGCTGCGAACTATAGCCAGCGACGTACTAAAGTTTGATGATGCAATCGGCAACATCATTGACGACATGTTTGAAACTATGTACCAGGCACCGGGCATAGGACTGGCAGCTACCCAAGTAGATATTCACCAGCGGATAATTACAATTGATATATCGGAAGAAAAGAACCAACCACTGGTTTTAATCAACCCCAACTTTAGCATAATAGATTCTGACACAGACAAAATGCAAGAGGGATGCCTTTCAATTCCGGGTTTCTATGAAGAAATTGAAAGAGCCAGACATATCCAAGTGCAGGCCCTGGACAAAACGGGCAAGGCAATCAACTTTGAAGCCACTGAGCTTCTTGCTGTTTGTATTCAGCACGAGATAGACCACTTAGACGGCAAGTTATTTGTCGATTACCTCTCTAAGTTGAAACGCGGCAGAATCAAATCTAAGTTAGAGAAACTCCACCGACAGCAACACTAACCTCACCCACTCAATGTCCCGCACACAGGTACAAGATGTCGAAATCACTTAAAATCGTATTCGCCGGAACCCCAGAGTTTGCAGCTCAATCACTCTCTGCCCTCCTCGGTAGTCAGCATCAGGTTGTTGCCAGTTACACACAACCCGACCGCCGCTCCGGTAGAGGCAAAAAAATCACTCAAAGCGCTGTCAAGAAACTCTCACTAAGTCATGACATTCCCGTCTATCAACCAGTTAATTTTAAAGACCCACATAGCATTCAGCAACTTGCTGACTTGAATGCCGATATCATGGTGGTGGTGGCCTATGGAATACTATTACCTGAATCTGTATTAAACACCCCAAAACTCGGTTGCATTAACGTGCATGCGTCCTTATTACCCAAGTGGAGAGGAGCCGCCCCTATCGAACGAGCACTGTTGGCTGGCGATCCAGCCACTGGGGTAACCATTATGCAAATGGACAAAGGCCTGGATACCGGTGACATGCTACACAAGCAGACTATCGAGATTTCAGAAACCATGACCAGCGGCGAATTACATGACGCGCTAGTTCCCGTTGGCTGTAGCGCTCTTCTCGAAACTCTTACACAAATTGCCAATGGCACTAGCACAGCACCCCGCCAAGACGATCAGCTAGCATGTTACGCAAGTAAGCTATTCAAAGCTGAGGGCCTAATCGACTGGAACCTAGACGCTCAGCAGATATCTCTATTAATCAGAGGTTTGTCGCCTCGACCTGTGGCCTTTTCTTACATTGGCGAAACGGTTATCAGGCTGTGGGATGCAAGCACCAGCAACTGCGACATAGACCCGCTGTTTGATACAAGTTTAATCGGCAGCATTTGCGCAGCTGATAAACTGGGCATCGAGGTGTATTGTAAAGGTGGCACAAAAATTCTCATTAAATCACTGCAAGTCCCTGGCGGAAAACAACTTAGCGCTAGAGATTTGATCAATTCAAAGCGTCAGCTTTTCTCTCCAGGCAACCGCTTTATAACCCTTTTAGCAGAAACTACTCAACTATGAACGTCAGACTACTCGCTGTTAAAACTCTCGCTCCGCTGCTTTGCAACAGCGGAGCCTTAAAATATTCTCTGCAAAAAAATTTGATCGACTGCCCTGACAATCTTAAGCCTTTGTTGCAGCAACTCTGTTATGGCAGTATGCGCTATTATCCACAACTGCAGTGCATCTTAAACAAGCTGGTTAGCAAGCCGATCAGAGCAAAAGATGCAGACATTCAAGCACTGCTATTAATCGGCATCTATCAACTCTACAAACTAAGGATTGCTGACCACGCCGCTATCAGTGAAACTGTAGATGTTTGCAAATCACTTAAGAAACCTTGGGCGACATCCCTTGTTAACGCCACTTTGCGAAACTTCCAAAGACAACAGAGCCAGCTAATTGAACAACTCTGCTCTGATAACTCTTTTAAATACAACCACCCGCAATGGTTTATTGAGAAGCTAAAACACAACTGGCCAGAGCAATGGGAATCTATCCTCGCTGCTAATGACCTGCACCCTCCACTGACATTGAGAACAAATCTCAGCAAAGTTTCACGTGAAACATTACTAGAAAAATTACAAAGCCAGGATATCGAGGCCAAGAAAACAGAACATTCAGAATTCGGCATTGTTTTGCAAAACCCAACTGATGTTACTGCCATTGAAGGCTTCTCAACCGGTGAGTTTAGTGTCCAGGATGAAGCCGCACAGTTAGCAGCTGGCCTTGTAAATCCACAGCCAGGTGAAAAAATACTCGATGCCTGCAGCGCACCGGGTGGTAAGCTACTGCATATGTTAGAGCTAAACCAAGAGAAAACAACAAGTTTTCAAGGCCTGGAATTAGAACAGCATCGCGCTGACAAAATTACTGAGAACTTCCAGAGGATCGGCTTGGCCTGCACCTTGCATATAGGGGATGCCACCAATCGCCTATGGTGGGGTGAAAAACTGTTCGACAAAATACTGCTGGACGCACCTTGCAGTGCAACCGGAGTGATACGACGCAATCCGGACATTAAGCTACTGCGCAAGTCAGAAGATATACACAGCATTGTTAAAGTACAAAAAGCCATTTTGCAAAACTTATGGGGCCTGCTACACAATGGAGGTCGATTGATTTATGCAACCTGTTCAATTTTCCCCCAAGAAAATGAAAAGATAATTGCCAGTTTTTTACGAGAAAACACCAATGCAAAACATATAGAGATTAACCGAAACTGGGGCTTAAGCAGGAAACATGGCCGTCAATTGTTTCCTGAAGCAGATGCCAACGATGGATTTTATTACGCGATTATTGAAAAAACCGATGCTTAATGACAATGACTATATAACAATTATACTGATCACTTGCTGCAAATAATTTATATTAAAATGCCACTAACAATGACAACTGAGCAACCTATATGAAAATCATCATTCTCGGCGCGGGCCAGGTCGGCGGAACGCTAGCAGAAAATCTAGCCAGCGAAGCCAATGACATCACCATCGTTGACAGGGATGCGGATCGCCTCAGAGAGCTGCAGGACAGACTTGATATAAGTACTGTTGAAGGCATGGCCTCCTATCCCGGCACTTTACAGAGGGCCGGCGCCGAAGATGCAGATATGCTGATCGCAGTCACCAGCAGTGATGAAGTCAATATGATTGCCTGTCAACTGGCACAAACTCTGTATAAAACACCGACCAAAATTGCGCGCGTTCGAAGCCATGATTACATAAAGTATGCAAAAAAAATATTTTGTAAAGATGCCGTACCTGTCAATGTAATCATCAGCCCTGAACAACTTGTCACTACCAATGTGAAACGGCTGATCGAGCGACCGGGAGCTCTGCAAGTTTTAGATTTTGCAGATGGAAAAGCCCAACTGGTGGCTGTTAAGGCTTACCATGGAGGCCCCCTGGTTGGAAATCAAATCTCTTTCCTAAAGCAACATATGCCCAATATAGACACCAGAGTTGCCGCTATATTTCGCAAGGGCAGCCCTATCACCCCTGCAGGGGATACCGTGATTGAGGTGGATGACGAAGTATTCTTTATCGCAGCCACAGAAGATATTCTTCCGGTTATGGGTGAGTTGAGGCGCTTGGACAACCCCTATAAAAGAATATTGATAGCCGGCGGTGGTAACATCGGCATGAGATTGGCCGCCTCTATTGAAAACGATTTTAAGGTAAAGATAATTGAGCGCATGTTAGACAGGTGTAACACCCTCGCTAACACTTTGACAAAAACCATTGTTTTGCACGGAAATGCATCTGATCGAGATTTGCTACTGGAGGAAAACATCGAAGATACCGATGTGTTTTGCGCTCTGACTAACGATGACGAAGCCAACATAATGGCCTCTATGCTAGCCAAGAAAATGGGCGCTAAAACCGTGATGACACTGATTAACAATCCCGCTTATGTAGACTTGGTACAAGGTGGTGTTATTGATATCGCAATTTCACCACAGCAGACAACCATTGGCGCATTACTCACCCATGTCAGAAAGGGCGACGTCGCTGCGGTTCACTCCCTCAGAAGAGGGGCAGCAGAAGTAATGGAAGTTGTAGCTCACGGTGATCAACACAGCTCAAAAGTGGTTGGCAAGGCACTGCGCGATATTGAGCTGCCGCTGGGAACAACCATAGGCGCGCTGGTAAGAGATGAAAAAGTAATTATTGCCCACGATCACGTCGTAGTAGAAAATGACGACCACTTGATCTTGTTCCTGGTAGACAAAAACAAAATTCATGAAATTGAAAAGTTATTCCAAGTTGGCCTGGCATTTTTCTAGGAACAGCAAATGACACTGCGGCAGTAGTTTGGTCGCTATGCAGAAAACAAATACAAAACAACCGCAGAACCCACTCATTTACTAGCAGTTAATTATTATGCATTACAGAATAATATTAAGAATACTCGGTATCTTATTGATGATCTTCAGTATCACTATGATTCCCCCTGCCCTGGTATCACATATCTACGAGGACGGAGTGCACTCGATATTTTATCTGTGCCTGGGTATTACCTTCACAACAGGATTCATATTCTGGTTGCCAGCCCACAATGTCTCACAAGATCTTAGGACCAGAGACGGTTTTGTAGTGACAGTGATGTTCTGGCTGGTATTAAGCATCTTTGGCTCCATTCCTTTCGCCCTGGCAGAAGAGTTAAACTTAAGCATAGTAGATGCCATGTTCGAATCTATGTCGGGACTGACCACCACCGGAGCAACGGTGATTACCGGGATAGACGAGCTACCAAAATCGATCCTCTTCTACCGACAGCAACTACAGTGGCTTGGCGGCATGGGGATTATCGTGCTGGCTGTCGCAATTTTGCCGATGCTGGGCATTGGTGGCATGCAGTTATATCGCGCCGAGACACCAGGCCCGGTTAAAGACAGTAAATTGACGCCACGTATTGCCGAGACCGCAAAAGCGCTCTGGTACATATATGCGACCTTGACCTTAGTTTGCACTATTAGCTATTGGTTGGCGGGGATGAGCTTTTTCGATGCACTCACCCACAGCTTCTCTACCGTGGCTATTGGCGGCTTCTCTACCCACGATCAGAGCATAGGCTACTTCGACAGCCAATTGATTGAGTCCATTGCCAGTATCTTCATGATTGTATCGGCGCTCAATTTCAGCTTGCACTTTTTTGCCTGGCGCAGAAAATCACTTAGCCATTACTGGCAAGATCCAGAAGTGAAATTTTTCATAACAACCTTGTTATTGACAATTATTGTCAGTGTCAGCATTTTAACAGTGACTAAAACCTATGAGCCGTTAAAAGCCATAAGTGAGTCAATTTTTATGGCAATATCCATCGCAACCACCACTGGCTTCGCCACCACTGATTTCACCAGCTGGCCAACAGTACTGCCGTTTATGTTGATGCTGACTGCATTTGCCGGAGGTTGCGCAGGGTCAACAGCGGGAGGCATGAAGATAATCAGGGTATTACTGATATTTAAGCAAGGACACAGAGAAATTAAAAGACTGGTTCACCCCAATGCAGTGTTCCCGGTAAAACTCAGTCAAAAACCAGTTTCAGAAAAAATCCTGCAAGGTGTCTGGGGGTTCTTCTCAGTGTATATGATGATGTTTGTGCTGATGCTATTAGCCTTGATGGCTACCGGACTGGATCAGATAACTGCATGGTCCGCCGTTGCGGCCACACTCAATAATTTGGGCCCGGGACTCGGAGACGTAGCAACTAACTATGGCGGTATAAATGATACAGCAAAATGGGTTCTGTGCTTTTCAATGCTGCTGGGCCGACTCGAGGTGTTTACATTATTGATACTGTTTTCTCCCATATTCTGGCGCCGATAACAGAGCAGGGATTCAGTAAAACTTGCCAGCCCCTGGCGGGGGTTTCTTGAATCTCTTGTATTCCCATTGATACTGCTCAGGGTTAGCTGCAGCTATAGACTCAATAGTGTTATTTAAAACAGCCAGAGATACACTCATCTCACTACTATTAATCTGCGGATCTACCTCACTAAATTCTATAGCAAAGCCCTTACCTCCCTGTTCACGTAAGGCAACTCCGGCAATCACTTTGCACTGGGTTTTCTTGGCAAGTTGCGATAGCAAGGTCATAGTATATGCAGGGTGCTGAAAAAACGCACTGAATTGACCGCTGCCTGTTGCGGGTTCCTGATCTGGCAAAATTGCAATGACCCCGTTGCCACGCAATTTTTTAATCAATTTTTTGACCCCCGCTGCATTGGCCGGAGCCATATCACCGCCGAGTCTTTTACGCATTTTATTGATGAGCCAATCAAAGAACTGCAATTTAGGTTGTTTGTAGAGCACTGTAATTGCATACCTATCAGAGGCAAACAGATTCAGTACTTCCCAGTTGCCAATGTGCGGCGCAATAATAAGAACCCCCCTGCCCTGGGCAACTGCGTCTATTAATAGCTGCTCGCCTTTAACACTAGTGACTGTGGCAAGAGACATAGAAGTAGGCCACAGCCATGACATGCCCATTTCAGCGTATGACATAGCAGTATGCTCCAAACTAGACTTTAGCAACCGCTCTTTATCGCCCACAGATAATGCGGGAAAACAGCTATCAATGTTACGCTTTGAGACAGTGTAGCTTCGGGAGTGTTTTTGTGAGTACATCAACTTAGCCAACAAGCGACCAAATGACTGACAGACGGCCAGGGGAAGCAGAGCCATAAAAAACAAGAAAAAAAGCCCAAAAATAACTTTAATATATCGCATGGCGCTAAAAAACCTCTCGAGTATAAGGCGAGGCATTATATAATGCGTGCCGGGAAATTACTTAATATTTCAGCTGCGCAATACAAACAACCCCAGTTGCGATCCGCTAAAACAAAATAAATAATAAAGGTGATAACAATGCAATATACAGTCTATCTATCCGGCGAAATACACAGTGACTGGCGTGAAAAAATTAAACAGGCGGTAAGCGATAAAAAACTGCCAATCACTCTTTTGACACCCAACACCGATCATCAATCTAGCGATGACTGCGCAGAAAATATTCTGGGAGCTGAGAGCAGTAATTTTTGGAAGGATCACAAAGCGGCAAAAATCAATAGCATCAGGCAGATGGCGGCCATAGATCGTGCCGACATCGTAGTCGTCAGATTTGGAGACAAATATAAACAGTGGAATGCGGCATTTGATGCGGGCCTGGCAATAGCCAAGGGCAAAGCTCTGATAGTTGAGCATGCCGATGACATTATTCATCCTCTGAAAGAAATAGACGCCGCTGCTAGAGCCGTGGCCCAAAACACCGAACAAGTTATAGATATTCTAGAGTATTTAACCTTAGACTACTGAACTGCGCTACCCCAGATCAGTAGCATGCAATTCAGTGCCGCGCTTTATGGGGAATAGCCAAACACTCAAGCGGGGACGAATAGTCTGGGGACACTAACTTCTAGAATTATTTGTCCTCAGATGAAACTAAAAAACAAATATTGTTGTATAATTCTCGCCTTATTTTTTCCATTGCTGGAAAAACTTACCTACATTAACCATAAACTAAAATACAGGTGAACATTGTGACTGCTACGCCGGCACCCAAAGGAGCTACCTTCCAAGATTTAATTCTTGCATTACAGACATACTGGTCAAAACATGGCTGTGTGGTAATACAACCTTTAGATATGGAAGTCGGGGCCGGGACTTTCCACCCAGCTACATTTTTACGCGCCATTGGCCCGGAGTCGTGGAAAGCAGCTTATGTGCAACCTAGTAGGCGCCCAACTGATGGCCGCTATGGGGAAAACCCCAACCGACTACAGCATTACTATCAGTTTCAGACGGTCTTAAAACCCTCCCCTGACAACATCCAAGAACTATACTTAGGCTCTTTAGAAGCGCTCGGTGTCGACCCTTTGGTTCACGATATTCGCTTTGTCGAAGATAACTGGGAGTCTCCTACATTAGGGGCATGGGGTCTTGGCTGGGAAGTTTGGCTGGACGGCATGGAAGTATCGCAGTTCACCTATTTTCAACAGGTTGGTGGATTAGAGTGCTATCCGGTTACCGGCGAGCTAACTTATGGTCTGGAGCGCCTGGCGATGTACATCCAGGACGTAGAGAGCGTTTACGATTTGGTTTGGGCAATAACCCCGGATGGAAAAAGCATCTCCTACGGTGATGTCTTTCATCAAAATGAAGTTGAGCAGTCTACCTATAACTTCGAGCACGCAGATGTAGAACAGCTATTTTCGACATTCGACTTTCACGAGCGCGAATGCATTAAGCTGTTAGCGGCTAATTTACCACTGCCCGCTTACGAGCAAACACTGAAAGCCTCTCATACTTTTAATCTGCTCGATGCAAGAAAGGCGATTTCAGTGACCGAGAGACAGAGATACATCCTACGAGTGCGCACCCTTACCCGCGGAGTTGCTGAAGCCTACTTAGCTTCCAGGGCAAAATTAGGCTTCCCGCTCGCAGAAGAATCAATACGTCTTGAAGCATTAGCTGCATTAGAGGAGAGTAAATAATGGCTGCCGTAGATTTCCTAGTTGAGCTTGGAACTGCTGAACTACCCCCCATGTCACTACAGAAACTTTCCAAAGCTTTCAGCAGAGGAATCATTGACGGTCTCAAAGCAGAGTTGGGTAAAGATGCTCAAACGTTATTAGCCGACTGTAAGATCGAAAACTTCGCCACACCGCGGCGCCTTGCCGTAAAGATTAGCGGCCTGATCGACGAAATACCTGCTTCATTAAATAGCGTACAAGGTCCGCCGATTAAAATTTGCTACGACGCTGAAGGTAACCCAAGCAAAGCATTAATTGGTTTTGCAAAGAAAAATAATGCCGAGCTCAATCAACTGGGCGAACTGAACGGAAAAATCAGTTACAGCCAGGAGATAGCTGCGAAACCGTTGGCAGCATTGATGCCGGCGATCGTTGAACATTCTCTAAACAAGCTGCCGATAGCCAAGCGAATGCGCTGGGGGGCCAGCAAACTTGAATTCGTCCGCCCGGTTCAATGGCTGGTAATGTTATTTGATGAAACTGTCATCGAGTGTGAAATTCTCGGCGCCCAGGCCAGCAACCAAAGCCGCGGCCATAGATTCCATCATCTCCAGCCAATCACTATTAATAACCCGGCTGAGTATGAAGACAAGCTGCAGCAAGCTTACGTGATTGCCGACTTTAGCAAGCGTAGAGACAAGATAGTGCAGCAGGTAAAAGAGCAGGCGGCACTGATTAATTGTATCGCACATATTGAGGATGACTTGCTTGATGAGGTCACCGGGCTCAATGAATGGCCGATAGCACTGAGCGGTGCTTTTGATAAAGAATTTCTATCAGTACCTCAAGAAGCATTGATTTTATCAATGAAAGAGCACCAAAAATATTTTTATACTACTGACGAAACAGGCAAATTAATGCCAAATTTCATTACTATCAGTAATATAGAATCCAAAGATCGCGCTAAGGTAATAGCCGGGAACGAAAAAGTTATTCGCCCGAGGCTCGCTGATGCAAAATTTTTCTTCGAAAATGACAAGAAAATCAGCCTGCATTCACGCTGTGATGAATTGAAGAAGATAGTTTTCCAGCAGCAACTGGGGACTGTTTATGAGAAGAGTCAACGAACAGCTGCTCTGGCTAGTCATATCACACAACTGATCGGTGGCGACCAACAAAAGGCCGAGCGCGCAGCGGTACTAGCGAAAACCGACTTAGTTACAGATATGGTGTTTGAATTCACCGATTTGCAGGGACTGATGGGCTATCACTACGCCTTAAATGATGGTGAAGATGCCGAAGTGGCGCAGGCCATCTTCGAACAGTACTTACCAAAGTTTGCCGGTGATCAATTACCTGCTACTAAAACTGGCATAGCCCTGGCACTCGCAGACAAACTAGATACCTTGACCGGTATGTTTGGTATAGGTCAGCCCCCCACTGGCTCAAAAGATCCTTTTGCACTGCGCCGGGCAACAGTTGGGGTACTGCGCATTATCATCGAGCAAAAGCTTAACTTAAACCTGCAGCAACTGGTCGAGCTGGCCGTTGTGCAACATATCGCCATTGCAGAAAAGGATAAGCAAAAGATTTCAGAACAAGTGGTTGTATTCATGTTAGAGCGCCTCAGAGCCTATTATGAGGATCGTGCTATACGCATTGATACTTATCTTGCTGTTGCAGCCTTAGCGCCTACCAGGCCTTTAGATTTCGATCAACGGGTAACTGCAGTCGAGCACTTTCGCACATTAGCGGCGGCACAATCGCTGAGTGCGGCAAATAAACGCGTTTCAAACATTCTCGATAAGCAGCAACTAAACAGCCAACTGACAATCGATAGCAGTTTGTTAACTGAAACCGCAGAGATAGAACTGGACAGTTGCTTGAATGCCCTGACCACAAAATTAACTCCGCTGTTTGAAAATTCAGATTATCGTGGTGCGCTAACGTTGCTGGCCAGTTTGCAGCAACCTATAGATCATTTCTTTGATAACGTAATGGTGATGACAAAGGATCAGGCGATTGCGCAGAATCGTCTTGCTCTGCTACAAAAGTTGCGCCAGCTGTTTTTACAAATAGCGGATATCTCGCTGCTAAATTAGCCTGCAAAAACATAGTTACGTTTGCTATTAAAATTGGCGAACGTAACTCTCCCTTCAGCATAAATATCTTTTTTAGCC
>ASZI01000220.1 GCA_000416315.1 Osedax symbiont Rs2 | reverse complement strand
CAAGAGGCCATCGAGGCGATTGCCGAAGATTTGATGGTCGATATCAATATTACTAGCTAATAATTAATCGTAAAGGCAACACAAACCTCTGAGTGAAAAACCAAATACTCAGAGGTAATCACATACTAAAGCAAGGTGCCTCGCCTCTTACTTTAATGTAAATAAGCCACAATGTTTGGCTTGACCTACCTCACGCCTCACACCTGCCTTTTCCTCACTACTTACGACTTCCAACTTACTACTTGTTTTTATCCTTATTCCAGGGATTATCCAAATACTCAAGATACAGCGCTTCTACTTTATCTCTGGCCCACTGGGTACGGCGCAAAAACTTTAGACTGGATTTAATGCTCGGGTCGCTGTTAAAGCAGTTGATGTTGATCCGCAGCCCCAGTTCTTCCCAGCCGTAGGCATCGACCAATTCCTGTAGAATATCAGCCAGCTTTTTACCGTGCAGCGGGTTGTTAGCCTGTTTGTTTTGCTCTTTGTTATCGCTCATACAATTGCCTGATTGTTACTTTTCAAATCTAAAACCTACAGCAGTTAATAGACCTCTGCGGGCTTATCAACAGGGCGAACTAATGCCGCCCTGTTGATAACTACGTTTATCGGGCGTCAATCATTTTCTGACCGCGGGCAACTGCCGCACGCACTTGGTTGGGGGCCGTGCCGCCAATGTGATCTCTGGCTGCAACAGATCCTTCAAGGGTCAGGACTTCAAAGACGTCGGCACGGATATCTGCCGAGAAAACCTGCAGTTCTTCAAGGCTCATTTCCGCTAAATCTTTGTTCTGCTCAATACCGTAAGCCACTGACTTGCCGACAACCTCGTGGGCATCGCGAAACGGCATGCCGTTGCGCGTCAGGTAGTCGGCCAAGTCGGTAGCGGTTGAGAAACCGCGCAGCGCCGCCTCGCGCATTTCTGTTTTCTTTGACTCAAGCGCTGGTACCATATCGGCATAGGCTCGCAGGCAGCCTTTAATAGTATCGATAGTATCGAACAACGGCTCTTTGTCTTCCTGGTTGTCTTTGTTGTAGGCCAGTGGCTGTGATTTCATCAACGTTAGCAGTGACATCAAATGTCCGTAGACACGACCACTCTTTCCGCGCACTAGCTCTGGTACATCCGGGTTTTTCTTCTGCGGCATGATGGATGAGCCGGTGCAAAAACGATCCGGTAAGTTGACAAAGTTGAACTGCGCCGAAGCCCAGAGTACTAACTCTTCAGACATACGGGTTAAGTGCATCGCCAAAATGCTGGAGCTGGCGCAAAATTCGATGGCAAAATCGCGATCGGAGACCGCATCCAAAGAGTTTTCAGCCGGGCGATCAAAACCCAGTAAATCGCTGGTGATCTGTCGGTTAATCGGGTAAGTCGTCCCCGCCAGTGCCGCAGCCCCCAATGGCGATACGTTAACGCGCTTGCGCGTATCAACATAGCGCTCGTAATCTCGGCTGAGCATTTCGAACCAGGCCAACAAGTGGTGGCCAAAAGTAACCGGCTGTGCTGTCTGTAAATGGGTAAAGCCGGGCATGATAGTGTCGGCTTCAGCTTGCGCCAGGGTCAGCAGTCCCTGTTGCAGGCGTGTTATCTCACTGAGAATATTGTCAATTTCATCGCGCAGATAAAGGCGAATATCTGTCGCCACTTGGTCGTTACGTGAACGCCCTGTGTGTAACTTTTTACCGGTTAAGCCGATCTTTTTGGTCAGAGCCGCCTCGATATTCATGTGTATGTCTTCTAGCTCTATCGACCATGGAAAATTGCCGTTTTCGATATCGCTCTGAATTTCAGCCAGACCAGCTTCGATAGATGCACATTCATCAGCAGTCAATACACCTGCCTCTGTCAGCATTTTAGCGTGTGCTATAGAGCCTTGAATATCTTGTCGGTACATACGCTGGTCAAAGTCGATAGAAGCGGTAAACCGAGCGACAAATGCATCTGTTGGTTCTGTAAAACGGCCGCCCCACTGCTGGTTAGTCTCTTTACTCATTGTATGTTTTCCTTGTAAGAAATAGATAGTGCTGAAAAATTGGCGAGATTATAACAGTTTTGATCCGCAAATATGCCGATAGCATGCTACAATTTTGCCAATTAACTACAACCCCTTTTTTCAGCACAAACGGTAGTACCAACAAGCGACATAAATTGTTAGTTATTGATTGACGACGCCTTTCAGAGCTAGCGTTTGGCCGACAGTTGTTAAGGAGCCACAAGCTCTTTTTCAGCAGTGCCAAATAGCTGTGAATTTGCACGACTAGAGACACTTGTTTAACAGCGCTTCTTTTACAAAACAGTCTTTAGAATGCCTTATAAATAAGTCGTCAGATGACTGTTAAAACAATATCGCCAACCGATATCCTGCTGAAAAAATAACGAATTATTAGGATCTGTATATGCCACAAAAAACCATCCGCATTGCCACCCGTGAAAGTAAGCTGGCAATGTGGCAGGCCGAATACGTCAAAGCTGAACTAGAGCATCACCACCCGGACATCGTCGTCGAGCTACTGGGCATGACGACTAAGGGCGACATACTGCTGGACACACCTCTGGCAAAAATCGGCGGCAAGGGGCTGTTTGTAAAAGAACTTGAAGTGGCAATGCTGGAAAAGCGCGCCGATATCGCCGTGCACTCGATGAAAGATGTACCGATGGAATTCCCCGAGGGGTTAGGCCTGAGCGTTATCTGCCCAAGAGAAGATCCAACCGATGCCTTTGTCTCAAACAACTACAAGAGCCTGGCCAACTTGCCTGAGGGGGCCATTGTAGGTACTTCTTCACTGCGTCGCCAGGCGCTAATTCGCGAACACCGTCCCGACTTAAAAATCATGGATCTGCGCGGCAATGTGCAAACCCGTTTGCGCAAGTTAGATGAAGGTCTCTATGACGCGATCATTTTAGCTAGCGCCGGATTAATTCGCCTGGAGCTAGAGCAGCGCATTCGCTTTCGACTGCCGATTGACTTGTGTTTGCCAGCGGGCGGTCAGGGAGCCGTGGGCATTGAATGTCGTCTCGATGATCAAGCCACCATAGATTTGCTCAAGCCATTACATCATATTTCCAGCGCTCATTGCGTCCTCGCCGAGCGCGCCATGAACAAAAGATTAGAGGGCGGTTGTCAGGTGCCTATTGCCTGTCATGCGATACTCAACGATGATCACTCGGAACTCTATTTACGTGGTTTAGTGGCTAAGCCTGATGGCACAACGGTGTTGCGCGATGAAATTCGTGGTCTGCCGGCGAATGCTGAAAAAATGGGAATAGAGCTGGCGGAGCGCTTATTAGATGCCGGTGCCCAAGAGATTCTCAGTGTTGTTTATGATCAGCAAAGCTAATCGATGAGCCAGTTTTTAGCGAGCGGAGCAAAAGTACTAGTCACCCGACCAGCGCAACGCCAGGCTCAGCTGTGCCAGCTGCTACTCAGCAACGCTTTACAGCCAATTCCCTTTGCCACTATTGAGATTGCAGCCAGGAATCCACAGCACAGTGATTACGGGCGATTAAAGCAGCACATTTTGGATCTGGACTTGTTTGACATCATTATCTGCATCAGTGCCAATGCCGCAGAAATTGCCGGCGAACTGATAGAAGATTACTGGCCGCAACTACCACTGGGGATCAACTGGATAGCAATAGGCGCAGCCAGTGCCAGGGCTCTGGAAAAATTTGACATCCAGGCGCAGACACCAACGAGCGGTCACGATTCGGAGGCACTGCTGCAGTTGCCACAATTACAGCAGCTTGGCGGCAAAAAAGTTTTAGTTTTAAAGGGAAACTCGGGCCGCCAATTACTGTCTGAAACTTTGTCAGACAGAGGCGCTATAATTACTGAGGCTGTGCTCTACGACCGGCTCATTGCAACTTATACTGATCAACAGATAAACAACAGCTTATATATTTCAGGCTTATCCGCTATTCTCGTCACTAGTGGAGAGGCATTGTGTAACTTAACCACAATCGCACGTGGCAGTTTAAAACAGTTTGAGCATAAATCATTGCTCGCCACACCGTTAATTGTACCTAGCACTCGTGTAGCAAAAATTGCATCTACACAGGGATATTACCGTATAACTGTAGCCCGGGCCGCCGATGATCAAGCGATGCTGGCCGCGCTACTCACAGTAAAAGGCTTGGAAGCTGACAATGAAAAAACGCACTAAAATAAT
>ASZI01000219.1 GCA_000416315.1 Osedax symbiont Rs2 | reverse complement strand
CATGCATACTATTTAAGTTCTGAATGGAATTTCATGGAATGAAATATAACAATAAAAATATTTGGACACTTTTTTTTCTGATTACCCTACTCACCTTTGCAGTGACTGCTTTCACGGGTTATAGCCATTGGCGCAACGCCAAAAATAACCTCGCCTATTCTCAAGAAAATCTAACCCAAGTGCTGGCAAATTCCAGCTTCACTGTTATCCGTCAATATGAAAACCTGATCGACCTGATTGGTCACAGTATTTTAGATCGCAGCGAGCCTTTTTCAGCCAGCGTCGTCCAGCAAACTCTCGATCACTATCTTGAGTTTAACCCCAGTATTGCCGCTTTCAGTTTATACGACCCGCAGGGTGAACTTCTAACCAGCAGTAGTAATCTGCAACGCTCTGATGAAGGTAGCGGTAACTATGAGGCAAAAATTACCGATAACCTGCCGCCATCCACTGACAGCATGCGCTTAGATCGCAGCTACTTTAATTACAAGTTGCAAAAACTGATTATTCCGGTGAAAAAGATAATCCGTGATCGCAGTGGTGTTGCAGTGGCAATCATCAGTGCCAGTTTAAAAGAAGAGTTAGTATTTGATTTTCTACAGCAACAGAATATGCAGAACAAAGATCAACAAATATGGTTATATCGCGGCCTGGATAATTTCTTGCAGTTGGTTCCTCGCTCTATCAACCGTAATTTAGAGCTGTATAAAACGCCGCTGAAACTACCGCTACTGCCGAACCTAAAGGAGTTCGACAACAAAAATCCTGACAGTTCTTTTTCCCAGCTAAAACACTCGCAACAAGTGATCAGCTATGTGCAGCAAAGCTCCTTTGACGACAAGAACTTACTAACCACTAGTCAATTTATTCCCAGATATAACCTCTGGGTTACCTTGCAAACTCCCGCCGACTTAGCTCTGCAACTGTCCCTGAGTAGCTTTTTTAACTGCCTGGTGTTTCTTTTAGTATTTATTTCACTGCTGTACTGTCTGTTCCGCTCTTTTGCTAACCACTGTGCAAACACTGAACAAAAAATGCATTTTCAGGCTGATCACGATCAATTAACTCAACTTTATAACAAAATCTACCTGAGTAACAAAGAGCGTGAACTGCTATCAAATAAAGCCAGTGGCTTCAGTTATCTATTCATTGATTTTGATCATTTCAAAACCATTAATGAAAATTATAACTACCATATTGGCGACAGTACTTTGTATGAAATCGCCAGCAGGTTAAAGCTACTTTGTGCCAACAAAGAATTGATCATCCGCTACAGTGGCAACGAGTTTATTATCATCAGCCGAGTATTAGAGGCCGACAAACTGCAACTATTGGCTGAATATCTACTGCAGTGGTTAGCCAAACCTTACCAGATAGATGCCCAGAATATAGTTGTCGATCTTAATATTGGCATAGCCCAGTACCCCAGAGATGCCGATAATCTCGACGATTTACGTGCCTGTGCAAAGCTGGCTCTGCACGAAGCTAAATCACGGCGTAATAGCCACTGTGTCTACAACCCGGTTAGTCATAGCAAATACAGACGCCGCAATGCCATTAGACAACAGATAAAAACGGCCTTATACAACCGCGAATTTACAGTCCTCTATCAACCGCAGATTAATAATTGTGGTGAGGTTTATGGGGTTGAAGCACTAACGCGTTGGCACAATGATAGCTTAGGTGAAATTGATTCCCAGCAATTCATCCGTATCGCCGAAGAGACCGGCTTAATTTACGACTTAGGACTGTTTGTTCTCAGACAGAGCATGATAGATCTGAAAAAAGTGCAACAAAAATTAAACCTTCCAATCCGTTTATCTCTAAACATTTCATTAAAGCAATTTACCCATCCAAGTTTTTACCAGGACCTAATGAAAATTGTTCAACAGTGTCAATTTAATCCCCGGCAACTCACCTTAGAGTTGACCGAGCGGCTCAACGTTGAAAACTTAACAGCGCTTGCAAAATTAATGGCTGCGCTTAAGGCTGAGGGCTTAGCCATCTCACTGGACAATTTTGGTGCCGGTTTTAGCAACTTGAAACTGCTCAACAGTCTGCCGATTGACGAGCTTAAACTCGACCGAACATTTGTCGACAAAATCGTCGATCAACAACCTATTATCATTATTGACAACATGTTGAATTTCAGTAAAAAACTGCAGTTTTCTATCGTTGCTCAAGGTGTTGAAACTCCCCTGCAAAAAGAAAAATTAAGTGACTGGGGTTGCGATTTATTTCAGGGCCATTTGTTTGCAGCAGCGATGGCCAGGGATGAATTAATCAAATTTATTGGTCAGGGCAAGATTGGCGAACAGCAAGAACCGATGGTACTGTATTTTTAGCACTTAGTAGTCTGAGCCTGTAACCTCCCCTATGGCGCTGTGCCGGCCTTTTACTGCTGTGGCAGCTGCATTACTATTTCCTAGTTAACTCTCCAGTATGAGCTAAAGGCGTCCATTCAACTGGTCATTACTATTACAGCGATGACAGCCACGATTGAATTTGTAGCAAAAAAAAAAAAGCCCGCCAATGGCGGGCTTTTCTCAATGTCAGGCTTGCATTACTTAAGCTTTTTGCGAATTGCTTGAAGAGTACGGATTTGCGCCGTAGCTTCAGCTAACTGTGCCGCAGCAGCAGCGAATTCAAATTCGCTGTTGTTGTCGCCAATCGCTTTTTCAGCATCTTGCTTCGCCTGTTCAGCAGCCGCTTCATCCAGATCACTTGCACGCAGTGCAGTATCCGCTAAAACGATTACCTTAGTTGGCTGCACTTCGAAGAAGCCGCCAGAGACGTAGAAGATTTCATGCTCGCCGTCCTGCTTGCGCAGTTCGACAGGGCCTGGTTTTAGTTCCGTTAAGAGCGGAGTATGACCCGGGTAGATACCCAGCTCACCCAGGCTACCTGTGACGGATACGAACTCAATCATGCCTGAGAAAATTTCTTCCTCGGCACTAACGATGTCGCATAGTACAGTTGTAGCCATTGCAATTACCTCTTTGTAAAACCCCGATGCAGATAGTTTGCACCGTGGTTTCAGTTGGTTCTAAACCAGATTACATATTCTTCGCTTTTTCAACTGCTTCTTCGATTCCGCCTACCATGTAGAACGCCTGCTCTGGAAGAGCATCGAATTCGCCGTCAAGTATGCCTTTGAAGCCACGGATAGTATCTTTAAGAGATACGTACTTACCAGGTGCTCCAGTGAAGATTTCTGCAACGAAGAAAGGCTGAGATAAGAAACGCTGAATCTTACGAGCGCGGGTTACCGACTGCTTGTCTTCTTCAGATAGCTCATCCATACCAAGAATCGCGATAATATCTTTCAGCTCTTTGTAGCGCTGTAAAACACCTTGCACGGCACGGGCAATGTCATAGTGCTCTTGGCCGATAACTAACGGATCCAGCTGACGAGAAGTACTATCTAGCGGGTCAACCGCTGGGTAGATACCTAATTCTGCAATCTGACGAGACAGTACAACTGTCGCATCTAAGTGCGAGAAAGTCGTCGCTGGGGACGGGTCAGTCAAGTCATCCGCAGGTACGTATACGGCCTGGATTGAAGTGATAGAACCGGTCTTAGTAGAAGTGATACGCTCTTGCAGTACACCCATTTCTTCAGCCAGTGTAGGCTGGTAGCCTACCGCTGATGGCATACGTCCCAACAGTGCAGATACTTCTGTACCAGCGAGAGTGTAGCGATAGATGTTGTCAACAAACAACAGTACGTCATTACCTTCGTCACGGAACTTTTCAGCCATGGTCAGACCTGTCAGGGCAACACGTAAACGGTTTCCTGGAGGCTCATTCATCTGGCCATATACTAGCGATACTTTGTCTAGTACATTGGATTCTTTCATCTCGTAGTAGAAGTCGTTACCCTCACGAGTACGCTCACCAACACCTGCGAAAACTGAGAAACCTGAGTGCTCAATCGCGATGTTACGAATAAGCTCCATCATGTTTACAGTTTTACCTACACCGGCACCACCGAACAGACCAACTTTACCACCTTTGGCGAAAGGACAGATCAAATCGATAACCTTGATGCCCGTCTCTAACAAGTCGTCAGAAGCGTTTTGCTCGGCATAAGTTGGCGCTTTACGGTGAATAGGCATACGCTCTTCTTCACCGATAGGGCCACAATCATCAATTGGATTACCCAATACATCCATGATACGACCTAGTGTCGCAGTACCTACAGGTACTGAGATAGGTGCACCAGTATTTTCAACGTCTAAACCGCGGCTAACGCCTTCGGTTTGACCCATGGCGATAGTACGTACGATGCCATCACCAAGCTGTTGCTGTACTTCTAATGTCAGACCAGTTTTGCCAACTGTCAGTGCGTCATACACTTTTGGTACGCCGTCACGTGGGAATTCCACATCGACAACCGCGCCAATTATCTGAACAATTTGTCCGCTACTCATGTTCGGATCCTCTTTAACGTTTAACCCGTTATTAAACTGCTGACGCGCCGCTTACGATCTCAGAAATTTCCTGAGTGATCGCCGCTTGACGGGCCTTGTTGTATATCATTTGCAGTTCATCAATTAAGTCGCCAGCATTATCGGTGGCGCTCTTCATCGCAATCATGCGAGATGCCTGTTCACAGGCATTGTTCTCGATAACCGCTTGATATACCTGAGACTCTACAAAACGCGTCAGAAGGCTGTTAAGCAATTCCTTGGCATCTGGTTCATAGATATAATCCCAGTAATGGTCCAGCAGTTTGTCGTCGTCTTCTGCTTTCAGTGGCAGCACTTGTTGAACGCTTGGACTTTGCGTCATTGTGTTAACAAAGTCGTTACTCACAATGTACAAACGGTCCAAGTTGCCATCTGCAAAGGAATCTAACATGGTTTTAACAGCACCGATCAAATCGGCTACTGCGGGCTTGTCGCCCATTTGCGCTTTCGCTGCAACCACATTACCACCGAAGCTTTTGAAAAAAGCTGCGGATTTAGCTCCCAGTGCACAGATGTCTATTTCGACACCGGCATCGTTATATTCTTTCATGCTTTTAATAGTGGTCTTAAACAAATTACCGTTTAAGCCGCCACAGAGACCGCGATCCGAGGAAACTACAATGTAGCCTACCCGTTTAACTTCGCGCTCTTGCATGTACAAATGCTTGTATTCAGGATTTGATTTAGACAAATGCTGAATAACACCACGGATACTTCGAGCGTACGGACGGGAAGATTGCATGCGATCTTGTGCCTTACGCATCTTACTTGCAGCAACCATTTCCATGGCGCTAGTAATTTTACGTGTGCTACCAATACTCGCAATTTGCGTTTTTATCTCTTTTCCGACTGCCATAGCTATTCCGCCTATGTTATTTAAGTAACTGAACTCAGTAATTTACCTGCACATTAAAGCTGTGCAGGTGCGCTGTTAAGCTGCGATTACCAAGTACTAGTTGACTTAAACTTCTCAATACCCGCTTTGAAAGTTGCAGCGATCTCATCGTTGTATGCGCCGCTAACATTGATTTTGTCCATAACATCAGCGTAATCGCTGTTGAAGAACGAAATCAATGCCGCTTCGAAGTCACCGATCTTACTGATCGGAATTTCCTTGAGGAAACCTTCGTTAGCTGCAAACAAACTTAGACCCATCTCTGCAACAGTCATCGGTGAGTACTGCTTCTGCTTCATTAACTCAGTAACAGATTGACCGTGCTCTAGTTGTGCACGAGTCACGTCATCAAGATCTGATGCGAACTGGGCGAATGCCGCCAATTCACGGTACTGTGCCAATGCCAGACGAATACCACCACCAAGTTTCTTGATGATTTTAGTCTGCGCTGCACCACCAACACGTGATACAGAGAGACCGGCATTTATCGCAGGGCGAATACCAGCGTTGTATAAATCAGTTTCCAGGAAGATCTGACCATCAGTGATCGAAATTACGTTGGTAGGAACGAATGCTGATACGTCACCACCTTGTGTTTCGATGATAGGTAGAGCTGTCAAAGAACCGGTTTTACCTTTCACTTCACCGTTGGTGAACTTCTCAACGTAATCCGCATTTACACGAGCTGAGCGTTCTAATAGACGCGAGTGGAGATAGAATACATCACCAGGGTATGCTTCACGTCCAGGTGGACGGCGCAACAATAGTGATATTTGACGATAAGCCCAAGCTTGCTTGGTCAGATCATCATATACAATCAGTGCGTCTTCACCGCGGTCACGGAAATACTCACCCATTGAACAGCCTGCGTATGGAGCTAAGAACTGCATCGCTGCAGGATCTGAAGCGCCAGCGGCTACTACAATAGTGTGTTCCATTGCGCCGTGTTCTTCTAATTTACGTACTACGTTGGCAATTGTAGACTGCTTCTGACCAACCGCGACATAGACACAAGTAATGCCCTTGCCTTTTTGGTTGATGATCGCATCGATAGCGATAGCTGTCTTACCGATCTGTCGATCGCCGATGATCAGCTCGCGCTGTCCACGACCAACAGGTACCATCGCATCAATTGCTTTCAGACCTGTTTGAATAGGCTGATCAACAGATTGACGTTCGATAACGCCAGGTGCCACTTTTTCAACAGCATCGGTCAATTTAGCTTCAATTGGACCTTTACCGTCGATTGGGTTACCTAGGGCATCGACTACGCGGCCACGCAATTCAGGGCCGACTGGTACTTCCAGGATACGGCCAGTACAACGGGCCGTCATTCCCTCTACTAATTGTTGGTAGTCGCCAAGGACTCCCGCGCCTACTGCATCGCGCTCAAGGTTGAGTGCCATACCGTATACGCCGCCAGGGAATTCAATCATTTCCCCGTACATTACATCCGCAAGACCGTGGATCAAGATGATGCCATCGGCTACGCTGACGATTGTGCCTTCATTTTTTGCCTGTGAAGACACATCCAGCTTTTCGATGCGTTTCTTGAGGATCTCGCTGATCTCAGATGGATTCAGTTGCTGCATGGTTATTCCTCGATACTCAGGAATTCAATACTTCGGCCAGTTTCGCAATACGTGCACGAACTGAACCGTCGATAACTAGGTCTTGGGTGCGAATAACAACGCCACCTAAAATAGACTTGTCTATTGTAGATGTCAGTGATACTTCACGACCTAGTTTAGCGCTGAGCGCCTGAGTTAATTTTTGTTGCTGTTGCTCATTAAGCTCATAGGCAGTAGTCACGTCGATTTCAACGTTTGACTCCTGGTTTGCTTTGAGCTGCTCAAACTGCACGGAGATCTCTGGAATTAAAGCCAGACGATGATTCTCTGCCAGTAGACGGATGAAGTTTTTACCACTGTCATCCAAGTCTGCCAGCACAGTAATTACCGCGTCTGCCTTTTGTTCACTGGTCAGTGCAGGATTGCCCAAAATACTTTGCATCACAGAATCGCCAGCAACTTGTGCGGCTTCTTGAAGTGCTGCAGACCAATTTTCGACAGTGCCGGCATCGCGGGCAAATTCAAAAACGGCTTTAGTATATGGACGAGCTACTGTATTGAGTTCAGCCATCGTAAACCTCGCTTAAAGCTCCGCCGCTAGTTTATCAACTAGCTTAGCGTGGGCTGCTTCGTCAACAGATGCTTCAAGAATCTTTTCAGCGCCGGCTATTGCTAATACAGCAACTTGGGTGCGAAGAGTTTCTTTAGCACGGTTAACTTCCTGTTCGATATCCGCTTGAGCTGCTAGCTTAATGCGTTCTGCTTCCGCAGTTGCAGCTTCTTTGGCTTCGTCGACTATTTGGCTCGCCCGCTTATTAGCCTGTTCGATGATGGCGGCTGACTGCTCTTTGCTGTCCTGCATATCTGCTTCGGCTTGTTCTTTAGCCGCAAGCAAATCGCGCTCTGCACGGTCAGCAGCGTCCAGACCTTCAGCGATCTTCTTCTTGCGCTCTTCCAAGGCTGCCGTAATTGGCGGCCACACGTATTTCATACAAAATACAACGAAGAAGAAGAATGCAATGATCTGACCAATAATGGTTAGATTAATATTCACGCCATTACCTCTCGTAGTTAATTAAGTAGTTATCTAAAAAGTAGGGTGCTACTTAAGCTACTGCGAACAGTACGTACATACCAAGACCTACACCGATCATAGGTACAGCATCTACTAGACCCATTACGATGAAGAATTGTGTACGTAGCATAGGAATCAATTCAGGTTGACGCGCAGCGCCTTCCAAAAATTTACCACCTAAAATACCAACGCCGATTGCCGCACCAACTGCGCCAAGACCGAGCATTAATGCGCCAGCGATGTACAAAATTGCACTTGCTAATTCCATCAGTTTATCTCCGATTTCTAAGTTAAAATTTAAAGTTTAAAAAAACATTCAATTACGACGTTAGTGCTCTTCATGCGCCATGGCGAGGTAGACGATAGTCAACACCATGAAGATGAACGCTTGTAACGTAATAATCAGAATATGGAATATTGCCCAGGGAACTGAAAGTACCCACTGAGCCCAGAACGGTAATAGTGCGATCAGGATGAAAACCATCTCACCTGCGTACATGTTACCAAATAATCGTAGTGCCAATGATATCGGCTTAGCGATCAACCCAACGATTTCCAGGAATAAGTTAAATGGTAATAACCATTTTCCCAGAGGTTGTAGTGACAGCTCTGCCATAAAGCCACCTACACCTTTCATTTTAATGCTGTAGTAAATAATCAGGGCAAAAACGGCCAGAGCCATACCCAAAGTCGCATTAATATCGGTTGAAGGTACTACCTTCATATAGGGGATGCCCATCTGTGATGCTATGTATGGAATCCAGTCGACAGGGACTAAATCCATTAAGTTCATCAGGAATACCCAGACAAATATTGTCAGGGCCAAGGGTGCTATTAAGGCATTTTTGTGGCTGAAGATACTGTTGACGTTATCTTCAACAAAGTCGACGATGCTTTCAACAAAATTTTGCATTTTACCGGGAACGCCGGAAGTCGCATTGACTGCCACTTTACGGAATAACCACAAAAACAGTATTCCCAGTGCAATCGACCAAAACATCGTATCAACGTTAATTGCCCAAAAGCCCATTGTCGCCGCTTCATTCACAGTTGCACTGCTATGAGCAAAAGTCCAAACGCCGCCATCACCAACAATAGTACCGTCGTACCTGGTAGTTCCCTCTGGCAATTTACCAAAGGTTAAATTGGTTAAGTGATGCGATATATAGGACTTGGAAGTCATTAATTCCGTCGCCATTGTTATCTCTCTTGTTGAATCTAAACTGAGTTTTACACTGCAGTTAGATTAAAGTTTTATGAAACGTTTATCAGCTCTCATCTGCAACCACCAGCCCAGTGCCTGGATTGCGATGTAAGTGCCAAATAGGGAAAAGGGGCTCAGCGGTTTCACTAGAACAAAAACCAGCGCAAATAACATTGCAGTGATTACCATTTTCCATATTTGGCCAATATATAATTCTGCTAAGGCCCGGTTCGGCGTATTTTCTGTATCTGCTCTGCGACGTTTAGTTAATATGCGGTTTGCCAGATAAGCATAGGGCAGCAAGTATACAAGCCCACCTAACAGGGCAGAATAAGCTATTACCCATGACTTAATACTCAGCAATAAGGCAACACAACATATCGCAACTAATTGAACAAAAAGAATTTTGAGTGTTTTTTGTCGTACAACTTGAGTATGACCTCGAGTTTTACGGCTAGTTTTTAGCATTATTAGCGCTCTTTACTCTCATTTTTTTGTTTTTTGCGCACAGTCTCAAATTAGGGGGCGATTATATGGGGTTGTCGGTGCATACTCAACTAAATCTATGGTGATTTTGCTAAAACAGCTGTTTTTCTGGTTTTCCCTCAGCAAAACCAAGTATTTGCAGCCATAAAAGAGTGTCGCTACTAGGATTCGTTCTAACAATGATATTACACAGAGCTAACAACTAGTGCTTAAAATAACAGTCGGCTATTTCCGACTGTTTTATTCGCTTGTCTGTATTGATTAAGTCGGCTAATTTGCCGTTACAAAGAAGCCAGTATCGCCTCTAATTTCTCGGCATTATCAAAGGCAATGGTGATTTTCCCGCTACCTTTAGCATTTTGTTTAATATCAACTTTTGCGGACAATCTACTAGCCAACTGACTAGATATCTTCTGCAAATTAACATCTACTGGTACTTTCACCACGGCCTGTTTAGGTAACTCTCCAGCCTGCCATTTTCGCACTAACTCTTCCGTCTGCCTAACCGACATGCCTTTAGCGGCGACATCCCTGGCAACTTCTATTTGTAATTCTCCATCCAGGCCCAGTAGTGCTCTGGCGTGGCCCATATCAATATCACCGTATTCCAATAACTTGCGCACATCGTCAGTTAATTTTGTTAAACGCAATAAATTGGTGACTGCGGATCGGGATTTTCCCACAGCGTCGGCGACTTCTTGTTGGGTTAACTCGAATTCATCCTGAAGACGCTTTAAGGCGATTGCCTCTTCCATAGCATTTAGATTTTCACGTTGGATGTTTTCAATCAGTGCCATGGCAATAGCGGCTTCATCGCTGACATCTTTGACAATTCCCGGTATGCTATCTAACCCCGCCAGTTGACTGGCCTGCCAGCGACGCTCACCGGCAATAATTTCGTACATATCATCGTTGACCGGACGAATGATGATAGGTTGCATCACTCCCTGAGCCCTGATTGAATTAGCCAGATCTTCTAAGGCCTGAGGCTCTAAGTCCCGACGCGGCTGATACTTACCGCGCTGAATTTTATCCAGCTGTAGCTGCATATAACCATCGACTGCTAGCTGCTGATTTGCCGATCCCCCCGCTGCCAAATCTGCGCCAATTTGATCTTCTAAATGGGTGCTTGACAACAGTGCATCTAAACCGCGGCCTAAACCTCTTTTTTTAGCCATTATTTATTTCCTTAGTCGGGCGAAGATCACTCTTGTTCCGCTTGTTCTTGGTCACGTTGCAGTTTTAGTTCCTGCTCGGTCTTCCTACTGAGTTCACCAGCAAGTGCCAGATAGGCCAGTGCGCCACGTGAGTTTTTGTCGTATATCAGTGCCGGCAAACCATGCGATGGTGCCTCGGCTAAGCGGATGTTACGCGGAATAATAGTGCGGTAAACCTTATCACCAAAATATTCAATCAAATGATTGGAGACATCTTTAGTTAAAGTCATGCGCGGGTCATACATTGTCCGTAAAATGCCCTCAATTTTTAATGACGGATTTAACCGCGCATTAATCTTCTCAATAGTACCGATCAGAGAGCTAATTCCCTCCAGCGCATAATATTCACACTGCATTGGAATGATCACCCCACTGGATGATGCCAGGGCATTGACAGTCAGCAGGTTCAGAGAGGGAGGGTTATCGATCAAGATGTAATCGTAGTTATCTTTAATTGGCATCAGCGCCATTTTCAGACGAAACTCACGTCTTGGCAGTTCCAACAGTTCCACTTCTGCTGCAGTCAAATCACCGTTTGAGCCTATTACGTCGTAGCCCGATTCAGCACTTCGCACTATTGAATCTTCGACTTTGGCCTTGCCGGTTAATATCTCGTAAGCAGAGTTTTCTAAATTGTATTTATCGACACCGCTGCCCATGGTGGCGTTGCCTTGAGGATCTAAGTCAACTAATAGAACCCGTTTCTTGGTTGCTGCTAAAGATGCAGATAAGTTTACACAAGTCGTAGTTTTACCAACGCCACCTTTTTGATTTGTGATTGTCAGTATTTTAGCCACGCTTAAGCTCTCCTTATTTCCATCAAATGACGAGCGCCATCTTCATTTGGCACTTTTAATACATGACTGGCAATTAGAGCATATCCTTCAGGCAGTTGCGATATCTCTTGGGCAGAAATCAAACCTTTCATCGCCAGAAACACTCCATCTTTAGCACAGAGCTGATCTGTCCACTTTAGCATATCGGCGATTGAGGCAAAGGCTCTGGAGATTACCGCATCAAACGGCTCTGCACTGCAGTCTTCTGCACGACCGCGAATAATGCTCAAGTTAGCGAGTCCCAACTCTATTTTAACCTGGGTCTGAAAACGGGTTTTTTTACCATTACTATCAATGCTGGTAACGGTCAACTCCGGTCTGCAAATGGCCAAAATAATTCCCGGTAATCCCGGGCCACTGCCAACGTCAACAATTGTTTTACAACCCAGCTGATCGATAAATGACAATATACTTAAACTGTCAATTAAATGTCGGCTGATCATCTGCAGAGGATCACGAATTGCTGTTAAGTTGTAAGTTCTGTTCCATTTTACAAGCAGTGCGTGATAAGCCAATAGTTGAGAAATGACTTGCTGATCTAGCTCTAAGTTTAATAATTTTATTTGCTTGCTCAACAAGTTTTGATACTGCAGATCTGACATTAGCCAGTTACCTTTTGTTCACTGTTCAGTTGTTAAAAAAGGCTGTAGATAACTATTTACCCACAGCCTTGAATTTATTTTTGCCTGTTGGTAACAAGCTTTTTCCAAGAGCTGATAACCCTAGATTGCTCTACAATCTCATTCTTGTTGCTTCGATTTTGCCAACATTTTGTGTTTCTTTATATACACCAACAACAGCGAAATTGCCGCCGGAGTCATGCCTTGAATACGCCCGGCCTGGGCAATATTTTCAGGCCTATTAGCCAGCAATTTGCTTTTTAATTCATTGGATAAACCACTGATATTCTCGTAGTCAAAGTCATCGGGGAGTTTAGTATTTTCCTGGCGTCGCATCTGTTCGATATCAGTTTTCTGTCTGTCGATGTAACCTGAGTATTTGAACGCTATCTCGACTTGTTCTTTGACTTGCAGATTGCTAACTGGCTGTCCTTTTAATCCCGCCACATCATCGTATTTCAATTCAGGACGTTTGATTAAGTCCGCCAGCGAATACTCCCGGCTCATTGGCGTGCTAAACATTTTATCTATAATTGCCGCCTGTTCTGTACCCGGCTGGATCCAGGTACTTTTTAAACGTTGATTTTCCGCCTCAATCGCCGCCTTTTTAAGCGAAAAAGCCTGCCAGCGCTGTTCACTGACAACTCCTAACTTGTAGCCTATTTCAGTCAGACGTAAATCGGCATTATCTTCGCGTAAAATTAATCGATACTCCGCACGAGAGGTAAACATACGGTAAGGTTCTGACGTGCCGTGGGTAATAAGATCATCTACTAAGACCCCAATATATGCTTCGTCTCTTCGCGGATACCATTGATCTTGCTCCAGTGCGCGTGCTGCGGCGTTAATTCCCGCTAAAAGCCCCTGTGCTGCCGCTTCTTCATAGCCAGTAGTACCGTTAATTTGTCCCGCGAAATACAGACCATTGATGAACTTTGTCTCCAAAGTGTGTTTCAGATCTTGCGGATTAAAATAATCGTATTCAATCGCATATCCGGCTCTGGTGATATGTGCATGTTCAAATCCTAAAATAGAGCGAACCGCCTGCAGCTGAATATCAAAAGGCAAACTGGTTGATATACCGTTTGGATAAAGCTCGTGAGTCGTTAATCCCTCCGGCTCGACAAAAACTTGATGAGAAGTTTTGTCGGCAAAACGCATTATTTTGTCTTCTACTGATGGGCAGTACCTGGGACCTTCACCTTCGATAACTCCTGTATATAACGGGGAGCGATCTAAGCCGGTGCGAAGTATGTCGTGGGTGCGTTCATTAGTGTGAGTAATATAGCAACTTATTTGACGCGGATGCTGAGCCAGATTTCCCATGTAAGACATGACCGGTACCGGTGTGTCCCCTGGTTGTTCTTGCATTTTTGCAAAGTCGACTGAGCGGGCATCAATACGTGGTGGTGTACCTGTTTTTAATCTGTCGATACGAAAAGGCATTTCATGCAAACGTTTGGCTAAGGTCATAGATGCTGGATCTCCGGCACGACCACCAGAGTAATTTGCTAAACCTATGTGTATCAGTCCGGCTAGGAAAGTACCGGCAGTTAATACAACTGATTCTGCTCTGAACTTAATCCCTGTCTGGGTGATTACGCCCTTAATGCAATCCTGTTCAATGATTAAATCATCCGCACCTTGCTGAAAAATTACCAGATTTTCTTGGTTTTCCAGGATATGGCGAATAGCAGCTTTATAGAGAATGCGATCAGCCTGTGCCCTGGTAGCTCTCACTGCAGGGCCTTTTCTAGAGTTCAATACTCTAAATTGAATACCTGCGAGGTCTGTGGCTTTTGCCATAGCACCATCGAGTGCATCAATTTCTTTGACCAAATGAGATTTGCCAATTCCACCGATTGCCGGATTACATGACATCTGACCTAAGGTTTCAATGTTATGGGTCAAAAGTAAAGTTTTTGCACCTTTTCGAGCTGACGCTAATGCGGCCTCAGTACCTGCATGACCACCACCGATGATAATGACGTCAAATTGATCAGGATAATCCACTTAGCAAGCCTCTCTTTTTTTGTTAACCAAAATACATATCTGGTGAAAATTTTTGTTTGATGATTTTCGAAGCAGGAGTATACAGTTTTGAATTCGAATTAGAAATGTACGGATTTTAACCAACTAGATTTATCTCTTTAATAAGTAATATTACTTAAGAATATATATATAAGATTGTTATTGTTATTGTTATTAAGGGCGGCTATTTATGTTAGTAAGTAGATATTACACTTATAAAACATAAAGATGGATGGTTTTAAACTACAGAGCTTTCCTGCTTATACACAGTGATTATGCTCGGCTGATTCTGTGTATAAAGTAGCGACTTATACAAGACTAAGCTTATCCACATTTTTATCCTCAGCGGCATGGGTACTTTTCGACAAGTTACTCACATGAAACTTTTTTCGCGGAAATTGATGATAGCAGATTCTATTCGAATGTGAATAAATTACGGGGTATCTAGTGAATAAATTGTGGATAGTGGATAAACCTCTGTATATCTCCCGTGGAACATCTGTAAATACAGCATAACAGCCTGTGTATAAAATCAATAGTTATGCACAAGGGTATTGAGCTGCAGCTTTTTACTCTCAAAAAAAATTCTCATTTATTTTTGATTTTTATTTGAATGCTATTGAGACTTATATTGGTTAACTGTGGGTAACTGTGTGTGTTAAATGACTAATTCGTTTTTTTGTATAAGTAAACCGAATTTTATATAACTTTTTTATATAGCAGAGAATTGCATTAGCTGGAGATCATTCATTTTATTGATTTGTTGTAAGCCACTGAAAATAAACTTATATAATAAGAACGGTAGACTTTAAATTGCTGATTAAGAGTGTCTTTCGGCTGATTGAATAGCAGCCGTTAACTCTGTTTGAGGTGGGTATAAAAATTTATCGGCAATGTGGATAAAAAATTTTTTATTTTTTATTTTTACGTGAACTATAGAGCCAGCCGCTAGTACTTGTGACTAAAAGAGTAAACAAAACCAAGATTATCCAGTTTAATTGACCTGAGGATAACCATGATTTGCCGTTAACAGAGCCTTGGCTGACAACTTGCCGTGCCTGGGTGCTTACTGAGGCTAATTGAGTTTTCCCGCTAAGCTTGCCAGTTACAAGGCTATTGCTGTCCATTTGAGAGTCCAGCTCTACACTGGGGGCTGTCACAAGAAAGGATTTTGCGTTCACAGAAGCGATCCTGGCCTGGTCTACATCAGTATTCCACCAGTGAATATCTAGCGGTGCAAGACTGACATTACCGGCTTTAGTGAAAGTCATAGAGACTTTTTCCCGCCTTATTGCTAGCAGTACTCCATCTTCTATAGAATTTTGAATACTGACATCCAGTAACTTTATTTGCACGTTCTTATGAGTTAAAGCACTCATCAGCGGCAAAATATCTGCATTGATACCTTGAGCGCTTAGTTCTATGGTCCTGGTTATGCTATCTCCGACTTGTATTTGTTGCGGTAGTTGCCAGCTATCACTGAGCTTAATTTTACGACTAGGCAGCCAGTAGCCGAGGCTGTTGTGATTGGCTTTGGGGGTGATTTCAAAATGTAAGTTATTGGCCTTTAAAGTTACTTGCTGGGTTTTATCGCCATTACTTTTATCGCTGAAACTAATGGCGGCTGGCTCTATCTGGTAATAGGCGACCTTTTCGCTAAAGATTGCAAAGCTCTGAGTTCGCAGCGTCCTGTTTTTACTGCGAACTTTGTGTTTGCTATAGCTGGGCTGGGCCAGTGGTAGAATGATCGCACCGGCGATGAAAGGTGCCTTCACCTGGAAATCAGCGCTACTCTTATCGGGGTAATCGACACTGAGTTGATAGACTAATATTTCGTTCGGGTAGAGCTTGTTTTTATTGATAGTGGCTTTGACGATAATGTCATGACTTATTACTGGTTTGCTGCGAGTTAATTTCTCGCTACTGCTGGTACGGGTTTGCCGGCCTGTTACACTAATTCTGATTGGGCTGGTTTTTTCCCCGTTTATGTTAATCGCCGGAATAGTTAAATTACCAGATCTCTTAGGTTTTAAAATGAAAAACCATAAAGTTTTCTGACTGCGTTGGCTATTTTTAATGTAGGGTCGACTAACTTTGCTGCTACCTATGACTTTAAAAGAGCGTTTCAATAAAGTTAAATTTGGCGATTTTCCCAGGGCATTATCAGAGCTAATATTTAATTGAATGGTTTGCCCATAGCTAGCTTTAACTCTATCGACACTCGCCTTAACCGCGCCCTGAAGCTCAGAGCTAACTATTAGTAGAATAATATAGATTAGACGCATGCAACAGCCAGGTTGTTAAAGTCGGTAGTGAGAGGCTATTCTAGCAGCAAAAATCTTATTAAGTCGCTATGCGTAATGGATTTTTGCTGCTTGCATACAGATGCAGCAAAAGGTGCTTGGCTAAAGATTCACTAGCGGTAAAAAGACCAGGCAAAGTAGCAGTGCAGCGGCGCAGACAGCAATAGGGTAGGTTGTCGGTGTATATTTTTTGTTAACACGCATAGCAATTTCCTTAGTCTTCATCATTCAGTAGTACAGACATCTAAACTGAAACAGATGTTAATGCAATACGTTCTTAAATGCAAACGATTCTCATTGCTTGTGATGTTAGCTGCCCTAGCTACTGCCTGTCCCTTCACAGAGCCTTAAATATCAACAGTCTGTTGATTGTGCAACTGCTGTGCATCTATGATCATATCTGCAGCTTTCTCAGCGATCATAATAACCGGTGAGCAAGTATTTCCGGAGGTAATAGTCGGCATGATTGAGGCATCTACAACTCTTAAACCGGTTAAACCTCGTACTTGTAATTTGTCGTCCACTACAGCCATTTCATCGCTACCCATTTTACAAGTGCCCACTGGATGGAAAATAGTAGTACCTAAATCCCCGGCTGCCACAAGTAGCTGTTGATCGGTGACAATTGCTTTACCCGGTTTATATTCTCGTGGGTTAAAGGGGGCTAATGTGTTCGCCGCAAAAAGGCGACGAGTGAGCTTTAATGAATCTATAGCGACTTGTTGGTCTTCTGGATGGGATAAATAATTGGCTTTGATTATCGGCGTGGCAGACGCCTCTTTATTACTTAAATGTACGTAGCCGCGACTTTTTGGCCGTAAATTGCATACTGATGCGGTAATGGCGGGAAAGTTGTCCAATGGCTCTCCGAGTTTGTCGCAGCTCAAAGGTTGAATGTGGTATTCGATGTTGGCTGAACTGTAAGTTGCTGCGCTTTTAGCGAATCCGCCCATTTGACTAGGTGCCATAGACAGCGGTCCACTGCGAGACCAAGCGTACTGCAGTGCCATTTTTGCCTTGCCAACAATGCTGTTGGCCTGCTCGTTTAAAGTACTGGCATTGTCCAATTTAAACACCATCCGTACTTGCAAGTGATCTTGCAGATTCTCACCCACTCCAGGTAACTCGTGTTGCTGCTCTATATCCAGAGAATCCAATAGAGATTTGGCCGCGATCCCGGATCGCTGCAGTAACATTGGAGAGGCAATGGCACCGGCGGTGAGAAGCACTTCGCAGCGAGCACTGGCATAGCTAGCTTTAGCCAGAGCGAGATCGCTGCCCTCTAACAAGTGCACACCGAGCACTTTTTTATCGATGAGTTGCAGATGGGTCGCCTGAGTATGGGTCATTACCTTCAAGTTCGGACGGTGCATTATAGGGTGTAAGAAAGCATCGGCGCTGGACCAGCGACGACCGCTCTTCTGATTGACCTCGAAATAACAAAAGCCTTGATTATCACCACTGTTATAATCTTCGGTTGTACCTATGCCAACTTCATCAGCAGCCTGCATTACAGTATCCAGAATGGGCCAGGAGAGCCGTTTTTTTTCTCCCCGCCACTCACCTCCGCTGGCGTGGTTTTCGTTATTGCCGCAATAGTGATCTTCGGATTTTTTGAAGTAGGGAAGTACTTGATCCCAACCCCAGCCCTGATTGCCCAAATCTCGCCAGTGATCATAATCTTGTGCCTGGCCGCGCATATAAATCATGCCGTTTATCGAGGAGCAGCCGCCCAACGTTTTGCCCCTGGGGTAATTCAGTGCGCGACCATTTAGCCCCTGATCGGGTTGGGTTTTAAAGCACCAATCTGTTTTTGGGTTATTCATCGTGAACAGATAACCTATGGGGATTTTTATCCAGGGATAGTTATCTTTACCCCCCGCTTCTATTAGCAATACTGTCTTGTCAGGGTTTTCTGATAGCCGTTTAGCCAATACACACCCGGCGGTACCTGCACCGATAATGATGTAATCCGCCTGATAATTCGCCGTCAGTGTATCTGTCATGTCGTATCCCTGTTGATTAAAGTGTCGCACTGAAATATTTGCAGCTACTTGTATAAACTAGCTTATAACAGAGATCAATAGCTGATTATTAGCCGATCAGGCTATTGCCAAGCTATAACAGCACAGTGCGGCTAGTTAAGGACCGATAAAGGGTATACCATCCTCCCGGTTGCGCATTCGCATCGGTTATTGGAATTCTAATGTTAGCTTGGATGATTGAAGCGGGTCTGTGGCCGCAAATACTGACTGTTGAGAGCAGTATCATATTGCTTGTATCCTCACTATTTACCTCTGCGTTGACCGCTGCATTTGGCTTGGGTGGCGGGGTTATTATGCTGGCCTTGCTGGTTAATTTTCTGCCGGTTGCCATCGTTATTCCCGTTCACGGCGTCATTCAGGCGGGCAGTAATTGCAGTCGGGCGCTGTTGTTGCGCAAGCACATTGGCTGGCCAATTATTGGCTATTTTTCAATCGGAGCAGTGTTAGGAGCAATACTTGGTGGTCAGTATGTGGTCGCTCTGCCCGAGGGTATACTGCTGGCGATAGTCGGTACGTTCATTCTCTATATAGTCTGGGGGCCCAAGCCTAAAGCGATTAAGCAGGGGAAACTCAGTCAACTCATCGGTGGAGCATTGATTACATTTAGTACTATGTTTATCGGTGCTACTGGACCTTTGGCGATGGCATTATTGCCACGTAAGCAAATGTTGTCTCAACAAATATCAGCCACCCACGGGGCTTTGATGATAGTCCAGCACGGCTTAAAAATTATTATTTTCAGTGCACTTGGATTTCAGTTTAAAGAGTGGGCGGTGTTTTTACTGATGATGTTGGTAACCGGCTTCATCGGCACTTACAGTGGCAGGGCGATACTGCAGCGATTACCACAACAATATTTTCAGCATGCCCTAACGGTTATATTGACTGTATTGGCGATAAAAATGCTCTTTGAAGCGGCGCTATTATTGCTGTAACAAAATGTTTATTAATCAATTAGTGCTAATCAATAGCTACTAAAGGGTAGACAGATATTGACAGCATTCAGCCACTAATTAATAATGAGATTGTATATCATTATCAATTAGTGGCTTTCATGTGTCAGTGTTTCCCCTCTTTTCATATTCAAGATCCTGCAATTAACAGCTTAAGACGTAAAATCCGCCAGGGGCTGGAGGCTGATAATCCCAGCCTTATCGCTCTGTGGCTGAGCATGGAAGAAGTACAGTTGGATTACCGGCAGGAGTTGCGCTGGTCGCTGTATATAGCCCAATTTAAATTACTGCTGGATACTTTCGCCGATGACTGAATCGTTAAACACTGGCGATTTACCTGCCTGGACAACATTTGTAATCCTCTGAGCAATTTGCAGCGGCTAGTTGTCAGCTACCAGCAAAAAGAGCAACTGGGTAAATTGCAATATGAGCTGAGAGTAACGAGTCACTATTTCCAATATGCACTGAGTTAAGCATTTTAATGGGCTAGAAAACTTTAATTTTTGCCCCCTTGGCATATATTTAAATAAACGCAATCTAAGGATTTATGATGAAGACTCGAATCGAGCGCGATAGCATGGGTGATCTGGCCGTTCCCAGTGCAGCTTTATACGCGGCACAGACGCAAAGAGCGGTGAACAATTTTCCAGTCAGTGGCCAGCGAATGCCCAAAGCCTTTATTGAAGCGCTATTACTGGCCAAATCCGCAGCGGCATCCGCCAATGCAGAATTGGGCTTGATCACTGCACAAATGGCGCAGGCGATCGTTGCATCTGTAGAAGAGTTACTTGCAGATGAACAGATGATGCGCCATTTTCCGGTTGACGTATACCAGACAGGTTCAGGCACCAGCTCTAATATGAATGCCAATGAAGTCCTATCGACTCTGGCCAGTAAGCGGCATAAAAGTAAAGTGTCAGCCAATGATCATGTTAACTACGGCCAGAGTAGCAATGACATTATTCCCAGTGCCATCCACATCAGCGCCTCGCTAGCACTAAATAAAAGGTTACTACCGGCTCTGCGCCACTTATCGGCAGTAATTAAGGACAAAGCAGCCAGTGTCGATCACCATATTAAAACCGGCCGCACTCATCTAATGGATGCGATGCCGGTGCGTATGAGCCAGAGCCTGTTGAGCTGGAGTGGACAGATAGAGCAAAATATTACGGTACTTGAAGCCAACCAGAGTGTCCTGCAAACTTTAGCTCAAGGGGGAACAGCAGTAGGTACCGGTATTAACGCCCACCCTCAGTTTAGCAGCCAATTTTCTAAACATATAAGCCGTTTGAGCGGGGTTGAATTTACTCCGGCAGTGAATTTGTTTACTCATATCGGCACTCAAGATATAGCGGTTTCTGTCTCGGGACAGTTGAAAACAGTGGCGGTGTCACTGCTAAAAATCGCCAATGATTTGCGCTGGATGAACTCGGGACCACTGGCCGGTTTAGGGGAAATAGCCTTAGAGGCGTTGCAACCTGGCTCTTCTATTATGCCCGGTAAAGTCAATCCGGTAATCCCCGAAGCGACCGCTATGGTGGCTGCACAAGTGATAGGCAACGACAGTGCCATCACAGTGGCAGGGCAATCGGGGAATTTTGAATTAAATGTGATGCTGCCATTGATCGCCAATAATTTGCTCAGCAGTATAGAATTGCTTGGAAATGTCAGCCACTTGTTGGCAGATAAGGCGATTGCTACATTTACTGTCAATGAAGCAGCTTTGCAGTCGGTGCTGGCGCGCAACCCCATTTTAGTTACCGCGCTGAACCCTATCATCGGTTATGAGAAAGCCGCCGCTATCGCCAAACAGGCTTATAAAGAGGGGCGTGCGGTCCTCGATGTCGCTGAACAGCAGACAAATATTTCCCGCGCTGAGCTCGAGCAGCTGTTAGATCCGGCTAAATTAACTAAGGGTGGACTTTAAGCTGGCGATCCTAGCAGCTATTAGATCCGACTAAGTTAACTAAAGGGCGAATCTAATTTACGATTAACTCAGAGCACAGGAACGCAGACAGTAACAATTTTCTGACGGGTTCTTGCGCTCTGGGTATATCAGACAAATGCTCTTCGCTGCGGGCTTTTGATAGTCAAACAGTAGACCTACAAATTGTACCCTTACAGCAAGCTATTGAGCTTAAGTTTTCAAACATGTCCGGCTCTTAAAATGAACAGTTTCCCGGCTCAACCCATTCCAGAAATCTCAGTATTCATGCTAGTATTCGGCAACTTTTTTGAAGCTGTGCCATGGCTTATTTAAACGACACTTTTTAAGAAAATTACCGTAAATATAGCCCATTTATCTTCATTAATTGGCTGTAAATTAGTTGTAATATTATAAATAAGTAAAAAAAACCTGTCTTTTGAGTCAGCTTTTTTATAAATTCTTAGCTTGTGTAAAAAAAATAATAAATATCGAACTATCTGATTTCGCCCAACTGCAGCATTTTGCAGTCTCGGCAAATGCTAGTTCAGCAAGAAGTATCACCATTCATGGCTCAGCACTACTTCTTGAAATACGAGGACACAACTAAGATGAACAGGCAAGTCTCTGCCACCCTTAGTGGCCAATTGCGGTTACAGTTAAAGGGCATCACCAAACAGTACCCCGGCTGTCTCGCCAACGACCAGGTAGACCTGGAAATAGCGGCGGGGGAAATCCACGCTTTACTCGGTGAAAACGGTGCCGGTAAAAGCACCTTGATGAAAATGATCTACGGTGTGACTAAACCCGATGCCGGAGAAATAATCTGGCAGGGATCGCGCGTCGAGATTAAAGATCCATCTATGGCCAGAAAAATGGGCATAGGTATGGTATTTCAGCACTTCTCACTGTTTGAGACGTTAACCGTCACTGAGAACATCGCTCTGGCGCTGGGAGATGAAGCTGGTGATCTACAGTTGCTGGCGAAAAAAATCAGCACTGTCTCTAAACAATATGGCATGGAGCTCAACCCCGATCGACACATACACTCGCTGAGTGTCGGTGAGCGACAGCGGGTGGAGATAGTGCGCTGTTTAGTCCAGGACATTAAATTACTTATCCTAGATGAGCCCACCTCAGTTTTAACCCCCCAGGAAGTTGAAACGCTGTTTGTCACTTTGAGACAGTTAGCGACGGATGGCTGCAGTATCTTATTTATCTCGCACAAGTTAAAAGAAGTTCAGGCTCTTTGCCATAACGCCACTATTTTACGAGGGGGTAAAGTTACAGGAGATTGTGTACCTGCAGAGGCTGGTGCCACTAAAATGGCACAACTTATGGTAGGTGTGGACACCCCGATCAGCAGTAACTACCCCAAAGCCACAGGCACTGAAGTATTTCTAGCGGTTCAGGACTTGACCAACAGCAGTGAAGACCCATTTGGCACTAGTCTCAAGAAGGTCAACTTTAGTGTTCGTCGCGGTGAAATTCTCGGCATCGCCGGGGTCGCAGGTAATGGTCAGGAAGAATTACTGGCGGCGCTCTCCGGTGAACATTTACTGGATAGCAGTGACCCGGTAAAGTTTGCAGGGCTTGGCGTCGGTTTATTAGACCCGCGCAAGCGTCGCGAGCTGGGACTGGGATTTGTTCCAGAGGAGCGACTGGGTCGCGGTGCCGTGCCAGAAATGAGCTTAGTAGAAAACACATTGCTGACCGGTTTCTTGCAGGGGTTGCTCAATTTTGGTTTTATCAATCAGCCCAAAACCGAACAGTTTTCGCAGCGAATCATCGATGATTACAAAGTAAAAACCCCCAATAATCGCACTGCAGCACAGAGCTTATCGGGAGGGAACCTGCAAAAGTTCATTATCGGCAGAGAAATACTACAGAATCCACAGCTATTGGTGGCTGCTCACCCGACTTGGGGTGTCGATATTGGCGCCGCTACAGCCATCCATAAAGCATTGATCGAACTCAGAGACAAAGGTGCTGCAATTTTGGTCGTTTCTGAAGATATAGATGAGTTGTTTTTGATCAGTGACCGGCTCTGCGCCATTTGCGATGGTGAAATATCACCGGCAAAAGCCACGCTTGAAACCTCAATTGAAGAGGTGGGGCGTTGGATGACCGGAGTTTTTGAACCGACTGAGTCGGCGGTGTCAGAGCAGCTCGATGCTGCGCTCAACACTCGCAGTATAAATTAGGGGGCGGTATGTTTTTAAAGTTAGAACCCAGGGGCGAAGCGTCCCGTGCAATGTCTTATTTATCGCCACTATTAGCGGGTTTACTGACCTTGCTAAGCGGTGGCATATTTTTTGTTTTCCTCGGTCATGACCCTATAGATGCTTTGAGAATATTTTTAGTTGCACCGGTCGAAGATTTATACGGTTTTGCTGAACTTTGCGTCAAAGCGGCGCCGATTATGCTCTGCGCTATTGGTCTGGCAGTGGCTTTCAAAGCGCAGGTGTGGAATATAGGTGCCGAGGGCCAGTTGCTGATAGGCGGCCTGGCGGCCAGCGCCGTGGCGCTGCAGTTGTTGGAGGTTGAATCTTTTTGGGCGCTGCCACTGGTATTACTCAGCGGTATGTTAGGCGGTGGGCTGTGGGGGCTATTAGCCGCCTGGCTGCGCAACAGGTTTAACGCCAATGAAATTCTCACGACTATCATGTTCAACTATATAGCTTTGTACTTATTACTGTATTTTGTGCATGGATCATTTAAAGATCCGGATGGCTACGGCTTTCCGGCATCGGCGATCTTTGCCGACAGCTCCTTATTGCCAATCTTGATTGAAGATACCCGTATGCATATAGGTATTTTGTTTGCACTACTGGCAGTAGTGATAATCTGGGTGATGCTGTCGCGCTCTTTCATCGGTTTTCAAATCAAAGTACTGGGCCTGGACAGTAATGCGGCCAAGCTGGCAGGCTTTAAACACAAGCGGCTGGTGGCGGTAGTAATGATTATCAGCGGTGCCTTGGCGGGGCTGGCGGGGGCCGGGGAAGGTGCTGGCCCGCTAGAGCAACTGGTGCCTTCAATCTCTCCTGGCTATGGCTATGCGGCCATCATAGTGGCGTTTTTAGGGCGATTGCACCCGGTGGGTATTTTCTTTGCCAGCTTGTTGATGGCGCTCATATACCTGGGCGGTGAACTGGCCCAGATAGAGCTTAACCTACCTCTGGCGGTAACCTCACTGTTTCAGGGGATGTTGTTGTTTTACCTGCTGGCCTGTGATGTTTTCATCAACTTTAAAGTTAAATTTAATCGACCTCAGATTAGTGCAACACTGGAGAATTCATAGTGGATATCGATTTAATAACCAATGTTCTCTACGCCATGGTGCGAACTGGCACCCCGCTGTTAATAGTCGCTTTGGGTGAGCTAGTGTGTGAGCGCTCAGGAGTGCTTAACTTAGGTCAGGAAGGGATGATGTTAATGGGTGCTGTGGTTGGCTTTATTGTCACTCTCACCACCGGCAGCTTACTGTTGGGATTCATTCTGGCGATTGTCGCCGGCATGTTAATGTCGATGTTGTTTGCCGCTATTGCACTGGGGTTGAACGCCAATCAAGTGGCGACGGGTTTAGCGCTAACTATTTTTGGCACAGGATTATCGGCGTTTATCGGTGCCGCCTATGTGGGCACGCCAATAACAGGATTGGAACCTATTGCGATTCCCTACCTCAGTGAGATTCCACTGATCGGAAAAATGCTCTTCGCCCAAGATTTGGTGGTCTATCTCTCATTTGGGCTATTTGGCCTGGTTTTTTGGTTCTTTAAATCAAGTCGTCTGGGATTGACCGTAAAAGCAGTAGGCGAGAACCCGCATGCGGCTAATTCACTGGGACTGCCGGTAATGCGCACCCGCTATCTTGCGGTGGCCTTTGGCGGCGGCATGGCGGGGCTGGCGGGGGGGTACTTGTCACTCGCTTATACACCGCTGTGGGCCGAGAACATGACTGCCGGACGCGGCTGGATTGCGCTGGCATTGGTAGTGTTTGCCACTTGGCGGGCCGACCGTATTATCTTTGGTGCCTACCTGTTCGGTCTGGCCAGTATATTGAACTTAGTCGTTCAGGGGCTGGGTTATCCGGTGTCTCCGAACTTGCTGGCGATGATGCCGTACGCCGCGACTGTATTAGTGCTGGTAATGATCTCCAGCAATGTGATGAAAAGTAAAATGTATACCCCGATGTGGTTGGGTAAACCTTTCCACCCGCACACTTAGTGGCTGCTATGGATAACTCAACGCGATTGTGGATCAAAAACCCGCTGGCGATCTTAGTGGCAGACAATGTCGACGCCGGCGGCGGTGTAGTGGTCAGTGGATCGAAAATCATTGAGCTAGTGGCCAGCGGTGCCCAGCCCAGTCGCTGGGATGAAGTGTACGATGCCTCTGAGTCTGTGCTGCTACCGGGGTTGATCAATAGCCATCATCACTATTATCAGCCCTTGACCCGCGCCTACCCCGGGGCGTTAAATCAGGAGCTATTCAGCTGGTTGCAAAACCTCTACCCACTGTGGGTCGGCTTAGAGCCACAGATGCTGGCGATAGCCACTAAACTGGCACTGGCAGAGTTGCTGCTTTCCGGCTGTACTTTATCGGCGGATCACCACTATTTGTTTCCCGCCGGAATGGAGCAGTCGATCGATGTGCAAATAGCGGCCAGCGCCGAGCTTGGCATGCGTACTTTGTTTACCCGCGGTTCGATGAGCTTGGGCCAGGATGACGGTGGTCTGCCTCCCCAGGCTGCGGTACAGCAACAACAGCAGATATTAGAAGACAGTGAGCGACTGATTAATCGCTACCACCAACGCGGCGAAGGGGCCATGTTACAGATCGCCCTGGCACCTTGTTCACCCTTTTCGGTGACCCCCGAGATCATGTCTGCCAGTGCCGAGCTGGCCAATAAGCTTGACGTAAGATTGCACACTCACCTGGCAGAGACCATTGATGAAGAGCAGTTTTGTCTGCAGCGCTTTGGTCTGCGCACGGTTGATTATCTAGAGTCAGTCGGCTGGTTGCAGCCCAGGACTTGGCTGGCACACGGTATTCACTTTAACGACACTGAGATCGCGCAACTGGGCAGCGCCGGGGTCGGTGTCTGTCACTGCCCTACTTCAAACATGATGTTAGCCTCGGGCATTGCCCGTAATCTAGAGCTGGAGAGCGTCGGAGTGCCGGTGGGGTTGGGAGTAGACGGATCCGCTTCCAATGATGGCTCAAACATGATCCAGGAAGTGCGACAGGCACTGTACTTACAGAGGCTGCGCTACGGAGCCGCCAAGGTCAGTCATTTAGATGCTTATCGCTGGGCCACTCAGGGGTCGGCAAAACTGCTCGGGCGCGCTGATTTGGGAGAGATAGCCGTGGCCAAACAAGCCGATTTGGCACTGTTCAAGTTAGATGAAATGCGTTTCAGTGGCTCTCATGATCCACTGGCGGCACTGTTACTTTGTGGTGCCCAACGCGCTGATCGGGTGATGGTCGCTGGGCAGTGGCGGGGGGCAGATGGGCAAGTACTAGGGCTCGATACTCAGGCGCTGATGGCTGAGCACAACGCACTGGCAAAAAAATTAGTCGCCAAATTGCAGTGATCCAATTAGCTGATTGCTGATTATTAGCAATTACTTAAGCTCCAGTAAAAAAATTAGAAGCTAAAATAAAGCGGTAATTGAATCCAAGACCAAAGTAGCAGTGGCAATTGTTATAAACAAATACACAATCAGGTATTATAGCTTTTCCCAAATGGTCAGATACTGATGGCGATTAACCTGCCAGGTCTGAATCAGCTTTGCTACAGTAATCCCCGACAGCCAGTTGTGCTGGTCAGGGCAATATAGACTACGGAGTTTTACATGTCGGCTACACCTTATAACAGAGATTTTCCCGTTTCCTGGGAAGAGTTACACAGAAACTCCAGAGCACTGTCGTGGCGTTTGCTGGAGATGGGTCCCTGGAAAGGAATTATTGCCATTACCCGTGGTGGCTTAGTACCTGCCGCCATCCTGGCGCGTGAGATGGATATTCGCTTTATCGATACCGTTTGTATCTCAAGCTATAGCTCCGGCGAAACTGACGGCGATAAGTCTCAGGGCGAGCTACAGTTATTGAAAGCTGCTGCCGGCGACGGCGAGGGTATGTTGCTAGTTGATGATTTAGTTGATACCGGAAAAACCGCAAAGTATGTCAGAGAACTATTGCCTAAAGCGCACTTCGCTACTGTCTACGCCAAGCCTTCCGGCAAGCCGCTGGTGGATACTTTTATTACTGAGGTGAGCCAGGATACCTGGATTCGTTTTCCCTGGGATATGGAGTACTCTTTCTCTACGCCACTGGCAGATAGGAAGTAGGCAGGCTTAATAAGCGGGCTGACCCGTTAGAGCAAAATTTAATGGCAATAGGCAGCACAGTTGCCTGTCGCCAAGGCGCATCACAGTTGTTGCATGCCCCTAAAGTTAACAACCCGAAAAATTCTCGACAGAGAGTAAACAAACATATCCATAGATAACATAAAAAAGGATGCAGAAAATGAAACAGAGCGTAAAAAAGTTATTAACTGGCGCAGTTTTAGGCTTGAGCCTGGCAACAGCCGGCATAGCTCAAGCTGCTGACCCTCTTAAGATCGGATTCGTCTATGTAGGACCCGTAGGTGATCACGGTTGGAGCTATCAGCACGATCAGGGGCGTTTAGCCCTAGAAAAGCATTTTGGCGACAAAGTTGAGACCACTTTTGTTGAATCTGTTCCAGAGGGAGCCGATGCCGAGCGTGTTATTCGCAACTTGGCAAAATCGGGTAATAAGTTAATTTTTACTACTTCTTTTGGCTACATGAATCCGACTCTGAAAGTGGCTAAAACGTTCAAGAAGGTTAAGTTCGAGCACGCTACTGGTTATAAAACCGCTAAAAATGCTGGCAACTATCTATCAAAAACTTTTGAAGGGCGCTACGTAGCAGGTTTTGTTGCCGCTAAAATGACCAAGAGTAACAAGATTGGTTACATTGCCTCTTTCCCTATCCCGGAAGTTATTCGCGATATCAATACGGTGCAGTTAGCGCTGCAAAAGTACAACCCGAAAGCCGAGCTGAAAATTATCTGGGTAAACAGCTGGTTTGATCCGGGTAAGGAAGCTGATGCAGCCAATGTGATGATCGATCAAGGTGTTGATGTTATCTTGCAGCACACTGATAGCCCGGCGGCAATGCAAGCGGCAGAGCGTCGTGGTGTCTATGCGGTAGGTCAAGCTTCAGATATGTCTAGCTTTGGTCCCAAAGCGCATTTGATGTCGGTAGTGGATGACTGGGCGGCGCTGTATATCAGAAAAACTCAGGAAGTAATGGACGGTACCTGGAAGCCTGAAAACTACTGGGGTGGTATGGCTGAAGAAGATATCAAGATCCCTGCTTTCACCAACATGCCAGCGGCAGTTGCCACTGAAGCACAGCAGTTAGTGGATGATATCACCAGCGGTAAGTTCTTCCCATTCACTGGTCCTATCAAAAACCAGGCAGGTGAGATTAAAGTTAAAGCCGGTGAGAGAATGCCGCTTAATGAGCTAGTAGGTATCAACTGGTATGTTGAAGGTGTACAAGCTACAGCACCTGAGTAAAGGCAGTAAAATAGCGGGTGCTAGTTGTACCCGCGCAAGCTGCTGATCCACTTTACACACTCAACAAGCTCTGCCCACTGCACAGTGGGCAGAGCTTGTCTGTTTTTGACAGCAGTAGTTTTTGCTAGTGATTAATCCTGGTATCTCTTAATAATCCCGGTAACTCTGATAGTCCAGCTTTGGAGCTTGTAATGAATTCGTCTTCTATCCCTATTATTGATATTTCTGCGCTGTATAGCGATGACCCCAAACACTGGCACAGCGTCGCTAGCGAAGTGGACCAGGCCTGTCAGCAGAGCGGCTTTTTTTACGTCACCGGCCACTCTATAAGCCACCAGCGAATTGAGCAGCTGAGCAACATGTACAAGAAATTTTTTGCCCTGCCAATGTCTGAAAAAATGGGCATAGATATCACTCAAACTCGTCATCACCGTGGCTACGGTTGTTTTGGCACTGAGCAGTTAGATCCTAAAAGGCCTGGCGACTTTAAAGAGACCTTTGATATGGGCCGCAATTTGGCCGCGGATCACCCGGATGTGATCGCCGGAAAACCTTTACACGGTACAAATCAGTACCCGGATCTGGAGGGATTTCAAGCGTTAGTAGAGACTCACTACTGGGACATGATAGCGCTGGGAAAAACCATTTTACGGGCTCTGGCCATCGCCTTAAAGCTCGATCCTCATCATTTTGAACATGAGTTCTGTGAACCCATTAGTGTCTTGCGCTTTATTCACTCCCCGCCGCTGGAGAATAAACAACAAGCTGAACAGCTGGGAGCGGGAGCCCATACTGACTACGGCTGTATCACTATTTTGCATCAGGATCAGGTCGGCGGTTTACAAGTGCAAAACCGCTCGGGTCAGTGGCTGGATGCACCGCCAGTGGCGAATAGTTTCGTGATTAACATAGGTGATATGATGGCGCGCTGGAGCAATGACAGATACAGCTCGACCCCACACCGAGTAATTAACCCTAGCGGCGTTGAGCGCTACTCAATGCCGTTCTTTGTCGAACCGAATTTTGATACTAAAGTTGCGGCTTTAGCCGGTTGTCATGATACTGACAATCCACCGAAATATGCAGAGATAACAGCGGGGGAGTATTTGTTGTCGCGTTTTGCCGAGACTTATGAATACTTTGAAAAATAGCCGTTATCTTGTAGGCAAAAAACTGCCGATCAAAGTGCTAATGACAATTTTTTAGGAGGCCTTATGCAAGCGTTAATTCTCGCCCTGCCAAAAGCGGAGCTGCACTTACATTTAGAGGGAAGCTTGGAGCCTGAGTTAATGTTTGAGCTGGCGCAACGCAACAATATCAAGCTGGCTTATTCGAATGTCGCCCAGCTGCGTCGCGCCTATCAGTTTAACAACTTGCAGGAGTTTCTTGATATTTACTATCAAGGTGCTGCTGTATTGCAAACCGAGCAAGATTTTTACGACTTAACATGGGCCTATTTGTTGCGTTGCAAAGAGGAGGGAGTGGTACATGTAGAGCCCTGCTTTGACCCGCAGACCCATACCGATCGCGGCGTCGCGTTTTCCACCGTGATTGGCGGGGTTAGTCGGGCACTGGCAGATGGCCTGCAAAAACTGGCCATTAGCAGTGCCTTGATAATGTCTTTCTTACGCCATTTACCCGAGCAATCAGCCTTTTTGACCTTAGAGCAGGCGCTGCCCTATAAAGAGCTGATTACAGCAGTAGGCCTGGACAGTTCAGAGCTGGGACACCCTCCAGAGAAGTTTCAACGGGTATTTGAAAAGGCGCTAGAGCATGGTTTTTTAACGGTGGCGCACGCTGGCGAAGAGGGGCCCGCTGAGTACATTTGGCAGGCATTGGAGCTACTGCAAGTGTCGCGCATCGATCACGGGGTGCGTGCTGTAGAAGATGAGAAACTGATGCAGCTGCTGATCAGTGAAAAAATGCCACTTACCGTCTGCCCGCTATCCAATACTAAGCTGCAAGTATTTAGCCATATGAGCGAGCACAATATATTGGCGATGCTGGATCGCGGCGTCAAAGTAATGGTCAATTCCGATGATCCCGCTTATTTTGGTGGCTATCTGGCGGCAAATTATCTGGCCTTAGCTGAGCATTTACCAATGAGTAAAGTTCAGTTAAAACAATTGGCGCAAAATAGCATTGAGGCGAGTTTTTTATCCACTGCACAAAAGCAGCCACATCTAGCGAAAATCAGCCAGTTATAACTTACCCACAACACTTGAAATGACAGTAGCTGTGGGTAAAACATCGGTATAAAAATATACACAAGCCCATATTCATAATGGGCTGTGGGTAATTATTTGCTAAAGTTACACAGACTATTTTTTGTTGTTGCGTTTTTTGATTTCTTTGCGTAAATCCGCCTCTAATTCTTGAGGGTGCAACACAGTACCTTCGAATTCGGCGTTTGGAAAAACCACTACCTGCAACTCATCTTCATCGAGACCATCGCTCCAGCGCTGCTGCCAGGTTTTTAAGCCAATTGGCTCACCTTGGCACTCCTGCCATTCGCCGGTAGCCCAGCTTTGTGCCGCCTCGCAGCTTGGCCATACTGGCACACAGTCCTCATCTTCAGTATTGAGCATCACGCAGCCCTGCTGGTCGGTTAGAATCCAGATCTCTTGATTGGCGACAACGCTCTCTATGAAGTATTGATAGCGTTGCTCTGAATCGTAGTTTTCTAAACTGGAGGGTAGTTGTGACATGATTTGGCCTTGAGTGAGTTTAATGTGTCAGCGGCGATTATACACCAAGGCAGTCATTACTGTAGAGTTAAACAATAACCGACAAGCGTTGTCTCTATGCTATATAATCCATGACTGAATGAGTCGCTCTATTTGTATAATCGGAAATTTATCGAGGTTAATGATGTCGAAAAAGTTAGCTATTTTAACCTTGCTGTCCATTAGTGCTGCCTTTAACTGTGCAACAGCACTGGCTGACGTACCGAGCCAGGCAACGCAATTTTTTACCCAGTTATACGCGAAAACTTGCCTGTCCAGTGCCGCTGATATGGATGCTCTACGCGAGCGTTTTGCCCAGGGGCAAGTGCCAGAGCTCTCGGCGGCTAAAGCGGCCTTCTTTTTGCAGAGAAAAGTGGGTAAGGTATGGGTGATTCCCAATACTATAGGTAATTTCCTGGTCTCTATTGATCGAGATGATACTTGTACTGTGTATGCTCAAAGCGTAAAAATTAATCAGATCGAACGTGCATTCAGTAACTTATTAGAAGAAGTTCCCACAGGCTTTGAATCTGTTAAAGAGCAAGATGAAACGCGTCAGACTAGATTGGGCCCTATGCATTTTATTAGTTATACCCGCACTAATCTTGAAGACAGTGGCCGGCAAACATTTTCACTTTCTACCTCCACTGCCGATGCAGTTCAAGTTCAGGCTAAAGCCGTTGTTGAAGCGCTAGTTTATTAAGCGATGTATAAGGGTTGGAAGTTGGAAGAATTACTTAGCTTGACCTGGACCTAGGCGCTTAATTAATTAAAAAATTATCGTATGGTAAGGTCAATTCCCCCTAGGTATAGTGTTTTGCACCTATATCAGCCAGATTACTGCTAGATGATTACCCAGCCTATGTATTTGCCTCGCAACAAAACGGGTTCTCTGTTGAACTTAGTAATAACTGACGTTCGCTTAGATCTTGCAACGCTAAAGTTTACCTTGGCCATCCTTCTTTTAATCCTCCCTTCAATTTCATTCGCCAATTGCCAAATCAGTTATCGAGTGGCGCAATACCCCCCTTACATGTTAGCTGACAAAGACGGGACTTGGACGGGCTTAGATGTTGAGTTGGCGCAGGCCATTTTCGATGAGGCGAAATGCAAAGTAACTTTTACCACTATGCCCTGGAAACGAGGGCTTCATCTGCTAGAGCACGGTGGGGTGGATATGATGTCGGGACTCTCTTTGAACAGTGAACGGCAAAAATATGCTTATTATATAGGGCCTATGCGCGACGAGAGCATAGGTTTAGTAGTAGACAGTAACAGCCAGTTTAAACTCACAGAGTTAGAAGATTTAAAACGTCTACCGAAACGTATTGGTTACTTGCGCGGAGTGTATTACGGTGAGCTTTTTGCCAAAAAATTTAACACTGATGCGCAGTTTGCCGACAAATTTGAAACCGCAGATAACGAACAAACAAACTTACTCAAACTACAGAACCGTCGTTTGTCAGCGGTCGCTGGCGACAAATACAATTCAATCTACAAATTGCGTTTACAAAAAATTGATCATAAATACAAAGTGCATAATTTTCTACTCAATCAGGATGTCGTATATTTTGGTTTTAGCAGGGCATCCATCTCCAGCGGTGATATCAAAAGATTGCAGGCTGCCTTTGATAAATTGCAAAAAAATGGTGCACTCAAGGGTATAAGAGCTAAATATAATTAACTTAATGTTGATTAAGTACGACAGTATATTTTAGTTGTTCGCGAATTCAGCGGATTTCTTTTTAAGGGCGAAGAATAGGTCTATGCTATTAGAATACTTGTTTATAACGCGGTTAATGATTAATACCCAAGCGGGATAGATGGCAAATTATGAAAAAAATGTTGCAAATACTGAGCTTAGCCTTGCTCTCTTCAATATCATCATTCGCCAGTGCCGATTGTAAGTTGAGTGTCAGGGTTTTTGATTTTGCACCTCAGTTTATTCAGGACAAACAAGGACAGTGGCACGGTATGGCGATAGAGCTGATCCAGGCAGTATTGCAAGAGGCCAACTGTAGTGCCCAGTTCAATAACGTCAGCTGGAAGCGTGCACTGCACTTATTAGAGCATGGTGGCCTAGACATCATGTTGAATATGTCGGTAACAGCTGAACGGCAAAAGTATCTGCACTTTATCGGCCCGCTGCGCGACGAAACTATGATATTAGTCGCACCCAGAAGGTTAAAGAGTGAAATATCCAGTCTTGAGGATATAAAGCAATTATCGAAACGTGTGGGCATTCTCAGAGGAGCATATTACGGGACTGAATTCGCTTTGCAAATGCAGAATGACCCCGCATTTGCAAAGCGCTTTGAACAAGCTGATTCTACAGATATCAACATCGGGAAATTAAAGAAACAGCGTATAGCCGGCTTCTTTAACGATAAATACAACGCCAGTTATATTCTCAAAAACAAGCTCGATGGCAGCCAATATAAAATCCAGCCGCTGATTCTCAATCAAAATTTTGTCTATATTGGTGTCAGTAAAAAATCAGTCTCCGCAGAGCTCAGAGAGTTATTGGTCCAGGCATTTGCTCGGGCGAAGAGCGAGGGAAAGCTGAATAAAATTTTATCTAAGTATAACGACTCTAGCCCCTGATCTAGCTAGCGCTAGCAACCCAACACTAGTATTAGATTGCTCAATAGCACTGGGGAGTAGAAGCCGCATCGGCTTGTAATCTCCCCGGAAACTAAAGCTCTAGATCAGCACTTCTGTCTGTGCATCGAAGAACACCGCTTTACTCATATCAAACATAAACTCAGAGTGCTGGTTGATTTCTACACTGTGACTAGGGTTTATCCGACAGTTCAGCTCTTTATCGCCCAGTTGCGTCAACACCATAGTATCGGCGCCCATCGCTTCAGTGAGCAAGGTTTTAAGCTTCAATACTGCTACTTCAGGCAAGCCCGCCTTGTGCTGCACCGGTTCGGTAATCATCTCTGGACGAATGCCCAAAATCACTGATTTGCCGACATAATTACTCAGATCGTAACCTTGAGGTAGTGGCAATTGATATTGCTGCTGCCCGGCGTTAATCGTTAAGCTGTCGCTGCTATCGATAGTCACATCAATGAAGTTCATCGGTGGTGAGCCCATAAAGCCGGCGACAAAGGTGTTAGCAGGGCGGTCGTAAATCTCCTGAGGGCTGGCAAGCTGCTGTAACAGACCATCACGCATTACCGCGATTCTATCCGCCAGAGTCATCGCCTCTACCTGATCGTGGGTAACGTAGACAATTGTTGTGCCTAGGCGTTGATGTAATTTTTTTATTTCAGCGCGCATTTCAACACGCAGTTTTGCATCCAGGTTAGACAGTGGCTCATCAAATAAATATATTTTAGGCTCTCTCGCCAGTGCCCGCCCCATCGCTACCCTCTGGCGTTGGCCGCCAGATAGCTGTGCGGGCTTGCGCTCTAACAAGTGCTCTATTTGCAGTAATTGGGCCACTTTTTGCACTTGTTTCTCACGCTCTGGTTTGGGCATTTTGCGCACTTCCAGACCAAAGGAAATATTACCTCGTACGGTCATGTTCGGATACAGAGCATAGGACTGAAACACCATCGCGATGTCGCGGTCTTTAGGGTTGGCATGGGTGACATCTTCACCGCCAATTAAAATACGCCCTTCGGTGATGGACTCGAGTCCGGCTATGCTGTTCATCATTGTCGACTTACCACAACCTGAGGGGCCGATCAGTACCAAAAACTCACCTTTTTCGATGTCGATATTGATACCTTTTAAAACTTGGGTTGAGCCGTAGCTCTTTTTGACGTTCTCAATAGATAATGCAGCCATTTTATGCTCCTTTTACTGCACCGGCGGATAGGCCACGTACAAAATATTTACCGGCAAAAACATATACGACTATAGTGGGAAGCGCTGCCAGTAAGGCCGCTGCCATGTCTACGTTATATTCTTTGCCACCAAAACTGGTATTTACTAAATTATTTAAAGCGACTGTCACTGGCAAGTTATCGGCTCCTGAGAAGACCACACCAAACAGGAAGTCATTCCATATCTGGGTAAATTGCCAGATCACAGTGACCACAATAATTGGTGGCGACAGTGGCAATATAATCCGCCAGAAGATCAGGAAGAATCCGGCACCGTCGATCTTCGCGGCACTGACCAACTCCCTGGGTAATCCCACATAGTAATTGCGGAAAAATAGAGTAGTGAAGGCCATACCGTAGATAACGTGCACTAAGATTAAACCGCTGGCGCTGCTGGCCAGTCCCAGCCAGCCCAAGGTCATCGCCATTGGGATAAGCACTACCTGGAAGGGGATAAAGCAGCCAAATAACAGCAGTCCAAAAAATAAATCACTGCCTTTGAAACGCCACATCGATAGTACATAGCCGTTTAGTGCACCTAGTATTGTCGAGATCGCCACTGCCGGCAGCACGATTTTGAAAGAGTTGATAAAGAAAGGTGCTATGCCCTCGCAGGTGCTACCGGTACAGGCAGAGCCCCAGGCCTTTGACCAGGCGGCGAGGCTTGGGTCCTGAGGCAGTGCCAACAGCGATCCGTTGCGAATTTCTTCAACGTCTTTAAGTGAATTCATCACCATCACTAACAGTGGTGCCAAATAGATAAACGCCATAGTGAGCAAAATGACATATAAGACGATGCGTAGCAGATGTTGTAAAATGCTGCGCTGTTGCAGATAGCGATTGGCTTTATTTTTCACAGAATCCAGCAGCGATAAATTTTTTGTGGCATCGGCATTTATGTTTAAGTTGTAGGATTGTTTCATTGCTTTTTACCTCTCAACTCGGAATAGAGGTAGGGTATTAGGATAGCTAATACTCCTCCCAACATCATCACGCCGCTGGCGGCACCCAGGCCCATTTGTGAGCGGGTAAAGGCGTGTGCGTACATGAAGTTTGCCGGTAGGTCTGAACTGTAACCAGGGCCGCCACCCGTCAGGGCAGTGACTAAATCGAAACTCTTAATGGCGATGTGAGACAAAATCACAAACGCGCTGAAAAACACCGGTTTCAAGCTAGGTAAGATGATACGTCTATAGATAGTTGGCATGCTGGCACCGTCCAATTGTGCCGCTTTGATCATCTCGCTATCGACGCCGCGAAGGCCGGCGAGGAACAGCGCCATAACAAAGCCCGATGACTGCCATACCGCTGCAATTACCAGACAAAAGACCACCATTTCTGAATTGACCAGCCAGTCGAAAGTAAAATCTTCGAAGCCCCATTCGCGAACGATTTTCTCAATACCCATGCTTGGGTTGAGCAGCCATTTCCAGGCGGTACCCGTGACGATAAAAGAAATGGCCATCGGGTAGAGATAAATAGTACGCAGCAGGCCTTCCTGACGAATTTTCTGATCCAATAAAATGGCCATGCCAATGCCTATTACCAGGCAAATAATGATAAATAGTCCACCGAATACCACTAAGTTTTCGCTGGAAACCGCCCAGCGGTCATTATTTAAAAGTTTGTCGTATTGATCGAAGCCGACAAATTTCCATTGCGGCAGCATTCTGGATTTGGTGAAAGAGAGCGCTACGGTCCAGAGGATGTAGCCATAAATACAGACCATCACAATCAAAAATGAAGGTGCTAGTACAAGTTTGGGCATGCTATCGGCAAGCATGTCGGTAAAACGGCGTTGATTAGCCACAGGTATCACCTATGTTCTTTAAAAGTTGTAGCTCAGGGGGTATATCTTTCGAGGGTGTAAATAGCGCCCTGAGATAGCTGTGAGAGCTATTTCAGGGCTAGAGCATTTACATGCTAGCTTTTACTGCGTTTGCCAGTTTCACTACGACTTCATCAGCACTTTGATCGCTGTTGTAGAAGTTAGTGATAACATCTGAAATAGCGCCCAGGGCACTAGATGTTGTGGCCATACCATGGGCGAAGCTTGGTACCAGATCACCGGTTTTAGCGGTAGATGAGAAGCTTGCCATAGAGGCTTTAGCACAGCTGTCAAACGGTGTCTCGTTCATACCCTGTCGAACTGGAATAGAGCCTTTGTTTAAGTTAAAGGCCTCCTGGAACTTAGGTTCCATGATCAGACGTGCCAGAGAGTCCTGAGCGACTTTAGAGTCTTTGGACTCCAGACCGAACATGGCGAAGCTATCGATGTTGAACGTGTACTGGTGCTCAGTTTGCGGCGCCGGTGCACAGATGAAATCAGTGCCTGGTACTTTACCTGCTGCAGTAAATTCACCTTTGGCCCAGTCACCCATGATCTGCATTGCCGCTGTACCATTGATTACCATTGAAGTGGCAATGTTCCAGTCACGGCCCGGGCTGTCGGCATCGATTAAGTCACGGGTAGCTTTAAAGGTCTTGAAAATTTCAACCATTTTGGCGCTGCGCAAGGTTGCATCGTCGTGAGTGACAAAAGCTTTGTTATAAAACTCAGATCCACCCATACCCAGTGCGATTGCTTCAAATAAAGTCGCGTCCTGCCATGCTTGTCCACCGTGAGCCAGAGGAATAATACCCGCGGCTTTCAGTTTAGGACCAACAGCGATCATCTCATCCCAAGTGGTTGGGATTTTCACACCAGCTTTGGCAAAAGCCGCCGGGTTAGCCCACAGCCAGTTGACACGGTGCACGTTGACCGGTACAGCGACGTATTTGCCTTCAAACTTCATGATATCGCTGACTACTTTTGGTAGTAGCTCATCCCATCCAGCTTTAGTGGCAACACCATCCAGGTCAGCTAAAAATCCTAAGTCAGCCCACTCTTGAATATCCAGGCCTTTCATCTGTGCCGCCGCTGGTGGGTTACCAGATACCGCTCGAGATTTTAGAACTGTCATCGCCGCTTCACCAGCGCCGCCTGCGACAGCGAAATCTTTCCAGCTATGACCTTCTTCAGTTAACAAATCTTTTAATACTGCTACAGATTTAGCTTCTCCACCAGAAGTCCAGTAGTGTAAGACTTCTACTTCACCTGCGTTGGCAACAACAGCGGAAACAGCGAGAGCTAAGCCAGCAATGGCAGCTTTAGTTTTAATCATCTCAATACCTTATTATATTTATTAGCAGTGTCTGGCCTAAGTGGCGCCGAGCTAGATCACTGGATATATCCTCAAGAAACCACAGAAGGGCGATTTGATCGCGTAATAGCAGTCACTGAGGGCTGCCTATTAAACTAGCAAACTGTTGATTAAATGGGGGTCACAGCCTGAAATACTTTGTCACATAGTGTCACT
>ASZI01000218.1 GCA_000416315.1 Osedax symbiont Rs2 | reverse complement strand
GCTGTAATGTCTCTTTTTACCCCCTGTGTGTCGCTAAAGACCATTTTTCACAAATCTGCAGGTTGTTAAAATGCTCTGGCAATTTTGTCAGAGGATTGAAGCTTGCACAGGCCTGTTGCAGTGAGTGACTACTGCTGTAGATGCACAAGAGCCGATTAAGCTTGCCTGTGTGTAAGTGAATTAAATAAATATTAATGCTCAAGATACAAATTTAATAGATAGATCAATAGAGGAAATACTGTGCGTATTCAAACTTGGCTGTATTCAGCCGCCCAGGCGCTGGCGTTAACAAGCGCCGTAATCACCGTTTCAATCTCGCCAATAGTGGGCAAAACTTTAGCGCCTATGCCTTCGCTATCAACGCTTTCTTACGGTGTGCAATTCGCCGCTGTGATCGTCTGTTCCTATCTGCTATCGATGTCGATGAAACGTTTCGGACGTCGGCCGGTATTTTTTCTAGGCACATTCTCCCTGGCACTAGGCGGTTTGCTGGGCGCCTGGTCGATAGTGGAGCATTCCTTTTACATTAATTTAGCGGCGCATGCCTCCTTCGGCGTGACTTTAAGTGCGTTTGCGTTTTTCCGTTTTGCCGCGACCGACGGTTTACAGGATAAAGAGAAGGCCAAAGTGCTATCGCTAGTCACTTTAGGTGGTCTTGTCGCCGCTTTCATCGGACCAGTGATTGCGCAACACAGCCGTTTACTGATTGAGCAATATGCATTTAGCGGCAGTTATCTGGTCTTTACAGTTATATCCGTCTTGATTTTGCTGATTTTGTTGGCGTTACCTGCTGATAAACCAGTCACTGACGCTAAAGTGCAAGCCAAGCCGGCTGGCGATAAAGCTGCTGCAAAAGTATTGTCACTGCCGCTGTTTGTGGCAATTTACTCATCCGGCTTTGGCTATATGTTAATGGCGTTGTTAATGATGCAGGCGTCACTGAAAATGAGTGCTATGGGTGTAGCCTTTGCTGACATTATGTTTGTGATTCAATGCCATGTTATCGCGATGTTCTTACCTTCACTGTTCATGGGTAGAATCATTTCCGCAATAGGTGCACAGAGAGTTATTTTCTTTGGCTATCTGGTTATGTTTAGCTCTATGTTGATCGCTATTTACAGCAGTGGTTATCAGGGAGTATTAATCGCTCTAATTGGCATTGGCCTGGGCTGGAATATCTTATACGTAGGTGGCAGCGCTATGGTGGCCACCTTGCCTGGAGACGCGCATAAATTGCAGGGGATCAATGAATCTGCAGTCGCATTTCTAAACACCATAGGTGCGCTGTCGGCGGGTTATTTGTTTCACGCCATTGGCTGGGGAAACAGTAACTGGCTAGCGATGACCTTGCTAACTCCAGGGCTGGTATTACTGCTGTTGAACCAATTGAGTAAAGTTAAAAGTCAGCGTTTAGCAGGAAGTTGGAAGTCGTAAGTCGTAAGTCGTAAGTCGTAAGTCGTAAGTTGGAAGTTGGAAGTTGAAAGACAGAAGACAGAAGACAGAAGACAGAAGACAGAAAGGGGCAGGCATTAGTCTTGAGTTGATGTTTGAAAGTAACCCTGAGCTAGTGTCTAGCTTGGGGTTATTGATGTTAGCTTTACAGCCAGTCGGGGACTGAGTCCAGGTCGATTATCTGTTGGTGTGTGGGGCTGGGGCGGATTAAGTGCTCTCGATCAGCATCTACCAGAACTTCGGCTATTAAAGGGCGGCTATTGTAGGTGCTGGAAGCGACGGCACCATATGCTCCGGCAGAGTGCAGCACTAGTAGTTCTCCCGCTGCGACTTTTGGCATAGATCTGTCTAGTGCCAGATAATCACCGGTTTCACAGACCGGGCCAACGATGTCTACTGTTGTAGTTGCTGCGTATTCCGCAGGCTCAATAACTGTCGCCACTTGATGCCAGGCGTCGTACAGAGTCGGGCGAATCAAATCATTCATCGCCGCATCTACAATCAGAAATGTCTTTTGCTCCACAGGCTTCACGTAAATAACTTTGGTGACTAAAATTCCAGCGTTGCCGGCAATGAATCTGCCGGGTTCAAAGATCAGCTGACAATTTAAGGCACTGGCATAGCGGCTGATGACTGCGGCGTACTCGGCTAGTAGTGTCTGTTCATCTATGTCTTGGTCAGTGTAGGAAATTGCCAGTCCGCCACCAAAATCAATGTGCTGGATGTTGATGTCTAACTCACGCAGCTGTGCAATCAAATCTACTAAGCGGGCAATTGATTGATCGAAAGCACTGATTTTACTGATCTGACTGCCTATGTGCATATCAATGCCAGTAATTTTTATCCCCGGTAGCGATGCGGCCAACTGATAGGTTTGCAGGGCGAGCTTCCAGGGTATGCCAAATTTGTTTTCGCTCTTTCCAGTGGATATTTTTGCGTGGGTTCCCGCGTCAATATCAGGGTTTATTCGCAGGGAAATACTAGCGGTGCGTTGCACTTGCACAGCGACTTGGGAAATCTGCTGCAATTCCGATTCAGATTCGATATTGAAACAGTGAATACCACACTCTAGGGCAAAGGCAATTTCTGTGCTTGTCTTGGCAACACCAGAAAACACTATTTTGTCAGCGCTAATCCCGGCAGCCAGAGCTCTAAGAAGCTCACCTTGTGAGACTACATCGGCACCGGCTCCCTCATCGGCCAGTATCTTTAGTATCGCCTGGTTTGAGTTAACTTTTAGCGCGTAACAGATCAGCGCCGGGAAATCGGCAAAGGCATCGGCAAAGCGTCGGTATTGCTGGCGAAAAGCGTTGGCACTGTAGCAGTAGAAAGGGGTTGGGTAGCGCGAAGCTAAATCGCTAACGCTGATACCTTCTACTTGCATGACACTGTTTTGGTAGCGAATATGTTGCATCTGCGAACTCCTGATAAATGATCTATCCAGCTTAAAGGTGCAACTGTTCACAAACAATTGTACAAACTGTGATTATGCAAGTTAATATCTGACATAATGCAAGTCGTAATTAACAAAGTGCAATTACAGTGTCTGAGGGCCTGATGGAATTAGATAACAGAGATAAGCAGTTATTAAAGTTGTTAACTGAGAACGCCAGAGAGCCGGTGGTCTCGCTGGGGAAAAAGCTCGGGGTATCGCGCACTACTGTGCAAAATCGCATCGATGCACTGCAGCGCCGCGGGGTAATAAAAGCTTTTACCATAGAGTTTGATCAGCAGTATCAGCGGCGCCTGTTAAAAGCGCAAATGTTAATCAATTTACGCCCTGGCGTGTCCCGACGAATTATTAAAGAGTTACAACAGCGGCCGCAAATAAGCTCCATTATGTCTGTCAGTGGTAGCTATGACCTGATTGTGGAGTTGACCGTCGAAGCCAGTTCCGAGTTGGATCAGCTAGTGGATGATATTCGCGAAACTCAGGGGATAGAGCGCACTACGACTTGCATAGTACTGTCCAAATACGATGCTGGTGGCGTTTAATCTTAGTTTGATAGGTTTTCGGTCTCAGTATTGAGTGAACTACAGTTGCGACTTGCGACTTGCGACTTAGTTGTTGTTGCTAAACACCCAGTCACGAAACAGCTTAGCCGCAGTTGCTGCCCCTGGCTGGACGGCGCTCTTTTGCAGCATATAATAGCCGCTGCTGGCACAGACCGAGATATCGGAGAGTTGCACTAGCCGCCGGCTGCTTAAATCATCTTCAATCATCGCCAGTGGACACAAGGCAATGCCCTGACCTGCAAGTGCCGCCGAGCGCAGTAAATTGAAATCATCAAACGAGGGACCTGCTACTTGCGGGGCCAAAGCGCAATTTGCTTTGTGCAGCCACTCCTTCCAGCCCTCTGCAGCAACCGCATCTTGTAAAAAAGAGGCACTAGCTATCTGTTTGGCACTGTTAAATGGACCATGATTACGTAAAAAGTCTGCGCTGCAGACCGGAAAACTCTCTGCGCTGCGAAATAATTCTACATGGCTATCGCGCGGCTGCGGTGGTTTTGGCGCATAGATAAAGGCGATGTCGACTTCATTGAAGTCTATCTCGGTACCGTGAATGGCATAGCTTACCCGCAGCGAAATTTCTGGGTGCAATCGTTGAAAGTCAGTGAGCCTGGGAATCAGCCAACAGGTTGCTACCGCCGGGATTGCGGCGATCACTAATTTAGTGGACTGTTGTTGCTCGCGCATGAGTCTGCATGCCAGGGCTATATCCCCCAGTGATAAGCTTAAACTTAGCGCCAGCTTTTGTGCGGCGGGGAAAATCTTTAATTGATTACCCTTGCGTTCAAAAAGTGGGCAGTCCAGCCACTGTTGTAAATTTTTGATCTGGTGGCTGACGGCAGAAGGGGTGACGTAGAGCTCTTGTGCGGCCCCCTGATAGCTTTTATGCCGTGCTACCGCCTCAAATGTCTGCAATGCTTTTAAGGGTAAATTCTTCATAAATAGTAGTTATACCGAGAATTTTCTTTGATGAATTTAATTCAGTAAGTCAGTGAAATTAACCCGTTTGACCTAATGCCATGGCATGTATTTTAATGAATGTAACAAATTTGTCTGGAATTAACAGGAGAAAAATTCATGAAGATGCCATCCTTACAAAGTTTTGCAAACAATGGGCCTAAGGCCAAAGCCACTTTTTCTGCCGCAGAAATGCAGCGCCGACAAGATGCAATCAGGCGCTATATGGCTGAGCAGGATATCGATGCCGCACTGTTTAGCTCCTACCACAACATCTGTTACTACTCGGACTTTATGTACTGTTACTTTGGTCGAAATTACGGCTTAGTAATAGACCAGCAGAATGTGACCAGTATCAGTGCCGGTATTGATGGCGGTCAGCCATGGCGTCGCACCAGCGGGTCAAACATCACTTACACCGATTGGCAAAAAGATAATTTTTTCAAAGCGGTACAAGAGTTAACCGGCAGTGTGAAGCGTCTGGGTATAGAGTTCGATCACTGCAACTTAGATCAACTGCAGCGTCTAAAGGCGGCTTTTCCGGGCATGGAATTTGTCGATATAGCTGCCCCGGCAATGCACCTGCGGATGATCAAGTCGGCTGAAGAGATCGCCCATATCACGCAGATGACCCGAATTGCCGATATCGGTGGTGCCGCCTGTGTTGAAGCGGCGCAGATCGGCGTCAGTGAGATGGAAGTTGCATTGCACTCCACGGCCACTATGGTGCGCGAAATCGCCAAAACCTGGCCGGACGGTGAGTTGCTGGACACTTGGACCTGGTTTCAATCGGGGCTCAATACTGACGGCGCCCACAACCCGGTTACCTCACGAAAAATTCAGCACGGCGATATTTTGTCACTGAATTGTTTTCCTATGGTGGCAGGCTATTACGTGGCCCTGGAGCGAACTTTGTTTGCCGGTGCCGCATCAGATGAGTCGCTGCGACTGTGGCAACTAAACTGTGACATCCACGATCGGGGCAAGGAGCTACTAGTACCAGGCAACAAATGTTCTGAGATAGCCGCTGAATTGAACCAGATGTATGCAGAACATGACTTATTACAGTATCGCTCCTTCGGTTATGGTCACTCATTTGGAGTGCTCAGTCATTACTATGGTCGTGAGGCGGGATTGGAATTGCGTGAAGATTGCGAAACCGTTCTGGAGCCTGGGATGGTTATCTCGATGGAGCCGATGATCACAATCCCAGATGGCATGCCTGGAGCTGGTGGTTACAGGGAGCACGACATTTTGGTCATTAATGAGCAGGGCAATAAAAATATCACTGCCTTCCCCTACGGTCCAGAGCATCTGATTCTGCCGGGCTAAGCTGGCCCTTAGAGTTGTGCTGGAGACGTAAACAGTTGATGGCACAACTAAATTCAGCCAGAGGAGAACAAAGATTAGGTAAGTAAATACTTAACTGGGGGTAAGTATTGTTGTATTTTAATGGGCTAAGAATTGCTGCACACTTATTTTAGATCGAATAGTAGCTATGAAATTATTTTATGAATTGATAAAAACAATACATAAATACGGTTTGAAAAACAGATTTCTGAACGTAAATTGAACTCAGTGCATTAAAAGTGTCGTGTTTTGGCACAAAAAAGGTCGTACAGAATGTTTTTTGATATTGACTTTTAAAATGCTCTACAAAGCCAGTCAAAACGGTTGTTTAATAGAAAAATCCTATGCTAGTATCGAAACCACTTTAAAAAAATAAGAATATATATTGGAGAGTTACATGGGTTCTGAATCCGATTTCTTGGTGCAATTTAAGAATGTACAAAAGAGCTATGATGGAGTCCATTTAGTCGTAAAAGATTTTAATGTCGACATGGTCAAAGGTGAATTTTTAACCATGTTAGGCCCCTCCGGATCTGGTAAAACGACATGTCTGATGATGTTAGCGGGCTTCGAGACAGCCACTAACGGTCAGATTATCCTTGACGGACAATCAATTAACAACGTCGCCCCACACAAACGTGACATAGGCATGGTGTTTCAAAACTATGCTTTGTTTCCGCACATGACAGTGGCTGAAAACTTAGCCTTTCCACTGCGCGTTAGAAAAATGGGCCAATCGGAAGTAACTGACAAAGTCAACAGAGCATTAAAAATGGTGCGCCTGGATACTTTCGCCAATCGTCGTCCCGCACAGTTATCAGGTGGTCAGCAGCAGCGAGTTGCAGTTGCCAGAGCGTTAGTGTTTGAACCTAAACTAGTATTGATGGATGAGCCACTAGGTGCACTAGATAAAAACTTGCGCGAAGAGATGCAATACGAGATCAAACATATCCATGAAGATCTTGGCGTCACTATGTTGTACGTTACCCACGATCAAGTCGAAGCATTAACCATGTCAGATCGTATTGCCGTATTTGATGATGGCATAGTGCAACAGCTAGCTTCACCACAGAGCCTATACGAGCAGCCATGCAATGCTTTTGTCGCTAACTTCATCGGTGAAAATAACCGTCTGATGGGCAAGGTCTTGTCAGTGTCAGGTGATACTTGTAGCGTCGAGTTACAAGGTGGCGGCGGAACTGTTCAGGCGAAAAAAGTCAATGTAGGGCAAGTGGGAGATGCAACGACTCTATCCCTGCGTCCCGAGCGAGTGCTAGTCAACCCAGCGCAAGGCAGTTGTGCCAATCTAGTGAATGCGACGGTTGAAGAACTTATCTATCATGGCGATCACACACGTACCCGAGTATCAATTTCCGGTAGCAGCGACTTTATAATCAAAGTGCCAAATACCCACAATCAGCAGCACATGAAAAAAGGCGAGGCGATCCGCATTGGTTGGGATACCGATGACTGTCGTGCACTAGACGCTTAAAAGTGAAGTTTTACGGGAAAAAATCAAAAATTCAACCGTTCAGATCGACTTAACAACCTACAGATTCAACGAAAAATAAGGAAAATAAGAAGATGAAGAAGTTACTTAAACGTACGATTGTAGCGACAGCGATTGCCGCAGTTTCTATGACGATGGCTACTACTGCTGTTCAAGCTGCAGATACTATGACCGTTGTCTCATGGGGTGGTTCTTACACTAAGAGCCAGGAGCGCGCTTACCAGGAGCCTTGGACAAAGATGCACGGTACTAAATTCTTGTCAGAAGACAAGGCAGGTACTGGCCTAGCGGGAATTCGCTCACAAGTTGAAGCGAATAACGTTACTTGGGATCTGGTAGATATGCTGGAAGGTGATTCAATGATCGCCTGTGATGAAGGCCTGATCGAAGAGATCGATTACGACACTATCCTAGCCGCTGCTCCAGATGGAACTCCTGCCAGTAAAGATTTCTTAGGTGGCATGAACGGTTGTTTCATCCCACAAATCGTCTACGCAACACTGTTCGCTTATAACGATGAGTTATTCCCAGGTGAAAAGCCAAGTACTATTGCCGATATTTTCGATCTTGAAAAATTCCCTGGCAAGCGCTCACTACAAAAGATTCCTGATGGAAACTTAGAGTGGGCACTAATGGCATCAGGCGTTGCTGCAGACAAAGTCTACGAGAAGCTAGATACAGAAGAAGGTATCGCCATGGCCTTTAAAAAGCTTGACGAGATCAAAGATTCAGTCGTTTGGTGGGAAGCTGGAGCACAGCCACCACAATTGCTAGCTGATAAAGAAGTCAGCATCGCCAGTGGCTTTAACGGTCGTTTCTTCGGCGCGCAAGTAAACGAAAAACAGCCATTCACCATTATCTGGGATGGCCAGCTAGCTGAAATCGACGGTTGGGTAGTACCTAAAGGTAAGCTGACTGACGATCTGAAAGCTTACTTGAAATTTGCTACAGATACTCAGCGTCTAGCTGATCAATCTAAGTTCATTTCTTACGGTCCAGCACGTGCTTCATCTGCAGCATTAGTAGGTAAGCATGCTGATACTGGTATCGATATGAAGCCTCATATGCCAACTAACCCAGAAAACTTCAAGAACCCAATCATCAAGAACGCTGAATGGTGGGCAAACAACAAAGACGACATGAACGAGCGTTTCAACGCTTGGTTAGCTAAGTAAGTTTAGTCTGCATCTTCACTGCTACACATTTGTAGCAGTGACAGAACAGTGCCGGGCCTCCTCCCGGTACTGTTCGATATTTTCAAAAAATCAGTTCTGTTTAAATTCTTTGGTCTTATCCATTGGAATCAATAACAACAATAATTAGCCAATTAATCTGCAAGTAGGTCGAGAAAATATGGCAAATACATATTCTAAAGTGGGTGAGATGACGACTAACGATGGCGTGCCATTGAAGGTCAGTTTACGTCGCTCGCAGCGCAAACTTAAATTGTGGGCATTTTTACTGGTAGCACCGCTGCTAGTGTTTATCCTGGTCAGCTTCATTATTCCCGTTGTTAACATGACCTTGCGTGGGGTAGAAAATCCGCAAGTGATCAATATCATGCCCAATGTGGTTGCTGAGCTTGAGAATTGGCAAGGTACGCAGTTGCCCGATGAAGCAGTATACGCCGCCTTAGTCACAGACTTAACTATGGGGCGCAAGAACAAAAATATCGGTAAGGTCGCTACCCGACTTAACTATGAGCGCAGCGGTATGCGCAGGGTAATTACCGGTTCAGCCAGAAAGGCCTCTAAGCTAAAAGAGGGGCCTTACAAAGAGCAGATGATCAAAATTAACAAGGCCTGGGCCGATGTTGGGGTCTGGTCACTGATAAAAAGAGAGTCAGGTGCCTTTACTAGCTCTTACATGATTTCGGCGGTCGATCGTAAAACCAACGATGCCGGAGAAATAGTCGCTAAAATAGAAGATAAACAGATATACGTAAATCTATTTGGCAAAACATTATTGATGAGCTTTTCTATTACCATCATCTGTATAGTCTTAGCTTTTCCGATAGCCTACCTGCTCGCTACTTTGCCACTGGCAAAAAGCAACTTGTTGATGATCTTAGTGCTACTGCCGTTTTGGACCTCGCTGTTAGTGCGTACTACTACCTGGATAGTGCTGCTGCAATCCCAGGGGGTTGTTAACGACTTACTGGTGTGGATGCATATCATTGATGAGGATGGACGGCTGCAGATGATCTACAACCAGACCGGTACTATCATCGCTATGACCCATATCCTGCTGCCCTTTATGGTGCTACCGCTGTACAGCGTGATGAAAACGATTCCGCCTTCCTATATGCGGGCGGCGCTATCTCTAGGTGCCAATCCTGTTACTGCCTTCATTAAGGTTTATATCCCGATGACGGTTAGTGGTATAGGTGCTGGCAGTTTGTTGGTATTCATCTTATCGATAGGTTATTACATCACCCCGGCACTGGTAGGTGGGCAAAGTGGTCTGCTGATCAGTAATATGATTGCGTATCATATGCAGAACTCGCTTAACTGGGGATTGGCAGGCGCGCTTGGCTTTATTCTGCTGGTAATTGTAATGCTCTTCTATGCTTTGTTTAACAAAGTGATCGGCATAGACAAAATGAAGATGGGATAGGGGACTAAACATGGCAATTCCAATTTACGCAGGGAAATTAGAACGCACTTGGTACTATTCTTACCGAGTGATCTGCACCTTAATATTTTTGTTTCTAATACTACCGATCTTGATTATTATTCCGCTGTCATTTAACGTGCAGCCGTATTTCACTTTCACTCCAGAGATGATGTCACTGGATCCTTCTGGCTATTCACTGCGCTGGTACGATGAGTTTTTCGCCAGTGAAATATGGATGAAATCGATCAAGAACAGTTTCTCAGTGGCGATTGCCTCTACTATACTGGCGACCACACTGGGAACATTGGCAGCACTGGGTCTTTCCCGACCGGAGATGCCGTATCGGGCACTGATCATGAGCATCTTGATCTCGCCGATGATAGTGCCGCTGATTATCTCAGCTGCCGGTATGTTCTTTTTCTACTCCAGCATTAATTTAGCCGGTTCATTTTTAGGCTTGATTCTGGCGCACACCGCTCTGGGAATCCCCTTTGTGGTGATTACTGTGACCGCGACTCTGTCGGGTTTTGATTACTCACTGACCCGGGCTGCAGCGAGCTTAGGTGCTTCACCAAGGACTGTGTTTTTCAAGATAATGCTGCCGCTAGTTACACCTGGGGTTATTTCTGGGGCACTATTTGCCTTTATCACCTCTTTTGATGAAGTGGTAGTGGCAATCTTTATCGCCGGTCCAGAACAGCGCACTATCCCACTGCAAATGTGGGGTGGTATTCGCGAGCAGATTAGTCCGACTATTCTGGCGGTTGCCACCATTTTAGTGGCCATCTCGATCATGTTGTTAACAGTGTTAGAGTTGTTACGTCGTCGCAGTGAGAAGCAGCGCGGCTTAACTCCCGGCTAAATGCTATAGGCCAGGGCTCAGTGCTCTGGCTTGTTTTTTTATTGCGGGATATAGCCTAATCCGCTCTTCTAATACTCGCTGCTCGCTCGCCAAATTAATTTATCCGATGTCAAAATTTAAATAGCATTATATTTTAAGGGCCAGCATCATACGTTCGCCTCACGCCTCACGCCT
>ASZI01000217.1 GCA_000416315.1 Osedax symbiont Rs2 | reverse complement strand
TTTAAACTGGGTATCACCAGACAACAAAAACGCTCTGATATTCGCCAGTCCAACAGCAAAAGAACCTCTAGAGTTTGCTAATTGAATTAACATAGCTTTACGTTCCGTGCTAGCACTTTGTTGCTCTTCAATATCTATGATAGCCGTAATAGCTTCTAGAATTTTAACCGCACGAGGAGCTGCATCATTCAAAAGGGTTTCATAGGAAGGAACATTAGCCGTTTGCTGAGCAATTTCTTCAACTTGCTGTTGGGTATCTTTAAATTTAATTAAAACATCTTTTAATTTGCTGAGAATATCGATATTTTCAGGTTCAGTCCAGCTCTGCGATACTTGATCAAATGTCCCAATACTTTCTTCTATCAACCTCCAGGCATCTTGCCGCTGTTTTTTCAATGCCGTTGCTTTTAGGGGATCACCACCTAAGATCATATAACCACGTAATGCTGCAAGTGATTGGTTTATCCCATTATTAATATTTTTTCCTGCATTGACTGTTTTAAAACGTAAATTAACCACTCTATCTTGAACAATAGCTACTTGTTCGACATAGAACAAATTGATAAAGGTGGTGATTAACAGCACAATAAATATAGCTCCAAAGGCCAAGGCTAATTTTATTCGAAGTGATTTGATCATCCTATTCTCCAGCTAGATTAAAACTGTACTCTGCTCTTCACTATAGACATTAGTTGCAGAAGGCTATATTTGCTCGATTAAAATTGACTTATATCATTAAAGTTTGACTTTCTATTTTTTATTAAAATTAAGCTGCTTATAAAAGCTTGGTTTCTCATCGGGTTCAACTTTTACAAACCAGGCAGTGGCAGAAAGATAGAGGGGTTTTCCCACTGAATATAGCTTCGCCTTGATTTTAAATTGGTCATTGCATTTTGACAGTGCGCGAATAATCCCTTGTTATGACAAATTAACGATCAAACTTTTACCAGCTAGCATAAATGGAACAGCAGTTAGAGTGTCCTTTGGTCGTGACTTTATCGACACATACTGGCTAAAGTAGGCGGTGATTGTGGGGTTTATCTATTACCAAGTGGTTTGTCACAGGACAACCAAGTAAGGTAGGGAGTTATTAAGCCAAAAAACGTAGCCGAGACTGAGGTTTTAATGCGTTGCTTATCGCGCTTTGAATGTTAGCTGAGCATTTTGTGAGCCAATATCAAACATTTCTAAGGAGAATCTATGTCCCTTTTTCTGCAAGGGATAATTTCTATGCAACACCATGGCCTTTGGAAGCCACCCAAATCCTGTACCACTGCTCGTGAGTCATGTTAAAGGCTAGTGAGTCAACCGCGGACTGAACGCGATCTATTTTGCCGCTACCTATGATGGCCACAGGCTTTGCCGGTAATTTTCTGACCCATGTATACACAACCTGGTCCATCGAAGTTGCGTTAATCTCTTCCATGACTTCAGTTAATACGGTTCTTAATCGATAATTTTTATCGGTATTCTCCTTGAACATTCGCCCGCCATCCATTAGCGACCAGGCCATCGGGCGAGCGCGTAAACGTTGAGCTTGCTCCAGAGTGCTATTTTCTAAAGCGTTTAAATTGACTGGATTTATTTCGACTTGATTAGTCACCAGTGGCTGATTAAGTCTGGACTGCAGTAATTCGAATTGAGCAGCGCTAAAGTTAGATGCACCAAAGTGGCGGACCTTGCCTTGTTTATGCAATGTTTTGAATGTATCGGCGACTTCATCGGCATCCATAAGCAAGTCAGGTCTGTGCATTAATAAAATATCAATATAATCTGTTTGCAGTCTTTTTAGCGAACTCTCTACAGAGGCTATAATACTGGAGCTGCTACTATTGTAGTGCCCGGTCATTGAATCAGTGAACTTGCCTGGAACAATGCCAAACTTGGTGATTAGCTGCATATTTTTGCGCAGTCCAGGTTGCAGTTTTAAGGCGTTACCAAATATTTCTTCACAGGCAGGGTCACCGTAAATATGCGCATGATCAATGCTGGTAATGCCCATGTCCATATGTGCTTTGATAAAACTTAACAGTGATTGACGATCGACTTCCCAGTCGCTCATGCGGTAATAGCCTTGAATTAACTCTGAAACTTTAATTCCATCGCTGACTAATTCAACTTTGTTGACCATTTTATTCTCCAAAAAATAATAGCGATAAATATACTAAATCTAGTTCAAATTGGCTTCAGTGCAAATGCAGATAGAGTTTAAGGTATTGGCGAACATGAAAAAATCTAACAAATGCAGGTTCGCAGTGTAGCTGATGTAAATGTACCCGTCGTTAACCTAGTGTTTGAGTCTCACAATAGTCAAAAGTTGCACAGTTGTGACAAACTGCTATCGAACGCAATTAGAAGGTTTAAAACACTGTAAGCTTGTTTATAGAAGATAATTACAGTGATCAGTCAGATTATTAAACTAGAAATAGCTTGATTTGTCTGCTGCTGCAGAGGCTAAAAAAGATCAATATGAGTATCCAGATAAGTCTGTTAAAACCATTCTAGGTTATGCAAGTACTAAATCAAAAGCGCTAGCCGCTGGATTGATCAAGCAGTTACAGCGCGAAAAGTCGCTAGCTAGCGGGGGGTATAAAAATTATTTGTGAGCCAAATCATAGATGATACAAATAGTATCTAACGCAATATAGGCAGGGGAGATGACCAATGGCGGCTCTATAGTCTTAGACCTTCAGGGAATTAAGTTAAGATGAATGAAAAGTCCAATATAATACTTGAAATTTTGACGCAGTAATAAGTTACAACTGGCTTACTTTTTTATGTGGCAATATCATTATCAGGTTCGACTGACTTTTGCTTTGATGGATATATTGCTCTATTAATAGCTGTATTTTTTTCCGCTTGGTCTCGGTGCCGATCATCCTCAGCATTTGTAAACGCCTGCATGGCATCTGTGCAAATATCAATGGGGGGATAACCAGTACTGATTAAATTAGTTATTTTTCAGTGCCTGGCACTACTTCCTCAACAGATAGGCCATGATCAAATTTGAGTCTGTTTATGCACTAACGCTGGAGAATCTGAGCAAAAAAGACAGTAAATTTACCGCTATAATATCGCCAGTGACCATTGGTTAATACTGCTGATGCACGGCGGGTTAAAGCCTAAAGCAGCAAAATGCCAGGACTTAGGCAGTGCTGATCGACAGCTAAATTTTTATAGCTCTAGCTTTCAGACAAGTCGTGTTGTTTACTGTGCATATTTAAGTTTTTGGCAGGTTTCAATGTTTTTAAACCACTGATACATAGGTTGTACAGCTAAGTTATCTAGGTTTGGCGCTCGGCGATTGGCGTTTAGATCGGCTATATGCACAGTGCGCATTTCCACGCTATAGCGGGTGGCATCCGTAGTATTGGGCACGCTGGCGTGCAGTTGCGCGCTGGCAAAATTGAGTACATCGCCAGGCTCAATCACTAACTTCACAACTGCGCTTTCATCGACTATCTGAGTCGGGGTTGGGGCGCTGGGGTAGGCCACACGCCGCTCTATTGCGGATTGTGAACGGGCGGCTAAAAACTCTTTAAAGCTCCAGCTGTCAGTCGTGTTGGCAATCGACTGTTGCCAGTAGGCGGGATAGATAGCAATTGTCCGCTCGCTGCTTAGAGGGTAAATAGGTGCCCACCAGTTTTGCTGGCTGTGGATGTTACTGCCCCAAGAGTCTCTGTGGTGACCAATGGCTGCACGGTGGGCACCTGTGTGGCTAGTGGAAAAGGGCACTACTCGCAAGGGGAAGTGATCATAGTAGCAACTGTGGGTATTTACCCCGCATTCTCGCAGGACTTGAAAGAACAACTGCCGGGCTTTGGGGTCTGTTCTAAAGCGAGTTTGCGCCGCGCCGGTCGCTTGTAAAAATGCTTCAGGATTCAGAAAGTGCTGGGCACTGCTAGGTTCTAATTCAGCTAGCTCAATTTTCAGTAGCGACTGGGTGTAGTCGATTAACTCCAACATCGAACTGCGTTGTAGATAGACCAACAAATGTCCGTCGAATAATAACTCAGCCCGTTGCTGATCGTCTATAGCTTGATCTAAGCGGATAATTTTCAAAGTGTCTTCCAAGATATCGCTATTTTCTAAGGTGTAAAAGACTGCATTATAGCAACTTGAAACGTAGCGTTAAGGTACAGATTTGAATATTTTGACAGCTACAGTGTTTTGCAACACAGATCAGCAAATCACAGTTTTAGTTGGATTGGCGTTGCAAGAATATTTGTTTGATCGCAGCGACGCGTTTACGGTTAACACCCAGATCACTTTTACCAATGCGTGATGCAGAGCGAAAATGTATTAACTGTTGTTGGCTATCAAGCCTGACTTCAAAGTCATCGACAAAGCGGAAGACCGCAGAGGTAAAAGTGGCGGAGATGTAACTATCATTTTCGCTACTGATCTGGCCTTTGAGCTCAAAAATAATTTGCGAGATACTTAACATAGAGTCGCTGGCGCTGTAATTGGAAATGTCTAGTGCAGCTATATAATGTTCCCCATCGGTATCACTGTTAGTGTCTGAGTAGACACAGTTGGGATTTGTTGGGCAGGGCTGTAACTTACCTTCAGCAAGGCCCAAGGCTCTTCCGCTACTTGAACTGTGGCCAAGCCACATAAATGCAGAAAAAATTAGTATGATGATTGCCGCTATACAGATTAATGCCTTTTTCATGATGAATCCTTATCTGAAAATCACGCCAACA
>ASZI01000216.1 GCA_000416315.1 Osedax symbiont Rs2 | reverse complement strand
GTGAGTTGTGAGTTGTGAGGCAGGATAAATAACTGCTGGAAAATAGATAGTGGTTTTTGCTATCTATTTTCGAATAAGCATACGCTTTCAGTTTACGATGCAAGATATTGAAATATGGAGGATATATAAGTATTTTTAGCAGTGTTTGTCTACCTTCCAGCTGGAGTTGGAGAGCAGTCGCTGGCCGGCGTCGACTGCATTATTTTCCATGCTGGTGGCCATGGAGTCATTCCAGCGGTTTAAATAACCAAACAGTGAGATGACTCCGAGTATTTCAACTATCTCACCTTGATCCCAATATTCTTGCATTTGTGCGGTTATTTCTGCATCAACAGCATTGGGCACGCTCGAGGCGGCCAGAGCAAACTCAAAGGCTGCTTTTTCTGCGCGAGTGTATAAATCACTGTCGCGAAATGACCAGATTTGTTCAAGTCTCTGCTGTGTGGCACCGTAGCGTTCGGCCGCTAAAATAGTGTGCGCTTCACAGTAGCGACAGCCAGTATTAGCACTGGTTATATAGCCAATCAGGCGCTTCTGCTCTGAGGTTACTCTGCCCTCATTTGCCATCACCGCCATATTTAAATTGATAAAAGCCTCAGCAATAGCCGGACGGCGCTGCATAGTCAGCACGCTATTGGGGCAAAAACCTAAAGTTTCATTAAAAAATTTCGCCAGTTCGGCGACATCGGAGTTTGCGTCAACGGCTAACGGGGTTACTAATGGCATAAGTGCTCCTTAAAATGATGATCAGTGTTTAGCAAAATAGATATTGTGCCGACAGGTATAACAGCGAGTTGTTGCATATGCAACATGTAAAACAAACAAGTCGTCAATTATATACCAGGCAGTAGAGACAATGAGTGTTGGCAAGCGCTGAGCTTAAACAGCGCCAGAAGGTTTATAGAATTTAAATGTTTACCCCAAAAATATCATGGTTTTGCTGGCCGCGAGCCAGCAAACTGCTGTAGCTCTGTTGATCTATATTGGCGCCGCAAATGACGATGCCAATCTGCTTGCCAGCCAGTTCAGAGCGCAATGGCCCCAACGCGCCAGCTAAAGCGGTGGCTGCAGCAGGCTCCAGTGCAAGCTTCGCGCTTTGTTGTAACAACAGCATAGCGGCACAAATAGCATCATCGGTGACAGTGACCATTTGATCGACATAACGCTGACAAAGTGCATAGCTAAAGGGTAGGGACATAGGTGGAGCCAAGCTGTCGGCAATAGTGACGACTTTATTTAATGTCACAGGTGCTTGTCGGACAAAGCTTTTTGACATAGAGTCGGCGCCGCAGGGCTCAACGCCATAAATTTTACATTTTGGATTGATCGCTTTAATGGCCGCTGCGACACCGCTGATTAAACCACCGCCGCCTACCGATACTACGACTGCCTCTAAATCGGGGAGGTCTTCTATAAATTCAACACCCACTCCCGCGGTTCCTAAACTAGTGTAGGGGCCATCGAAAGGGTGGATAAAGGTTCTACCTTCGTCTTTGACTAAACGCTCAGCTTCGCTAAATGTTTCTGCCCCCGGCGCTTTGATGATCACTTCTGCTCCCAGGGTTTTAGCCATCGCTACCCGCAGTGGGTTGGCATTGGATTGCATCACTACCTTAGCTGACATACCCAGCACCCTGGCAGCCCAGGCGGCGGCAATAGCGTGGTTGCCAGCGCTGGCAGCTGTAATGCCGGCAGTGCGCTGCTGCTCTGGAATAGCTTGTGCTACTGCCAGAGCACCGCGGGCTTTGAATGTGCCAGTGTGTTGCAATAACTCCAACTTCAAATTGATGGACTCAACGCCTAGTAACTGCTCGATAATGGGAGCGGTTATTGATACCACCGGGGTACGCTTAATAAAAGGCTGTAACTTTCTGCTGCAAGCTTTTATAGCGTCTAGATTGATCAGATCGATAGTAGGTTCTGGCATATATAGCTCCTGAGTTAGGGCGACACTGTAACTTAATACTTGTTAAATAGCTGTGATTTAGCATCCGAGAAACAGCTCTCTAGTGCAATTTTCTAAGCGCCTCTCTATACTCGGGATCTAAGTTTTCAGCAGGTTAACTAAACGTGGCAAAAAAAAACAAGGTATCAACACAAGTTGTTGAAGAAGCGATGCACATGGCCAAAATAGTGCAGAAACCAAAACAGAGCAAAGAGCAGACTAAATTGATTGCTCAGGGGATTCAAAAGGGCATAGAAGAGTATAAAAAGCGTCATAAAGAAAAAAGTCGCTCGCTAGACAAGCAAAAGAAACAGTTGCAAAGAAGTCTAAATGTCGAACAACCTCCAGAGCAAGCAATTGATACACCGCTCATCTACAGACAAAGTAAATGGCCATGGCTGCTGCTGGGAATTAGCTGGCTAGGGTTTATCAGCTTTATTAGCTACTCGGTTGTCTATAGCTAGCTTTGTGATTCACTAAAATTGATCGCTGTATAAATAAAACATTGCATATCTGTGGACCAAAATTCAGGGCTCAAGCCAGCTTTAGCTTTGAGCTGGCTGACAAATAGCGCCGGTTCAGGTAGTTGCTTCCATACACAGGGCAAAAAGGTTGCCTGCTGTTCCTGATGCCTGATAATCAAACCGTCAACTCCCGGTCGCAATAGCTCCAGCAAGTGTTGTTCACTGGCAACAGCTAGTGGTTTTGGCTCAGTTAATACAGAAATTTCTAACACTATTTTTTCTAATTCATCCCGACTCAGTGGGGCAAAACGCGGATCTTTAAAAGCGGCCAAGAAAGCGTTGCGGTTAATGCACTGTGCTAAGCTATCTCTGGCCTGTAAGTTGCCAATACAACCTCGTAACTGCGCCACGCAGTTTTCAGCATCAGTGTTGTTGATATGCAGCGAGACGAAGCACGCTTGCAGTTGCTGCAGATAATCGTCTTGCAGTATTTCAGTGGCAGCGCTGTCGGTCTCTAAGCCACTGATAATCGATTGGCGGGCAAAGTGCAACATTTGCTGCTTTTGCACTTTACTAAATGTCTCTTGAAAAGCGAAAGCTGCATATCCCACTACTGCCTGTTTATCTGCACCGCTGTCACCGGAATTACAATAGCCAAGAAACTCGCTGTCTAATTGTAATTTAACGGCGTTGGCCAGAAACCCGTTCAGCGGATGACATCCACAAGCTTGTGCAGAGCTAATCTGCGGCTCCAAATTATCTATAATGGCCCGGGTATTGGCATCAGTTTCTATCGCCTGTTGATAGGGCTGAAAATGACTGAGGTCGGAGCTAATGATGATCAAATTATCTTCATCGGCCAGTAACTGCGCTATCACTTGCTGTACATCTTTAGCCGCTGCTGAGCCTACCACTATTGGTACGATGTTTATGTCTGCAGTTGCAATCATTTGTAAAAAAGGCAACTGCACTTCAAGGCAGTGCTCATGTTGGTGGGCGCTGTTGAAATAGCGCACAGCACTGTTTGATACTAAATTGTCGGTATATTGGGTGTCTAAATCGATATCCCCCAGAGGTGTGCGCCAACACTGAGCATCCAGCACTGCTAAAAAATCAAAACCGATTCGATGACTGGGACCCAACAAGATAATACGCCGGTAGCAATCCAGGTACGGAGCGACTCTATTGTAAGCAAGTGCCGCAATTGATCCCGAGTAAACCAAACCTGCGTGAGGCACTAACAAAGCTCTAGGTTTAGGGCCTGGGCAAGGGTTGGCAGACAGTTGTTGCTGCACTAAAGAGGATAACTGTTGTTGATCGCTGGGATAAAATGTACCGGCAACAGCGGCTGTTTTAGTTTTCATATTGACCTCGGTCATAGAGAGGTTCGCTCATCTCAATAGAGTCATCTACTTGTCCAAAAGTGCTATATTAGTGACGGGCTCCGGTTTTGCCCAAAGCTTATCTTCAACTATAGTCTTAATCGTTTCTATAGTGAATCTACTCCACGCTCGATTGCACAGTGTCTATGTTGAGTTCGCTGCTGCCGGGAGGTCCCGTGTCAGAAATACCATTTCCAGCCAGATATTGGCATCGCTTAGATAACGGCAAAGTTCAATGTGATTTATGCCCACATCAATGCAAACTGAAGGAGGGCCAACGTGGTTTATGTTTTACTCGTGCCAACCACCACGATGCCATGGTATTACACAGCTATGGCCGCTCCAGTGGTTTTTGTGTCGACCCGATTGAAAAAAAACCGCTCAATCACTTCCTGCCAGGTACTGCTGTGCTCTCCTTTGGCACCGCTGGTTGTAATTTAAGCTGTAAATTCTGCCAGAATTGGGATATGAGCAAATCCCGGGAAATGGACACTCTGGCCAGCAGTGCCAGCCCTGAGGTTCTTGCCGCCGCCTGCTTGCAAACAAAGTGCCGCAGCATTGCCTACACGTACAATGACCCGGTGATATTTTTAGAATACGCTGTAGATGTCGCCCAGGCTTGTAAGGAGGTTGGGGTGAAGTCCATCGCTGTCAGTGCTGGCTATATCAGTGCCGAGCCTAGGGCTGAGTTTTTTCAAAATATGCATGCTACCAACATAGACCTGAAAGGTTTTGATGAGACTTTCTATAAAAAAGTTTGTGGAGGTCAGTTGGCCGTAGTTAAAGAAACTTTAGAGTATTTAGTCAAAGAGACAGCTGTCTGGGTTGAGGTAACTAATTTAATTATCCCAGGAATCAACGATTCAGCCGCTGAGTTAGAGCGAATGTGCCAGTGGTTTGTTGAAACACTGGGGGGGAATATCCCTTTACATTTCAGCGCATTTCATCCTGATTTTAAAATGATGGACAAAACTGTAACGCCTTTAGCGACGTTATTAATGGCTCGTAAGATCGCTTTGCAGGCAGGCATTAAACATGTATATGCAGGGAACGTAGATCACACAGAAAGCGGCTCCAGCTATTGCAGCAATTGTCATAAGTTAGTGATTGAGCGAAATTTTTATCAACTGGGCCAGTGGCATCTAGATCCAGATGGCAATTGTGATTTTTGTGGTCAGGCGATGCCGGGAGTATTTGAAGCAGTACCTGGTTCATGGGGAGCAAAACGGCAATTATTGAAATTCACATAGGACCAGGCCGTACTGATTTGAAGCTGTAGCGACTTCTTAGAATGCTAAACGTCTAATTTTGAAATTCACATAAAAACAAAACAGTACTGATTTGAAGCTGTATTGACTTCTTTGAATGCTAAGCGGCAATTGTTAGAATTCACAGTGGAGCAGACTGTGCTGATTTGCAGCTGTGCCAATTACTTGGAGATGAGTAACCAGTACCTAGAGAGCATGAAAGCAGGCCGCTACCGTTAAATAGCGGGCCTGTAGTGATTGTTACTTATACAGTGCCTTGGCGTGGTAGGCCAAATGCTCACCGATAAAACTGCCGATAAAGTGATAGCTGTGGTCATATTCCGGCTGCATTCTCAATTCTAGGGAGAAGCCGTTCTGCTCGCAGGCCGCCTGCAGATCTTGCGGCTTCAACTGACCCTCAAGGAATTGATCGCCAGTGCCCTGATCAATTAAAATCGCAATCTTGTCGGCACCCTTTTTTATCAGTTCAGTGGCATCCCACTGTTTCCAGCTCTCTTTATCCTCCCCCAGATAAGTTGACAGGCAGCCTTCTCCCCACGCGCAGTCGATTGGGTGGCAAATAGGCGCAAACGCGGAGACTGACTGGTATTCGCCAGGGTTCTTTAACGCGCAAATCAGCGCCCCGTGGCCGCCCATCGAATGACCACTAATGGACTTTAAACCGGCGATAACCGGAAAATTAGCCTCTATCAATGCCGGTAACTCACGACTGACATAATCGTACATTTGATAGTGCTCAGCCCAAGGTTGCTCAGTGGCATTAACATAAAAGCCTGCGCCTTTGCCCAAATCGTAGCGATCTACCGCATCGGCAACATCTTCGCCTCGGGGACTGGTATCGGGCATGACTAAAGCAATTCCCAATTCGGCGGCGTAGCGCTGGGCACCGGCTTTAGAGCGCACGTTATCATCGGTACAAGTAAGTCCCGATAACCAATAGACTACAGGAACATCTTGAGTTTCTGCCAGCGGTGGCAGATAGATGGAAAAAGTCATCTCGCAATTGCAGCTGCTTGAGGAGTGTTGGTAGCGCTGTAACTTACCAGCAAATTCTTTAATACTGTCAATCTGTTTCATTATTTTGATCTCAAATAATATCCGCACCGAAATAACAGGCAGTTAACGGTGGCTTCTCGGTTGGCAATTTCCCATTTTTGGAGATGAATAGCAATAACTTATAGCGACTTCTTGTGCTCTGCTACCGACAGCAGGGCACTGCTGCTGCGCAATGGCGATTGGTGGGGGATGATGGCTGCTTTTAGCTGTCGACATTTAGTACAAATAGCACAATTAGTCGCCAATTTTATTTGATGACCGCAAAGATTATATGTTTTTGTTAGTTGCTAAATGCAGAGGAATAGTTTACTTTTTGCACAGATTGTAAATAATCTAACCAAGAAAATAGTCGCTGTATGTTTCTTAACAAACCAGGGGCAGCAGGGCTATTCTCTGAAATCCGCTGACAGATGATTCTATAAGGATTTATGACATCATCCCAGGTTTAAATAAGAAAAATAAAAGACAATAACCATAAGTTTTTGCAGTCTTAAGCTCCAGCAGTCGCCGGTGATACTTCAGGTCTAGTGCGACAGGGTATGCAAAAAACATCCTGTTGAAGTTAAAACTGTTACGAATTTGTGCATTAAGATATTCATTTTGCAAGATTTTTACGTAGACCACTCTACGTTGATAAGGAGAAGCAACAATATGAAGATGAAAATAAAAACAACAGTACTGGCTAGTACTATTGCCGCAATAGGGATGTTGGGCTTAGGTATGTCTAGCACAGTGTCTGCGCAACAGTTTGTCTCCATTGGCACAGGCGGAGTTACAGGTGTTTACTATCCAACCGGCGGGGCTATCTGTCGCTTGGTCAATAAAAAACGTAAAGAGCACGGTATTCGCTGTTCAGCTGAATCTACTGGAGGCTCTATCTACAACATCAATACCATCAGAGCCAATGAGCTTGAATTTGGTGTGGCTCAGTCGGATTGGCAATATCACGCCTATAATGGTACTTCCAAATTTGCCGAGGCCGGTAAATTTGAAAAGCTGCGTTCAGTCTTCTCTGTACATGCAGAGCCTGTGACTGTAATAGCCCGGGCAGATGCCAATGTTAAGAATATTACAGACCTTAAAGGTAAGCGCCTGAATATAGGTAACCCAGGTTCTGGTACTCGTGGTACTTGGGATGTATTAGAAGAGACTCTAGGCTGGAAGCGCTCTGATCTGGCACTGGCCGCTGAGATGAAATCTGCCGAGACGGGCGCCGCGGTTTGTGACGGTAAAATTGACGGTTATTTCTGGTTGGTCGGTCATCCCTCTGCATTAACTCAAGAGTCGCTAGCCTCTTGTGATGCTAATCTGGTGAACGTCGATACCCCCGAGATCGATAAGTTAGTTGCCGATAAGCCTTACTATCGTAAAGCGACTATTCCGGCAAACATGTATAACAATAAAGAAGACATTACTACTTTTGGTGTAGGGGCAACGTTTGTCACCAGTTCAGATGTACCTGAAGAAGTTGTCTACGTAATTGTACAAGCAGTCTTTGAAAACTTTGACCAATTCAAAAAACTTCACCCAGCTTTTGCTAATCTAAAAGCTGAAGAAATGATCAGAGATTCTCTGTCTGCGCCATTGCACGCTGGTGCTTTGAAGTACTACAAGGAAAAAGGCTGGATGTAACACTGTAATACAAGCTGCTATAGGGGGGATTTATATCCCCCGTTTTAAGCAGTGATTTTTATAAAAAAAATAACAACAGAAAGTTCAAAGTTTGACGTTACCTGCCACAGAGCGATTACAAAACTGCTAAGTTCTTACAGCGTTATCAGCATCTGAGCAGAGTCTGCTTTATGAGGGAATATAATGTCTGCAAATCAAACAGTAGCAAGTGCTGAAGATCTGGTTGCGCAAGTCGATACCGGAGCTAGAAATCCTCAAGGGCGGCAAAAATACATTATTCCGGTAGTGTGTTTTAGCTGGGCGCTTTATCAATTGTACATCGCCTCAGAACTACCCTTCTTATTAACAACGTTAACCGGGATAGATTTCTTTCAGTTCATTGGCAATCTATCTATTTCGCGAAAGATTCACTTAGCTTTTTCTATCGCTTTAGCGGTTTTAGCTTTCCCGCTATTAAAAACCAGCCCACGCAAAACTATCCCCTGGTATGACTGGATAATGATTGGCTGTGGTGTTTTTGCAATGTTGTATATGATTGCAATGAATACCAATATAGCCAACCGCGCCGGTGATTTTGCCCATGTCAATATCCAGTTTGATATGACAGTGGCACTGATGGGTTTCACAGTGTTAACAGTTGCTGTATACAGGGCCTTAGGGTTACCTCTGGTGATAGTGGCAGCAGTACTGGCCGGTTACGTCTTTATAGGTGGCGGCAACTGGGGGGGTGCATCTTTTGTTAAAGGCATGTGGCATTTTTGGATGCAAGAGGAGGGAGTGTTTGGCAAGCCATTGGCGGTTTCCACACAAACTATATTCCTGTTTGTACTCTTTGGTGCGATATTGGAAAAAGCGGGAGCGGGGGGCTACTTTATCAAAATCGCCTTCGCCTTATTGGGGCACTTTAAAGGCGGACCTGCTAAAGCTGCAGTGATAGCATCAGCGCTGAGCGGTCTGTATTCCGGATCATCGATTGCCAATACTGTGACTACTGGTACTTTTACTATTCCACTGATGAAGCGCACCGGTTTTAGCGCCGAAAAGGCAGGCGCCGTAGAAGTAGCGTCTTCGACCAACGGTCAGCTGATGCCACCAGTGATGGGAGCAGCGGCATTTTTGATCGCTGAATTTACCGGGGTTGAATACACTACTTTACTTAAACATGCCTTGTTACCCGCTCTAGTTTCTTACATTGCACTGGTCTATATAGTGCACATAGAAGCGTGCAAGTTAAATTTGAAAGGGTTGCCAAAGCACCCGAGCAAAAAAACCTTCATCAACAAATTGATAGGCTTTCTCGGCGGTTTTATTGTCATCTCACTGATGTTTCTGCTGGTGTATGTCACTTTGGGGTGGGTTAAAGCAAATTTCCCGTCGCTGTCTGTGTTTACCGTGATGACAATTTCACTGCTGCTCTATTTGACACTATTATATATCGCATCCAAACGCCCCGATCTTGAAAAAGACGACCCAGAGGCGCCGATCACTGAGTTACCAGTAGCCTCTGATACCGCATGGACAGGTTTATATTTCTTGATCCCGATTATCATATTACTCTGGTGCATACTGCCAACCCCGGAGCGCTTATCAGCGCATATCTCAGCGTATTACGCTTGTTTGGCGATGATGTTTATAAGTTTAACTCAGCATCCATTAAAAGCGCTGTTTCGCGGTGAGTCTAAGTTTTTGCAAAAATGTAAAACCGGTGTCAGTGAGTGTGTCGACGGGATTATTTCTGGATCGCGCAACATGATTTCCATCGGCATTGCGACAGCCGCCGCCGGGGTCATTGTCGGTTCCATTTCAATTACTGGTGCACACGGTATTGTCGGTGAGTTTGTCGAGTATCTCTCTGGCGGCAACTTGATGATCATGCTTATTTTAGTGGCAATTATGAGCCTGATACTAGGTATGGGTTTACCCACCACTGCCAACTATCTGGTAGTAGCTGGACTTATGGCTCCGGTGATCGTTGCCTTAGGTGCTAAATCCGGCTTAATAGTACCTTTGGTAGCAGTGCATTTGTTTGTTTTTTACTTCGGTATCTTGGCCGATGATACACCGCCGGTAGGACTGGCTGCTTATGCCGCGGCGGCTATCTCTAAAGGGGATCCCATAAAGACCGGTGTGCAAGGTTTCGCCTATGATATACGCACCGCGCTATTGCCTTTTCTGTTTTTGTTTAATACCGAACTGTTGTTGATGAATGTCACTTTCTTTAAAGCGATATTTGTCTTCATAATAGCGACGGTGGCAATGATGTTGTTTGCGGCGGCAACGCAGGGCTGGTTTATGTTTAAAAGTCGTAAATGGGAGAGTGTGGCGCTTCTACTAATCGCCTTTACCTTGTTTAGGCCAGGTTATTGGTTAGATCAGATATCTCCAGAATTTAACCTGAAATCGGGAGCACAAGCGCTGTTACTTGCAGAGAGCTTCCCCGCCGATGCGCAAATGCGGGTGCGTATTACCGGCCCTGATTTTGACGATTATGAAACACCCAATAATACCAGTATCATCCTCAAACTGGGCCCTAAAGCGGACGGTGAAACCCGTCTCACTAACGCCGGACTGCAAATTATGCAAGAGGATGGGAAAGTTATTATCGATGCACTGACTTGGGATTCAAAACACAAGCAGCTGGATCAAGTGTTTACCTTTGGGGAGTTGGATGATCCGGTAATCATAGATACCGTATTAATGGTTAATCAACGCTTTGCCAAAGAGTTTTTCTACATTCCCGCGCTGCTGTTGTTAGCCTTAGTAATGTTTTTGCAATTGGGACGAGAGAAGCAGCATAAGCTGGAAGTTCAACAAGCTTAACCAATCAGTACTGGTTAGCTTAGCCATACCAAGGCAGTGTGTTTTGCACACTGCTTTTTTATGCCCAGACGAGTAATTGTGACGGAACAAGTTATGAAACAAGTTTGTATTGTTGTCAGTGGCCTGCCAGCCAGTGGCAAAACCACATTGGCCAGAGGCCTGTCCGAGTCGATGTCTCTTCCTATGCTAGATAAAGATAGCTACCTGGAATTACTTTTTAGTCAAAGAGGAGTAGGGGATTCGAATTGGCGGCAAAAACTCAGCAGGGAAGCCGATAAAGATTTCAGTCGTGCGGCGATATCTGCCCAAAACAAGCGGCGTCCGGTCATCTTAGTTTCGCACTGGCGACCTACAGCTGAGCAGTTGAATTTTGGTACACCTACCCAGTGGATCGAACATAATTTCAGCAAGGTGATTGAGCTTTACTGTCAATGCCCGGTTGAAATTGCAGCGGCGCGATTTAGTAAAAGGGTTAGGCATAGAGGTCATCTCGATCTGCAAAAATCAGCCAGCCAAATAGTTGAATGGTTAACGGCATACAGTCAATATTTACCGCTAAATTTAGCAACTACAATCACAGTGGATACTGCATCAGGCTATCGTCTGGAAGACGTTATACAACAATTATCAGTGCTTTTGGCTGAAACTGTCAGTGCTTGACACAAGCTGTAGAGCCAAGCAGTATAACTGCCTCAATACATTTAGCTAATACTTAGAGATTAAAATGCCCCCGGCAATAAAGATGGCTGAAAAAAATAAAATCCCGCATCGGGTTCATGAATATGAGCACGACCCAGCAGCGCTGTCCTATGGCAGTGAAGCTGCAGAAAAAATGGCAGTAGAAGAGCAGCGGGTTTTTAAGACCTTAGTTGTCAGTTTGGATAATAAAGAGTTGCTAGTGGCAGTGCTGCCCGTGTGCGAAATGTTGAGTATGAAATTAGTAGCCAAGGCCGCTGGCGCTAAAAAAGCCGTGATGGCGGATAAAGCTGTGGTTGAGCGCAGCAGCGGTTATGTTTTAGGTGGAGTGAGCCCGCTTGGGCAAAAGAAGAGATTGAGAACCGTTATCGATGTGTCGGCACTTGAGTTTTCAACCTTGTATGTCAGTGCCGGACGCCGGGGGCTGGAGATAGAATTAGCCGCGCAAGATCTAATAAAATTGACTGCTGCAGTGACTGCCAACGTCTGTCAGTGATCGCTGTAAGTCCTCGTTATGCGTTGCCCCCATTGACACCAGCAAGTGCTTAAAAACATCTGGCTCTGACAAAACCTCACTCCAGACAATAAAGACAAAGTTGCTTATATACAATAAGATATATAATAATAGCAATGTGAATTAGAGAGCCATAGCTAAGCTGTGGGCAGGGAAAGTTACTGTCCCGCTTTAAGCGCTATTGCATGGACCAGAGGTGATACGCCGTTGTTTCGGGCGCTGACCAGACGGTTGTTGCTGTAAATTTTATAGCTGAACAACAGACAAAAGATACTGGCCATATACAAGACAATAGTCGCAGCCGGTGCGCTGTCGATAAAGAAACTAGTGTAGACACCTAACAGCGAACAGCTAAGGGCGATTGCCATGGCTATCCAGAGCATCTGCGAGAAGCGTTTAGTCACCAGCAGGGCGCAGGCACCCGGTACTATTAATAGCGCGATGGACAAGATCATTCCCACTGCTTGCAGGGCAGCGACTATGCTCAGCGCCAGCAGAATTTGTAAACCATAACTCCAGTAACGCACCGAAATACCTGTAACTTGTGCCTGCTGAGGATCGAAGATTAATAACATCAGATCGCGACCTCGGACCAGTATGACCAAGAGTACGCTCAGCGCAATGATACTGGTTTCAATTACCCCGGCATCGGTGATCCCCAATACATCACCTAGTAACAAGTGGGTTAAATGCAGGTCTGTCTCAGCCTTGTGGAATAAAATAATACCTACTGCAAACATTCCAGAGAATACAATACCCATAATAGTATCTTCGCGTAATCTGCTGTTATCTTTGATAAAACCAGTAGTCACAGCACAGCACAGACCAGCGCCGAAGGCTCCGATTGACAGCGGGATGGCCAGCATATAGGCAACAACAATCCCCGGCAGTACGGCGTGGGCAATAGCATCTCCCATCAGTGACCAGCCTTTGAGGACAATGTAACAAGACAGTAGTGACATCGGCATACAGACGATAGCGACCACCAGAAATGCCCGGCGCATGAAGTCGAAATCAAAGGGCATGATTAGTGCTTGCAGAGCCTGGGCTGAAAAAAAGCCGCTGAAAAACGTGAGTAGATCAGGCATATTCACTCCTGTTAGCTTGTTTGATTCGCTGTCTGCTACTGATAAGTCCCTGCTTAGGTGCAAAGATAAACGCGCCGATAAAACAGACTGTTTGTAAGCAGACAATCAGTGCCCCAGTGGCACCGTCAACAAAGTAGCTGATATAAGTGCCCAACAGTGAGCTGAGCACACCGATGGCAATACTGATGATAATAATGTGGTTGAACTTATCACTGAGCAGATAGGCCGTGGCACCAGGGGTCACTACGACGGCAATCACTAGTAGCGCGCCTACCGTTTGCATTGCCGCTAAAGTCGTAGCACTTAGACAGGCAAAGAACAATATTTTCAATTTATTGGGACTAATACCCGCCATCCATGCCTGTTGTTCATCAAAAAACACCAGCAGTAAATCTTTCCAGTAACAGATTAGAAAAGCTAAGGTAATCAGACTAATGATCAGCATTTGTAGACTGTCCCAGGGAGCAATAGCTAAAATATTGCCCATCAATATGCGTTGCAAATCTACCGAGCTAGGTGACAGCGATAACATGAATAAGCCGGCGGCAAAAAAACTGGTGAAGATCAGTCCGATGGCAACATCTTCCTTTAAAATGCTGCGCTGCTTAATGAAGAGGATTGCCACTGCAGCCACCCCTCCCGAGACAAAAGCGCCGAGAGCAAAGGGCAGTCCCGCCATATAGGCAACTGCGACTCCAGGCACTGTGGCATGAGAGAGGGCGTCAGCGATCAGAGACCAGCCACGCAGCATCAAAAAGGTTGATAGAAAGGCACAGACTGCACCAATTAACGAGCTGATCAACATTGCATTAAGCATGTAATCATAGGCAAATGGCTCTAATAAATAGGACACTTTATCACTCCTTGATTAGCCAACAGACCAACCGGACATATAAGCTGATAGTCGTAGTAACAAGATTCTATAAAATAAGGCAATTTATAGCTCCTTGATTAACAAACTGACCAACAGGGCATATAAGCTGATAGTCGTAGTGACAAGGCTCTAATAAATAACACAACTTATAAATCTCTCGCTGATCTATGGCCGTTTTCAGCACCTTGTTGCAATTGGCCAGCGGCCAACCTCTGAGCACCCTTTTCGCCGTAGAGCACAACCGGACGTTCGTCATCGGTAATAACAGTGAGTTCACGAGGATCTGCATCATCGTGTAAGTTATTAGCGCTGAGCACAAAGCGCCTGAGTACCCCACCAAATGCTTTTTCTAGGTTTTGGGTGGTAAATACATCGGCAATTTTACCGCAGGCCAGCAGCTCTTTATTAATCAATACCGCGCGGTCACAAAATTCAGGCACGCTACCCAAGTTATGGGTAGAAACTAAAATAACTTTGCCTTCACTGGCCAGCTCTTTGAGCAATCTGATGATTTGCTCTTCGGTGGTTACATCGACACCGGTAAAAGGTTCGTCCAACAGAATTACGCTGCTGCGTTGCGCCAGGGCTCTGGCTAAAAACACTCGCTTGCGCTGACCACCGGAGAGTTCACCTATCTGCCGGTCTTTAAAGCCTTGCATATTGACTCTGCTCAGTGCCTGATCGACAGCCTGATAATCTGCTGCTTTGGCGATGCGTAATAGGTTCATGTGGCCAAAGCGACCCATCATTACAACGTCTGCTACCAACACTGGAAAATTCCAGTCAACATCTTCGTTTTGCGGTACATAGGCGATGATATTCTGTTTAAGTGCCTTTTTAACAGGCAGTCCCATAATACTGACACTGCCTCGACAGCAGGGGACAAAACCCATAATGGCTTTAAACAAGGTAGATTTGCCACTGCCGTTGATACCTACTAACGCTGTGATGCAGCCAGTGGGGATATCGAAGCTAATATTTTTAATCGCGTTGTGACCATTTTTGTATATGACACTGATGTCGTTAACTTCGATACCAATATTTTGCAGTGCTTGGTTTTCACAGGAATCGCTCATACTTTCAATCCATTAGCTTTATTGAAGGGAGTAACGCAGTTAAGCTGATAGCTGATAGCTGATAGCTGATAGCTGATCACTGTAGCCCCGCCACAATAGTCGCCATAGTAACTTCCAATAA
>ASZI01000215.1 GCA_000416315.1 Osedax symbiont Rs2 | reverse complement strand
GTTTCGAATGAGGCACTGTGCTGGTGACTGTTTGTTAATGCAATTGGCTGAGTTGTTATATCTGTTAGTATAAAAGCAGTATTTTGTTGCTGTTACTAGAGGCTTTGCGCAGCCGCATTGGTAATTAGAGTGAGCTATGCTGTAGAAGATTATCTCGCTGATAACGGTCCGTATAATAGTAAGTTTCGACCAACTGACTATGCCGACAAGTGTTGTTGATATTCGGATAAATGGGCGCACAATGTTGCACACAGCCAGGATAATACTCGCTTTATGTAAGGGCAATCAAATGGAGTCACATGTGCCGAATCCTTGGGCCATTAAACGATACGGCTATTGCCTTTTAATGTTATGTTTGTTCACGCCCTTGTCAAGCCAGGGGACAGAAGAAGTGACTTTTAGCGGTGGCCAGCCCCTCAATCAGTATCAGCCTAGTATTATCGTGCCCATTCTAACCGAAGCTTTCAAGCGTAACGGGATTAAGTTTAACGCGGTGCATCATCCCAGCCTCAGGTCATTATTGTATTCAAGTACCGGGACTTTAGACGGTGAACTGCACCGGGTCTATAATTTTCATAAAGTCAGTGGCAATAAATATCCGGGTCTGATCAGGATAGAGTCTGAATTATTAACTATCTGGTTAGCTGTATTTGCCACTAAAAAAATTACCTTCGCTAGCTGGACTGACCTGAGGGAATACAAGGTATGTTATGCACGTGGGAAGAAAATATTGGAAAAAATTCTTTCCCAGCATTTGCCGAAGGAGCAGATAGTCACTGCCGACAACGATACCCATGCTGTTAAAATGTTATCTGAGGGCTTAGTTGACCTGGTGGTATCTGAAAGTAGACTGGGAGATGATTTGTTAGAAATTCACAGCGAGTTTTCAAACATCACAAAAGTGCAACAACTCCACCCTATAAGAATGTACTCTTATATACATAAAAAACATCTGCAGTTAGCGACATTAATTGCCGAAACCCTTGAGCAAATGAAAAAAGACGGTAGTTTTGCCAAGATCGTTGGCGCAATAGATAAGTCTATTAATTTGCATTAGTGGCATTCGTCAGTAATACGAGTGCTCTACTAGCGAGTTACTTTGCTGGCGTTGTGTTGGTGTCAGGCAATCCAGCAATAGCTCAAAAGCTGATGTTTTACGCTACAAAAGCTGAATTTAAGATTTCTACGCTGTTCATTATCACTAAGTCAAAGATAATTGCTGTTTAAGGTATTTGACGAAGATTAATGTCTTTTCCGGGGTTATTTTTTTGCGTGGATAAATAGCGCAAACATAGTCGTCGATAACCTCCTGTTGTTCGGGGAATAACAACACCAGCCGGCCCTCTTGAATATCGGGCCCGATGATGAAATTGGAAAGTTGGCATATTCCAGCCCCCGAAAGCGCCGCCTGGCGAATCAATTCAGCATTATTGGCGACTAAGTTTCCGCAGGGCTGAATCTTTTTGCTCTGTCCATTGTGAGGCAATTGCCAAGTGTTGGATTGGTCGGGCGTAGAAAAGCCTATACAATTGTGCTCAGCAAGGCTCGCTAGGGACTGGGGTGTACCATGAGTAGCGAGATATTCAGGTGATGCACAAATCAGACGATAACTCGGTGCCAATTGCACACATTTTAATCCCTTTGCAGTAAGCTCACCGATACGCAGTGCTACATCCATCTGTGTGCCAACCAACTCTTGTCCATAATCAGTATGATTAAGATCCATTTGAATACCAGGGTAAAGTTTGGCAAAGCCTGAGATCAAAGGGATCATAATGCTAGGTGAACATGTATCCATACCGATGACGCGCAGTCGCCCACGTGGTTCTGTAGGTCGTGCAGTAGCCGTCGCCGCTTGTTCAGCTTCGTCAATATCACTGAGAATGTCTTTGCAATGCAAAAGAAAGTTTTCGCCTGCATCCGTTAACACCATATCGCGCTTGGTCCTCGTCAGCAAAAGTACTCCCAATCGATCTTCAAGTGCACTCATGAACTTGCTTACGGATGAGGGGTTGCGCCGAAGCTTTCTGGCTGCCGCCGCGAGGCTACCCGCATCGACGACCTGCACAAAAATCTCCATTTCAAGCAGTTTGTTCATATGTTCCCTGCGATTTTAATCATATTAATTTGGAATTATTAATATTCCTATTATGTCTATTATTGCAGGGATTGAAAAGAGCTATAAGAGTCAGTATCGAAACAACAATAATTTAAACAAAATTAAAGAAATCACCGATACTTAAGCTTAAGAAATGGCCCAATATTGATTCATAATGTATCAATCTAACTCGGCCTTTCGATGAGCAGAAGGCTACATATTGCTTTTGCTAACCGACCAATTAAAGCAATATCAGCCCACAGCATAGGAGTCCAAGTTATTGTCGTTATTTTCAGCGGCTGGGTTTGTCTAATAAATGATAGTTACAGGTCTTGGCAGCTACAGAAAATAGTTGTTGGTAGGGGCAAGGAGCGGGCCGTTACTGCAGTCGTACAAGTGATAACAGTTGATCTAAACCAATGTATTAGGCAACAGCTACACTCTTGCTAATCATCGATATACATTGATTACGCCGGCTTTGATGATGATTATTATGGCTCTAGTCATTAATCATCGCAGTTATCTTTATTAAAAATACCAAAGGTCAATTACTGACCTGCAGAGAAAATAAGTCGGCGACATTCGCTGAGGCTCATCGCAACGGGTCCTTTGATAATTGCTCTTTTAGATGTTCGATTAAGGCCAGTGTTTTTTTTGGAGATCTGTTTCTGCGCGGGTAAATTGCACAAACATAATTACTGATTATGTTCAGTTGTTGTGGGAACAACACGACCAGTAACCCCTGTTGAATGTCTGAGCCAATGATTAAATCGGAGAGCTGGCATATGCCCCAACCGGACAGTGCCGCCTGGCGAATTAACTGAGCATTGCTTGCAAAGAGGTTACCCGAGGGCTGAAATTTCTCGGTTTGTCTATCGGAGTTAAGTTGCCAATTGTTGAGTTGTGGGCTGGCACTAAATCCAATGCAATTGTGATCGGTAAGAGATGCCAATGACAGGGGAGTTCCATTGGTTTGCAGATACTCCGGTGATGCACAAATAAGCCGGCGACTGGGTGCTAATCTTACACATTTGAGTTCCTTTGATGAAATTTCACCTATGCGCAGCGCAACATCCGTATCAGTGGCTACTAAATCCGAGAAATACTCTGCTTGAGTAAGGTCTATTTGGATGCGCGGGTAACGACTGAGAAAACCAGAGATCAGAGGGATAATAATGTGCGCTGAACAGGCATTCATCCCCATGATACGCAACCTTCCCCGGGGCTCACTGTGCAGCGATGTCGCTATTTCCTCTGCTTCGTCAATTTTTATGAAGATGTTTCTGCAATGCCCAAAGTAATCAGCACCGGCATCAGTTAACGTCATGTTACGGGTGGTTCGCAACAGCAAACGCACCCCCAGTCGATCTTCAAGTGCGCTAATGATCTTGCTAACTGACGACGGGTTGCGGCTAAGCCTTCTGGCCGCAGCTGCCAAGCTGCCAGCGTCGACGACTTGTACAAAGACCTCCATTTCCATCAATTTGTTCATGATCATATCCTTGCTGCAACGCATAAGTGCTGTTCTTTTTAGATGTCAAAATGTCGGTAGCTGTTACTGGTTAGAAAATCATCCCCGCTATAGTTTTATCCCTTAACTGAACAAAGCTTTTTCGTTGTTATATTAGAAAAATCCATTTCAAAAAATATCTAGCAGTCCATAAATGCAGCATTGTCAGCACATAAATAATTAATGCATCGAAAAACTCTGCTCGGTAGTGGCGTAAAATCCACAGTTAAGTTCTTATTATTGGTTTGAACATGTATAAAGTAGTCACCCAACCCACTGAGTTTTAGCGGTTTATTCATTAAACTAGGTAGCTGTTTTACTGCACTAAAAGATTATCCAGTAATTAATCTCAATGAGTGAATGAATAATGTATGAATAATATAGTTTATATTAGATAATATGAATTTACATGTATATTTTGAAAAAATTTATTGTTAGTAAGCTAAGTGTAAATGGAACTGCGAACAGCATTGAAAAACAAAGGGCTAGCTAATATCAGCCGTTTTGAAATTCTCAAGATGGTTATGCAAGGAACTGTCTGTTGAGTAAAGTAGGCTGAGCGCTAGCAGGTATGTCTTCTTGGGCCATCGATTTTGGCGTTGTGATAGGCGATGGGCGCAATTAGTCGAAACCCAAATTGCTAACCTTGAGGGACTTTAATATTAAGATGTATATCTGGATAAATCATTAAGCATTGATCTGTTTATCTATAGGCCGAGTTTGGCATTGCTTGCGGGCAGAAAATTACCAAAATTTAATGGATGCGGATTCCCATCGCAGTAATGAGTAGCAAGTACAGCCTTAGTTTAAGTCCTAAAGAACTTGCGCCCACTTGAGCAAACATACGAATGACATTGCGCTTGTTTGCTAGATCGCTGTGGGTCAATCTGCATAGGTTCCAAATTATAATGATGAAAATTCCAACTATGTCTATTAATACTGGAAATAAAAGGCTCTATAGTTAAACAAATTCAATGCTCTAGTAAGGATGCATAATTTAATTTTTATCAATTTTAAATGTCTGTGTTACACAGCAAAAAAGTAATAGTAAAAAAACAGCTGAAAACAAAATCACTATTGCAATATATTCTAAGGCGTTTGACGCTTTGGCTGGTAAGAATCAAGTGTCTGGATTTTACTGTTTATGATTTGCTATCTAAGACGATATATCCAGAAATATTGAGGATCATACTCACAAATAACAGCCTAATAAGGAGAAGTCTGGTATTAAATCAACTAAGCCAAGTGGCGAAATAGTAACGGCCTTGAACGACACTAAAAACGAAATTGCCGTTTTTGACTTTTTAGACATGGGCAAAAGACTGATGAACAATCTTGCAATGATGAAATCTGTTGCAGAGGTTTTTTTTCAGGACTTTCTAGAGCAAATGGATGCACTGAAACTGAGTGTTAAAAACAATGATGTTACCCAAGTGGTCAATATTTTGCATCAGATGAAAGGCGCGTCAGCGAATGTGGGGGCAAAAGCGCTATCCGCCTTAGTCTTTGAAATGGAATTAAAGGCCAAAGCCGGCAAGATTGATGAAATACAGTGCAATTTTGGCGAGCTTGAGAAGTCCTTCAGGATCCTAAAAGCGGCCATGCAGCAAAAACTTTGATGAAGTTACTGGTTGCAGA
>ASZI01000214.1 GCA_000416315.1 Osedax symbiont Rs2 | reverse complement strand
AGCGGCTCGTCAAACAAAAACACTTTCGGATCGCGCACTATTGCACGACCAATCGCCACTCGCTGACGCTGACCGCCTGAGAGCTCTCGCGGCAAACGCTTCAATAAATGGTCAATATGCAACGTTTTTGCAGCCTGCTCTACTTTTTCTCTAATAAAGTCTTTGTCTTTTCCGGCAATTTTCAAACCGTATGACATATTTTTCAGAACGTTCATATGCGGATAGAGTGCATAGGACTGAAACACCATAGCAACCCCGCGCTTTGCCGGCGGCAGATCATTGACCATTTCACTGCCGATCTGCAGTTCACCCTCGGTAATTTCATCCAGGCCGGCTATTAAACGCAGCAGTGTGGACTTACCACAACCAGAAGAGCCCACCAGCACCACAAATTCTCCGTGCTTAATATCTAAGTCTATCCCGTGCAGGATATTGACGTTACCGTAGCTTTTTTTAATATTATTGAGTTTTACGTCGGCCATCTTCTACCTTTTTCCCAGCCCTTACAGGCTTTATCATGCTGTTGCTGACGCTGGCCTTGCTCAGTTGCAATCTGACCAGCTAACACACTTATCAATTTATCAGACACACTAGTGCCATTTTTATCGTCCCGATCAATGACTTCAATCGAGACATCTGCAATTTAAATCTTTGTGCCAAAAGTAACATCTCACTCTGGACAGTTATTATTTGACTGCGCCTGAAGTCAAACCACGGATCAACTGGCGTGAAAATATCATGTACAAAATCAGCACCGGCACTATCGCCAACGTCAATGAGGCCAATACTGAATTCCAGTCTGTGACATATTGACCAATAAATTGCTGTACCCCTAAGGTAATAGTCTGATTGCCGTCGCTAGGAGCCAGTATCAGTGGGAACCACAAGTCATTCCAGATCGGGATCATGGTAAACACCGCCACCGTCGCCATCGCCGGACGGATTAACGGTAAGATAATAGTGAAGAAAATCTTAATTTCACTGACTCCATCACAGCGCGCCGCCTCTTTTAACTCTTTGGGCACCTGCTTGATAAACTCTGACAATATGTAAACCGCCAGCGGCAACCCCTGGGCGATATAGACAAATATCAACGCCCACAAAGTATTCACTAAATGCAAGTTGCTCATCAGCTCTAAAATACTGACAGTACCCAGGCGAATTGGAATCATAATCCCCATCGCCACCAATATACCTATCAGCATATTGCCCTTAAAACTGTACTCCGTTAGCGCCCAGGCCATCATCGCCCCAAGCAGCAGCACAAAGAAAATTGAGACCACTGAAACGATCAGGCTGTTACTGAAGAACAGACCAAATTCAGAACGCAACAAGACTTCTTCGAAGCCGACTAAGCTGAACGTCTCCGCGGTTGGTAGCGCCAGCGGGTCATTAAAGATTGCCTTTCTGGTTTTAAAGGAGTTGATAATAACGACAAAAATTGGAAAAAGCGCAATCAAGGTATAAGTCATCAATACTGCGTGAGTGACTAAGGCTTTGCCCCGGTTGTGCTTCATTGGTAATGCAAAATTCATTGGCTATCCCCCCTTATAGTGCAAAGCGTTGCACGCGACGCTGGAATAAAAATAAATACAGCGCTACACCGACCAATATCACTAAAAACATCAAAGTGGCAACAGCCGCACCCATGGTCAAACTCCCCTCTTGCAACTGGAAGCCAAAAAACGTTCGGTAAAATAATGTACCCATAATATCAGTGGAAAAGTTTGGTCCCGCCAGCGCACCTTTAACCGTATATATCAGCTCAAAAGCATTGAAGTTTGCCACAAAAGTCAAAATTGACACCATTCCTATAGTGGGCATGATCAGCGGTAATTTTATGTTGTAAAAAGTTTGCCAGGCACTGGAGCCATCGACGACACTGGCATCAATCAATTCGTCGGGAATACTTAGCAGTGCAGCGTAAATTAACATCATAGGCAAGCCGACAAACTGCCACACGGAAATCAGTGACAAAGTGAACAGCGCGGAACTCTCTTTACCCAACCAGGCATCAAAGTAGTTACCTAAGCCAATGTCCCACATAAAGTTTTCAGTTATCCCCCACAGCGGGCTTAATAATAGTTGCCAGACAAATCCTATAATAACCACAGATAACATGGTCGGCAGAAAGATCAAGGTGCGATAGGAATTTCTCATGCGCAGTTTAGGAGAGCTCAACAGCACCGCTAACAACAACCCGATCGGGTTCTGTATCAACATATGCACCACAAAAAATTTCAAATTGTTCCAGGTGGCGTTCCAAAAGGGGTCGGACCAGACCACATCAAACAGTAATTTGGAGAAGTTACTCAGCCCGGTAAAGGTCAAGTCACCGTTATACTCTTCATTGTATAAACTTAATCTGAGGGTATCTAACAGTGGATAGACACTGACTGTCAGGTAGATAAGCAGGCCAGGGCCTAAAAAAAATATTATGTGCCATGGGAAGGCCTTCTTAGCGCGGATCGTAGTCATAGTTTTTCCAGAAGGGTGTTATTCTATTTTTATATAACCGGGATCAGCTCGAGACCCCGGTTTGGGTGGTACTTGTATAACTTTTTACACTCTTAAAATACATGCCAGCAGCTAAATCAGCTGGCCAGCATGCATTGGTATTGCTGTTACTGGTGAGGCTTGTACCAGTTCGCCAGGCTCTTCTCAGCCTGATCACCAGCAGCTTGTGCTTTCATGGTGCCGTTTAGTACTTGCACGCTGACGTTCCACAGCTCGTTTTCAAGATTTGGCTCGCCGCGAGACAGAATCTGATAAGAGTTGCGAATCGTTTGCTTGCACTGTCCACGCCAGCTCAAGAACTCCTGAGCAACAGGATCTTTAACTTTAATCTTGTGGTCGGATAGCGAGAAGAATCCAGGTAGCTGATTAGAGTATAAGCTGGCGAATTCTTTGCTTGCCATCCAGGTTAAGAAAGTTTTTGCCGCTTTCTTATTTTTACCGGCACTGTTAAGACCTAACGCTATATCAGTGTGATCACTGATGTAACAAGTATCTTGTCCATCCGGAGTCGGCGGATAGAAGGCGCCAAACTTGAAGTCTGCTTGCGTATTGAAGGTAGAAATATCCCAAGATCCTGCAGGATAGATAGCACCGCGACCCAATGTGAACAAGTTCTGTGAATCAGAGTACTTTTGCGCTTCATAACCACGGCCCATATACGGACCCCATTTAGACATGTGCTCCCAGACTTTTACATACTGAGGATCAGAGAGTTTATCTTTACCACTGATTAAGTTTTTACGCCCCTCTTCACCTTTCCAATAGTTAGGCCCGACATTCTGAAAGCCCATAGTAGCGGCCTCCCACTGATCGGCAGTACCCATTACTAATGGAGTGTAACGGCTTTCACTCTTAATCGTTTCCAGCACTTTAAAGAACTCACTTTCAGTTTTAGGCACTGAAAGGTTTAACTCTTCGAATATTTCTTTGTTGTAGATAAACCCGTGGATAACAGAGGCCATTGGCAGGCAGAACGGATTGGCTCCATCATCTGTGATCCAGGCGCTTTTTGCCACATCGGAGAAGTTTTCCAGTCCATCCAATCCATTTAGAGAGTCCAGATGGCCTTTATTGTAAAGAGACAGTGAAGCATCAAATGGCTTACAAGTGATTAGATCTCCTGCTGTACCCGCTTTCAGCTTAGCGTTAAGTACCGGCACGTAGTCTGCTGGAGTCGTAGGCGCAAAAACTACTTCAATCTCAGGATGACTCTTGTTGAACTCTGGAATAATCACATCACTCCAAATTTTCGAGTCATCGTTGCGCCAGCTTTCGATGACTAGCTTCTCTGCAGAAAAAGCGGCAAAACTGCTGGACGCCAGAGCGACCCCAGCAGCTAATGCAGCGATTGTCTTGGTTGCTTTTTTCATTTGACTAGTACTCATTATTGTTATTCTCCATTTAATAAATCTAGAGACTTGGTTGCCCAACTCCCGCACTGAACTTATCCGTACCCTAATCCGAATTAACAACCAATGCAATACCAATGCTGGATAAATGTTATGCAATTTTACAGTCCAATAGCAAAAACGCCCCCAGCAAACAAAAATTCTTACTGTAAATTCAAAGATTAACCGCAGATAAGCGCAATATTTATTAAAAAACATTTTATTGGTATTGCATAGGTATGGCTTTTGATGCCATTATTCTCCCACAGCTAAAGCGGGCATAATAATTCGATTATTCAAGCCAACAGCTCAAAAGAAAATCATTTTGGCTTTAATAAGGAGAAGAATATGCAAGTCGTCATCGTCAATTGCGCCCAGGAAGTCGCTAGTTTGGGAGCACGCCACTGCCTGAATTTAATCACGGCTAAACCCGAGGCAGTACTAGGCCTTGCCACTGGCAGCACTCCGGTAGCGCTCTACGCCGAGCTTATTGAGCTGCAAGCCAGAGGCTCTATATCTTTTGCTCAATGTCGCAGTTTTAATCTTGACGAATACATCGGCCTGGATCCTGGTCACCCGCAGAGCTACCGGTATTTTATGAATGCACACCTGTTCGACCATATCGATATAGATAAAAACAATACCTATGTCCCCAACGGTATGTCCGATCCTCAGCAATCTGCAGAAGCCTACGAAAAACAAATCGCCACAGCGGGCGGCATCGACCTGCAAATTTTAGGAGTCGGGCGCAATGGGCATATAGGTTTCAATGAACCCAGTTCTAGCTTAGTATCACGCACCCGGATTAAAACCTTAACGGGGGGGACTATTGCCGACAACCAACGTTTTTTCAACAAGGACGAGTTTCAACCCAGTTTGGCAATTACTATGGGCATAGGGACGATCTTGGAGTCGAGAAAAATTTTATTGCTAGCCACGGGAGCTAGTAAGGCGAAGGCGGTAAGAGATCTTGTTGGGGCCCCGCTATCCGCTAGCTGCCCCGCCTCTGCTCTACAAATGCATAACAGTACTGTAGTCATTATTGATCGCGAGGCGGCTAGCGAGCTAGTTCACAGCGAATATTATCAACAGGTAAAATTGGAAACAGAACAATTGGCGAACGACAATGACTAACAATCCTCACTGGCTATTAGGTGTTGATGGTGGGGGCACCTCTTGTCGAGTAAAGCTCTGTGATGCTCTAGGCAAAGTGATTGCACAAGGACGAGCTGGCAGCGCCAATGTCCGCCTTGGGGTAGAAAACACCTACGCTGCAATTCTCAGCGCCACTCACCAGGCACTGGATCAAGCTGGCCTGCCCCGACAGATATTAAAAGATACCTATGCAGGCTTCGGTCTGGCAGGTGCCGTTTCCAGCGAGTTGAACAATTCAATCAGTCAATACCCACACCCTTTTGCCAGAGTAGCGGTCGACTCTGATGCAGTTGCGGCTTGTCTGGGGGGGCACAGCGGAGAAAATGGTGCCATCTTGATTTTGGGAACAGGCTCCTGCGGCATGCTCAATATCGACAACAACTTTAGTGTACTCGGCGGCTGGGGTTTTTTAATCTCTGATCATGGCAGTGGTGCCAGATTGGGACTAAACCTGGTAAGACTTGCCCTTGAAGCTTGCGAGGGAATGAGAGAATCTAGCGCTTTGAGCAACGCACTGATGGGGAAATTTGCGCACAGTCCCTCGCAGTTATTACACTGGGCGGATCGCAGCCAACCCAGTGACTTTGGTGAATTAGTCCCGCTGGTAATTGAACACTATCAACAGGGAGATTCACTGGCATTGCAGATAGTCGATAACAGTAAATCTGAAGCGGCTGCCTTACTAAATAGACTGCAAGATCTCGGCGCTGCAAAAATTTGCATGATGGGCGGGCTCAGCCAATTTATCGAACCTTTACTTGAGCAACAATTCAACGGCGTATTGAGCCGCCCCCGCGGAGACGCTATGGACGGAGCACTTATCATGGCTGCAAACTTAGTAGATGGAAAATAACATGGCATTAATTCTGACAAATTGTCGCATCTTTACCGGCAATATCATTTTGCAGGGCCAAGCCCTGCTGATTAAAAGTGGCAAAATAGTGAGACTTATGCCACAAAGTGACATCAGTGCGGATGATAGCACTATAGATTTACACGGCCACTTGCTGGTGCCCGGTTTTATAGACACTCAAGTCAATGGCGGCGGCGGAGTTTTATTTAACAACTCCCCTACTTGCAAAGCGATTAAAAGCATAGGCGAAGCTCATCGCGCTTTCGGCACTACCGGATACTTGCCGACTCTTATCAGTGATGACTTTGAAACCATGCAACTGGCGATAGATGCCACTAAGCAGGCGCTGGCAGATAAACTTCCAGGCTTATTAGGCGTACACCTTGAAGGCCCTTTTTTAAACACTGCTAAAAAAGGCGTTCACCCGGCAGAAAAACTGCGCAACCCAAATAGCGATTCATTGCAATTGTTAAAACAAGTATCTGGAGTTGGCGCTTCTATGGTGACACTCGCCCCAGAAGTTGTGCCACCAGGCTTTATCAAAAGTCTTTGTCAGGCAGATATTGTCGTATCCATTGGCCACAGCGATGCCAGTTATGATTGCGTGATTGCAGCTGTTGAGGATGGTGCCAGTGGCATTACCCATTTATTCAATGCCATGTCTGGGCTGACTAGCCGTGAACCCGGAGTCGTAGGCGCTGCTCTGGACGACCCGCACAGCTGGTGCGGAATCATTGTCGACGGTCACCACGTACATCCAGCCACTTTGAAAACCGCTATTCGAGCCAAGGCCAAAGGTAAAATGATACTAGTATCAGACGCAGTACAAACGGTCGGCGCTTGCGGAGTAGAGTTTGACCTGGCAGGCCAGCCAGTGTTTAGAAAAGAAGGCAAAGTCACCACCGCAGATGGCACATTGGCAGGTTCCGATTTAGATATGGCCTCTGCAGTGAGAAATACCGTACAAATGCTCGGTATAGAAATTGAAGAAGCACTGCGAATGGCCTCGTTATACCCGGCACAGTTCTTAAACTTAGATCACAAGCTGGGACGAATAGCCGAGAACTACCTGGCGGATTTAGTACTGCTGGACGATGATTTCCACGTTGTAGAAACCTGGATAGCCGGCGAGGCCAGCGGTACTCTATGACTGAGCACTGAGGGATTGCAAGTATTGCGGTGAGTTAACAGGGGCATACTAAAGGTTCTTGCATCCCCTAAAACCTCAACGTCTATACAACTTCTATAATTTCGGTCACCACTGTTGTTTTAACCGAATTGGCAATAAAGCATTGTTGATGGGATAAATGATGCATTTTCTCTAGCTGGGATAAATTCGGTTTCCTGGCCCCTGAAAAAGTAACCGCCACCTTTAAAGTGACTTTTGTCATGCTGATGTTTCCACTGTTATCTTCTTCCATCAGCCCTACTGCATCATCTACATAACTCTCTATTATATAACGTTGCTTGGCCGCCAGTTGCAAAAAAAATAACATATGACAACTTGAAAGAGAGGCGACAAAAGCCTCTTCAGGATCGACATTAGCTTCAACTGAGTAGGGCAGAGGCACTACTTGTGGTGAAGATGAAGCAGCAACTGTAGTACCGCCGTCGAAACGCCACTGGTGCCCGCGCGAATATTTGCCGTCGCTATACTGCTCATCTGCGCCTTTATTCCAAACCACTTGTACGTTGTATTCTGACATTTTATCTCCACTTTTTGCACTGCATTGCACAGAACTAATCTAACTGCATTATCACTTGCCATGGCCGGCGTCGGTAGCGATAATATTTCAATCTAGGTTGAAAATAACTCACATCACTATGAAAAAGCATTTTTCTATTTCCGCTATCGAAACATTTACAGTCGTTGCCCAGGAACTGAGCTTCACCCGTGCCGCCGATGTATTGCACATCACACCTAGCGCAGTAAGTCACAGGATAAAACTGTTAGAACAACAGCTGGGAGTACAGCTTTTTAGCCGTCTGTCAAAAGGGGTGAGACTGTCCCTGGCCGGTGAAACTCTGCAACAGCACGCCATGGCCGGGATGAAAAATATTCAGCACGGCATCCAGCAAAGTCAGTTCGCCAGTAAAAAAGACAAACTGGTGATTGCCGTCATTCCCTCCCTCTGTCAAGCCTGGCTGATACCTCGTCTGGCAGACTTCAGCCGACAGTGCCCACAGATCGAGCTGGAATTGATTGTCAGTGATCAGCTGGCGGATTTTTCCAAAGCGCAAATTGATGGCCACATACACTTTGGCTGTGGAGACTATCTGGGACTGGAATCACTATTTTTAAGCCGCGAAAGGGTTTACCCGGTCTGTCACCCCGACTTGCTACTCAACAGTACTAGCCCGCATTTGAGTGAACTGCTAAAACAGCGGCAATTAATTCACTATAAGGCTGGCATTGAAGATCAACCTGGCGGGGTTTCCTGGGCTGACTGGCTGCAAAAATTCGACATCGACAAACCCACCGAACTGCAGCAGATTTGGTTCAGCCATGTCTCTATGGCGGTCGCTGCTGCTGTTCATTGCCAGGGAATAGCTTTAGGTTGGCATAAAATAGTCAGTGCTGAAATAGAGACAGGGCAACTTACCAAGTTAAACGATGACTACCTGCAGACGGCTTTTAGTTACTACCTTGTCGCTCCCTCTCAAGCAAAAAAAAACCCGGCATTTATGCTTTTTTCTAACTGGCTAGAGCA
>ASZI01000213.1 GCA_000416315.1 Osedax symbiont Rs2 | reverse complement strand
CTACAAGTTACTACAAACTGTAGAAACTATTAAATAGGCTGAAACCCTAAATCACAGCTCATGCCAAAAGCGAGGTCTTGATTATTATAGCGGTGCAAAATAGATACAGGGCATTGGCTAGCGCTCATTGATCATCCAATACCTTAGCTGGGTGAAGATAAGCCTGAAGCTGTTTTGCAAACTGTAATCAAGGGACTTGCTTCACTGACAAAGCCAAAAGAAAAGATCTGATCGCAAGACCCTGCGACTTTCTGTTTTTTCAGTCAATCTTCGCCTTGCCATCAAATAGCACTGCGAGTCTGCTCGCCTGAATTAACTCGATATGGTTTTTTTCAGCATATTCGAGGGCAGTGGCCGATATCTCACCCAAGGTCACGTACAAATATCCAGTAGCTTCAATTTTTTTACCCGCAGCAACTAATAATTTCAAAGTCTCTATTCCCGTATTAGCTGCTTTAAAGCGTTTACTGCACAACAACAATTTTCGATTACCTAGGCTCAGCTGCAAATCAGCACCATTGCCTTTAAACACATTAGACGCATAGCCATTTCTTAAATAATTAGCCGCTATTTTTTGTTCAATGATCCCAGCTGGCAGATTTTTCGCTTGTTCAGTGACGTCTAAAACTCGTTTTTGTGAGGGCTGCTGAAATTGTTTAAAAGCCGCGTACCCACCTATTACAAAAAAAGGCAGCGCAACGCTAATACTGAGAACCACATACTTCGCATCTGTAATAAGCAAGGCGGCCGCTACAACAACCAAACCAATTAATACGCTATACCACCATTTTGAGCGCAACAATATTGCGAACAACGAACCTTTGGCCATCTTAAATGCCATAAATAGATATCCTTTAAAACACAGCTTCCCGTTTAACGAAACAGCCGATGGGAGTTTAAATATACAAGGGCATAGATTAGCATTTTACTGGCTAAACTCTCAGCGAATTTGCAGGACATTCAGATCTATTATTCCCGATTATAAGGAGTTAGCCCCAAACAGTTTGAAATAATATATTTTGAGAGCATCAATGCTCTCTAGATAACTGGGACTTATCAGGGCGGCCTGCTGCTACCTTGCGAGTCCGGCCAACACCAGCTGATCACCTACAACTTCTGTCGCAACCGAAACTGCCCGAAGTGTCAGGTAAATTCCGTTAAACCCCGTTATTCAGCAAATATCTTTCTGAATAATCTGTTCTTTTTGCAAAAATTGCTCGATGAAGTCTCTGAGGCAGAGAGCGCGATTGCTTAGTAGCTTGCCACTTGGCCACAGCGTGTAAATATCTCTAACCGGCCCCTGCCATTGAGGGAGTATCCTGATCAGGCTTCCAGTTTCAAGATACTGCTGAATCTCAGAGTGTGGTAGCAGCGCAATTCCCAATCCATCTAATACTAATTGTGTGATTAGCTTTACGTCATTAATTATGCAGGAAAATTTCGGCCGTAGTGGTTGCTGTTTTGCGGTTGTATGGTTGTACATCTGCCAGTGGGCAATATGGTGAGTGCCGATCAGCCGGTGGTTAGTTAAATCGCTTAACTGCTCTGGCGCCGGATTATTAGCGAGATAGTGAGCAGATGTCACTAACAGCGTTTTTATAGATCCCACTCTTTTTTGATAGAGTGCAGAGGACGCTTGTGGGCCTATGCGCAGGGCGATGTCCGCCCGGGATGCGGGTAGATTTTGGGTATCGTTGCTTAAATTTAAATCGAGTTTTATCTCAGGATACTTGGCTATGAATGACGACCACATAGGGCGCAGTAAGCTGGTTGAAATGTTATTCGGCGCCAGTACTTTTAGCGGGCCGTCAAGTGAACCCATTTGCTTTTCTAACTGCTGTTGTCTCGCTTCAAATTGTTCGACGATATCCACATATGCATTATAAAAAACATCCCCTTGTGTGCTCAAGGTAAATGCCCTCGCTGAGCGATGAATCAATTTGTAGCCGATTTGCTCCTCTAAGTATTTCAGCCTTCTTGAAACAGTTGCAGCAGGCATACCTAATTTTGCAGCCGCTTTAGCCAAGCTCTGTTGTTGAACGATGTTCACGAACAAAAAAATATCGTCTTTCATGATTCCATTTATGGTATTTAAGAATGATTTTTTGATTATATATTCTAAAAATGAAGTTGTATATGCTGCGTTTTCAAAATCATTGAAATCAACAAAGAGGAATATGTCATGAGTACATTTTTGGTGAGTGCCGGTTTAAAAACGTCTGCTGGCAAAACCAGTTCACAAGCGTTAACTAAATTGACCCAGCTACAAGCTCAAACGATAAATGAACCCGGCTGTATTCGATTTGACCTATTGCAGCATCGCGATAACCCGGAACTTTTTACCTTGTGGGAAGAGTGGCAGAGCGAGCAAGCGTTACAAACACACTTTAAGGCTGCTCACACTTTAGAATATTTGGCATTAGAGCTGACAGAAGTATTGTATGTCGAAAAATTAATGCGCATCAAGAGCGTTTAGAAGGGGTGAATATGAAATATCGATTGGCCTTTTCACTGCTAATGTCGCTGCTGCTCTCATCGTTGATGAGTGGCTGGGTGACTTATGTCAATTTAGGTTTAGTGGAGGGTTTCGCTAGCTATTGGTCGAGTGCGTTCGTGTTAGCTTGGCCTGTTGCAGCAATGATTTCATTCCTTTCAGGTCCTGAGGTACAAAAGCTTTCCACATATTTAGCCAACAAATTATAGGAGCAGTTATGCAGTTACGAAGAGAAAACTATCCGGCACTAGGGCCGGTTGCCGGGCCATATTCACACTCGGTAGTTCATGCTAATACCTTGTACACCTCCGGGCTTACCGCATTTGCAACAGATCATCAAAAGGGCAGTATTGATGCGCAAGCGCGTAGTATTTTTCAGCAGTTAGCCACGATTTGTGCTGCAAACAATACCTCGTTGGCAATGTTGATTAAAGTGACCCTCTTTGTCAGTGATATGCGTCAAATCGCACCATTGAGAGCCGCCTTATTCGATATCTATGGCGAGCATATTCCCGCCAGCTCTCTTGTTGGCGTGGGTTCACTGTTTTCAGAGGATCTAAGTATCGAGGTAGAGGCAATTGTGGCACTGCCGGTCTGAGAGTTAACATCCAGCACTATTTATCCGGTTGTTGGATGTCATTGTGTTTATCTTCCAGGCCTGCAAACCAATATATTGTCAGATTGGTTAAAAGGCTTGGATACTAGCGCTTACAACACCCATTGAATGCGCCGAACAATAGCAGCAGGTATTTATAAAGGAGAAAATACTACCTGCTGTTCTATTGCCGCTTGGGCATATCAAGCAAAAAAGTACAGTTCGGTACCTGGGCATCGATTTGGATGATGCTTTTGTGTTAACTGAACGGACCTAAATTTAATAGCCAAGGTGGGCGGCTAAAAACACAGTCGCTCAATTTATGTGTCATGCAAATTATGTTAGTTACTAAAACGGAAAATTAACTGTTACACAATAGCTCCTCACTGTTTACCAGATAGGCAGAGGGCTATTAGCATTTGTTTGTTTTCGCCGTTGGTCGCTTGCCTGTCTTTAATGAATGGTTGATTGTTAGACGGGGCCTAAGCTTCTACACCTAACTTTCATGTTTAGCTTGTATTTTAAGTTACAGTGTCACTAATTTGCTAATTCACAGAGTACTGAGAACTCATAGTTTATTTACTCAGAGTCATTATTTTATACTTTGAGTGTACAAATTCTGACTTTTCATACGCTCTAATGGCTGCTCGATTGTCTTCATGCACATACAAACGAAGCTCCAAACCTTGCTGTTGTTGCATTTCATATTTTACAGCATCTAGCAGGAGAGCCATTCGCCCTTTCCCTCTCTGGATTGGTGATAAATACATACTTTGTATCCACCAATAATATCCTGCATTCCAGTCACTCCACTCCTTTATAGCTGAGACACTTCCTACAGGGCTGTTCTGATCGTCAACTAGAACCCAATAAAGAGCAACCGAGTCATCTTCAAGCGCCTTTCTTATTCCCTTCTCTAAGGTATCAGGGATTTTTATACTACCTTCAGCTTCGCGCGCTTCTTCTGCGGTAAACGTCACTAAGTAAGATAAGTCTTTTAGATCTGCCCTTCTTATTCTTACTTGCACAAATAACTCCTTCTGAAAATTTGTCTAATGCCGTTATGGTTGTCTTGGCTGGCAACATATCTGTTTTTTTGGGGTCATTTAAAGAAACCGCAGCGAAAGAAATATGACTCCAGATTTGCTAATAATAGCTTCAACAAAGCCAAAGAAAGCCCCGTAGGGCTCAGGTCAAGTTTATAAACCAGCAACAGCAGTTGTGATTCTTTGGATCGCCTCTTCTACTGTGAAACGGCTACAACCCAAGTTCACTCGCATAAAACCATGTCCTTCAATACCAAATTTTTGACCTTTATCCAGCCATACTCGGGCTTTAGTCAGCATAAATTTGTTTAAAGTCTCTGCATCCATATTTAAACCGCGACAATCCATCCATGCTAGATACAAAGAGTCAGTGGGTAGCACTTTGATTTTAGTAGTTTCACGGTGGATACCACTGGCGAAATGGTGATGGTTTTGGCGCACATAACTGAGCATTTCTTCTAACCATGCTTCACTGTGAGTGTAAGCTGCTTGTGCAGCGATTGCGCCCATAAGATTAACAAACGGGAATAAATTTCTTTCGTATTGACGTGTTAACTCTTCGCGAATACGTCGATTGGGAATAAATACATTGGCACATTGTAACCCTGGCAAATTGAAGGTTTTACTCGGTGCGGTACAAGTAATGCTGTTTTGCGCAAAACTGTCGCTCAAAGAGGCAAAGGGAATGTGTTTTTTATCTAAACTCATGATTAAATCTTGATGGATTTCATCACTGACTACTAATACATCGTGCTTGGCGCAGATCTCTCCCATTGACCTCAACTCCTCTTCCGACCACACGTTACCGGTTGGGTTATGAGGGTTGCTGAGAATAAATATTTTGGTGTTTGGCGCAATCGCAGCTTCAAACGAAGCCTCGTTAAAACGGTATCCAGAGTCAGTGTATTCCAATGGTGCGTAGGCTAAGTGGCGACCGTTAAGTTGCATATCATCATGAAAATGGGCGTAGACAGGAGGCTGAATCAGCACCGAATCACCTGCGGATGAGAATGCTTGGACGATGGTTTTAAGTGTCGTGATAATGCCGGAAGTTTGCACGAGCCAGTCAGGTGATACATCCCAGCCAAAACGCTTTGCCTGCCAGTCTGTAATCGCTCGGGTGTAACTTTCAGTTGGGCCACCACTGTAGCCAAACACCCCGTGTTGAACGGCCTCAGTTAATGCTGAAATAACCGCAGCTGGTGCTTTGAAATCAGTGTCGGCGACCCACATAGGTAAAGGGTTAGCTGCAGTTTCATCTTCGGTTAGTAGCTTGCTGGCATAATCCCATTTGATGGAGTTGGTGCCTTTTCTATCGATGACTTCATCAAAAATTGAGAAGTCTTGTGTTTTGTCAGCCATTACATCTGAATTCATTGGTTTT
>ASZI01000212.1 GCA_000416315.1 Osedax symbiont Rs2 | reverse complement strand
ATTTAACCAAAAATAGCTATTACGATGCTAATCGATCGACGAGTATCACAAATTACCCACAGCAATTAAGCGGTGGATCAATTGCAGAGCAATTGCAAAAAATACTCAAAAAAATGCATTCCAATGGGGAAATTGAAACTATCTATAATAAGTATTATCACTGACAAACCCCTACCCTTTGCAACACCCCATTATCGTTAGTCTATAGCAGCAAAAGATTTGGCAGTGCTTTGTATTTGCTGCTCGGATAAGCTCGGCTGCTGTACTATATAATCCAAGAGGTGAGACAAAACTTGTTGATAGGTTTTAATGCTAGCGTGACGGCTTAACTTTGGAAAATGGACAAAGGTTACCTTAACAGAACTGCCCTTCAACATTTCTAAGGTTTTATAAAGCACAAAGTTGCACAGATAGCTGCCAGCCGAAAGAGATAGTTTACTGTCGATCTGACACTGCTGTAAATAACTGACCAGCGTCGAGGTCTCAAATGTCGAAAAGTGGCCATCGGCGCCTCCGTCAGAGATTTTCACGTCCAGTGGCTGTTCTCCGGCATTGTCAGCAATTTGTGAGTTGATGTAATTAATGCCAATTTTTTCGATAGATATCTGCTCTCGATGCTCAGCCAACCCACAAAGCAATATAAACTCAGGTGAAAACTCTTTGATCTCAGCCTGCAGTTCACTAAAAGCACTGGCATAGGTCACTGGCAGAACCCGGGTTTTAACAATGGCGTCACTATAAGAAAAACCTATCAGCATTTCTTCGGTGGGATTTGACTGCGCACCCGCAAACTTCTCAAATCCGGTAATCAATACTCTTGGCATTACAATCCTTAAGTTAATTTTGAGATCCATCTAATAACAGTAACACAATTACTCTATTGAGCTACTTTTCTGTTACTTAACAATATGAAATATCGACACTATTTCTTAGATGTTAAAATTAAAGCCAAGGCAAAACAGACACACAAGTCACAGTATTAACCACCGATTAATGTCCGTAATATATACAGTTTCTTCCACTTTTAGCTGGCCTGCTGCTGCTAAAGTCTGTAGTTTGTCCCTCGGGAGCATCTTATAAAGGAGCAAGACCTTCCAATATAGCCGCTATTAATAATGCAATTATTGCTGGCACTATATAAATATATTCACCAAGGATAGTCACTTGGGTATATACCAATGTCAGATAATAATAAAATTCTTAAAAAGAATAAGTTTGTCATAGCCGTCTGTTCGTTAATTGCGATCATTTTATTAAGTGTTGCCGCCAACTGGGGTTATATTCTTAAATTTAACGTCAAATCTAAAGCTTTTGTCTCTATAGGACAATCAGATAACCCCTACCAGATCGCTATCTACTATTTCCCCTCCCGCCAACATGCTGCACAAGCGCTCAATTTCTACTTCAGTCATCAGGGATATTTGGTAAACATGATACCGGCTGCAACCAATGATGCCCTGCATGCCTCCAGGAGTGCTCCCAGCCATCTTTTCTTTAATCACGACGAATTTTCGCAGGCGATGGGAATTAAAGATTCTGTCGAAAAAGTACTAGGTTATCCGGTAAATGCCTATAAATTCCCGATCAGTCAAAGTGCTCCCTCGATGATGATGGTCTTCACAGAAGCTGAAACTTAATCGTGCAACTTAGCGAGTCTGCGCCTGATAACTTTGTTGCTATGCTAAAAGTGCAGAGCAGCGGATAAGCCCTGCATATTCACTGCTGAATACTTCAGGGTCTTTATCATCACACTCTATAGATGATGGCTACTCTGCGACAAATATGACCTCTTAAACTTAGTCAATAAGGGGCCAGCGATTGCCTGTATCTGGCAGCATCATTCAGTAATATCGCTGGATTTTGCATTTCTGAGAACAACTGTTGCGCAAAAAATTATGCCTGCCTCTTTTGACAGGTACTAAATCCTGATCAATAGTGGGGGACATTATTCATTGACAGGCAATATTATTGTTATTGCATATGCAACATATTAAAGTATAAACTCTACAGTCTCTGGTAATTAACAATAAAAAATGGATGCCTGTATGCAACAACACGACTCACTGCCACTGCCTGATTATCTGCAATATTGCGAATCTGAAATGCTCGAGCGCGCGCAAAAGTTCTATCAAGACATAAGCCGCAGACACACAGTACGGGAATTTTCCAGCCGCCCTGTACCCAGAGAAATTATCGATCACTGCCTGCGCGCTGCGGGAACAGCTCCCAGTGGGGCCAATCACCAGCCATGGCATTTTGCTGTGATCGGCAGCAGTGAAGTGAAAGCGCAAATTCGCTTGAAGGCTGAAGCTGAAGAAAGGCGCTTTTACGAAGACCGCCGTGCCGGTGAAGAATGGCTAGAAGCTCTTTCGCCATTGGGAACAGATTCATCTAAGGGGTATTTGGAAACCGCCCCCTGGCTGATTGCCATCTTTGCCGAACGCCGCGGAGGGGTTGAAGTAGGTATGGATCTGAAAAACTATTATGTTCCTGAATCTGTGGGCATAGCGACAGGTTTTTTAATCAATGCTCTGCATAATGCAGGCTTAGTAGCATTGACTCACACCCCTAAGCCGATGAACTTCTTAAACGAAATTTGCAACAGACCCAGTAGCAACAAGGCCTATATTTTAATGGTGGTTGGATATCCCGCTGCAGATGCCAGTATTCCCCGGCACGCGACCATAAAAAAACCTCTTGAAGATATAGTCACCTACCTGTAACTAAATGTCGGATTTAGCGCCTTTTATCTTCTGTGGTAGTGATTGAGTATGCAATCACGATTTTAATCCTCTGCGATACCAGCGAATAATTTCCCTCTGGTCCGCCGGGGGTTCATGCCCTTGTTCAATAAGATCCAGCGCTTGCTCCGCCAGAATTTGTTCAGTTCTATTTTCTATTTTATCCAGTAGTTTATAGAATAACTGTGCTTCCTGGTCATCTAATACTTCCTCCAGTTCCGCGCAGCGCTGCTCTAACGCATCAATGATTTTTCTATATAACTGTTGCCCGCGTGCGTTTAACATCAAATTCTTAATGTTTTTGTGTTCAGCATCTTGGGATATCTCAACGAGTTCAAATTGTTGCAGTTTCTTTACGGCGCGACTGACGGTATAGGAATCCAGTCTTGATTGGTAAGCTATATCCGCTGACTTTATCGGCATATAAGAGCCAATATTAATCAAAACACGCATTTCTCTTGGCTCTAAATCACATAATTTGCGTATTTTCCAATCTCTGTTAAGCGCTAATAAATTACTCACTACAGCGATACGAAAAGGAAGATGACTAGTGAGATCTAGTGGCTCGGCTAATTTTTTTGTTTACTTGAATACTCTTTCTCGCGCTTTTTTTCTAATCATTCAACTCCGCCTTTTGCCAGATCGAAGCACTTTAGCACTAATAAAATCTAAGTTGTATTGGATTGTTCCCTCAACCGGAGTATTTAATAAATATCCGACCTTAGTTTTTGTTAGACTAACCAAAATATTCAGGCACAAGGCAGTATAAAAACTGCAAAATTGCCTCATTTACAGCATGGGTTATCCGCATTGCATACAGATTTATCAGGCCAATTTAGTAGCGCTTACTTAGATATGATCGCCGGTCAATTATCCACAGATGGCTATGTACTACTGCCCAGTGCCATACCTGAGCCACTGCTACTCGCTGTTCAGCAAAGAGCGCAGTCACTCGGCGCTGAACACTGGCGAACAGCGGGAGTTGGCCGGGCAGAACAATATCAAGTTGACCAGCAGATACGCTCTGACAAAATCCATTGGATAAATGCCGATAACGATGCAGAAGCCGGATTTTTGGCATTAATGGATCAATTGCGCCGCGGTATAAACCAGCGCTTATATATGGGACTATTTGATTACGAAAGTCACTTCTCTATTTATCAGCAAGGTGACTTTTACCAGAAACACATTGATGCATTGCAAGGGCGCAGTAACAGAATTCTATCTACCGTTTTATATTTAAATAGCCACTGGCAAGACAGCGATGCTGGTGAGCTTTTATTATACGCCGAAGATGGCGAACAACTTTTGGCTACAGTCGCTCCGCGTTACGGGACATTATTGATATTTCTCAGTGAACAATTTCCCCACCAAGTTCTGGCAGCCAACAGGGAAAGGTATTCAATAGCCGGATGGTTTCGGGTCAACAACAACCGTAGCGGCGTCGTCGACCCGGCCCGTTGAATTCGTATCCGGTCTTCATCAGCGGCTCTTTCGTCTCGATTAAAGTCCTGTTAATCATGATTATCTTAGAGCTAATCAGAAAACTCGCTATGCACAGATGATCGGCTAAAATACATCCAGGAAAGTTTTAGCAGAGTCAGTAGTCACAGTTATCGAGTCTTTAGCCGGTTATGCTCACGCATTTACCGGCTCTTTTTATCAGTTAGTATCAACCGTCCCACGCCAGTGCAACAGCGAGAATCAAACAGCTTTATTCTAGTTTTAGTGCCAAAGCTATGGCCGGCTTCTGGATGTCTGGATTAAGCTAATCGTTAGAAATCTCATCAGCTTGATGGACTTTAAGCCGATTGCGGCCAGCATCTTTGGCCGCATATAGGGCCACATCTGCGGCTTTTATTAATTCATCGCAACTACTGCCTGTAGCGGGATTAAAGGTTGCCAGCCCCAAGCTGATAGTGACGACATTACCAGTCTTGGAGTAGCGGTGCTGCAGTGCTAGCTGTTCAACGCAAAGGCGTACTTTCTCAGCTAGTTGTTGCGCTTGCCCAGAGGAGGTATTTGCCAGCAAAAGCACAAACTCTTCACCCCCGTAGCGACAAAAATGATCTGTTACTCGCTGTACATTAACACTGATAGCCGCCGCCAAAGCACTCAGTACTTCATCGCCTGATTGATGGCCGTAATTATCGTTGTAGGCCTTAAACTCATCTACATCAAGCATAATCAGGCTCAGATCTGTTCCATCGCGCTTCGCTCGGCGCCACTCGGCCAGCAGCTCCTGATCAAACTTACGCCTGTTAGCTACATTTGTTAAACCGTCGGTTAAGCTCATCTCCAACAATTTTTGCTGCGCTTCTTTACGATAACTGACCTCCAACTCTAATTTATGGTTAATCTCTGCCGCTTGAACCGCCAACTGCCGTGCCTCAATACTGCGCACATTTAATTTCCTCATCACCGACCTGATACCCACTAAAGCCAGGAATAAGATCAGAATCAGCAGCAGTAAAGTGTGTTGTATCATAGAGTTTATGGAGCCAATATCGGAGTCGATTGGCGTTATTATTTCTAATACACCACGCACGTCACCCACTTTCCAATCAATTTTGGGGCTATCTGCATGCGAGTTGTGACAACCAATACAGCTTGCAGTCATCACATCGGCGCGGGCATAGCGCAGTGACATCTTACCTTTGTATACTTCAAAGCTATAATATGAACGACTGGGATCGCTCTGCAAAGCCTGCCATGCCTTGAGTGAAAAGTTATCATTCAGCCCTTGATCAGCAACTCTCCAAGGAAAAGGATATGCACTGTATAAGCGGCTACTGACACCACTGTCTGTGCCTCCTAAACGGCTACCGAGCATCATGCTCAAAGTCGCCGGCAACGGAATAGCATCTTTTTTATCTCGATAGTCATGAGTAACCTGAATACCGTGGCTGGTACCGTGGTTTCTAACTTTAACCACCACTTCAGAAGTATACAAAGAGCGAAACTCGGCAAGAGCTTGCAGGTATACTTGGGCGTTTTTAATCGCTGTCTCACGTACCTGGGTATTGGCAAGGGCGTTCAAGTAAAAATAGATAATAACTGCAGTCAGGCCAAACAAAACTGACAAGTAGAAAGTTGAGTTTTTTACTACGGTATCAAAACCGGATTTTTTTTTGTTTTTAGTTGTAAACTGCTGCAAGTCATCATAGATAGCTGCCTTACTGCTCATACGCGCGCCCTGTTTTGTAAAACTATCAGTCTGCTGTGGCTATTTTGCAATGAATTTGTCTCTGCTAAATTGGCGTACAATCTACACTTTGTACTTGATTACTCCTGACACACTCTATTATCGCAGCCTACGAGAGTCAAATATCCCACCAATATTCAACAAGATAGCAATCTCAAGTAGAGAAAAACTGGCGCTAACTAGAGACGAATTCAATCATGGAAACATCAGATTAAGCACTACCAAACGCTCCTATCTATGCCCAAGCCAGAGGATCTTTTTAAATAATTCGAGCGACTGCTCAATGGCAGTGTTATTAATTTCGAAGAGTGATGAGTGATGAGTGATGAGTGATGAGTGATGAGTGAAGTGGACACTAAGAATTAACTTATTCCAAGCATCCTCATCGCTAGAGATTTCATCGATCAGTTCAATCCAGTGATCGACTGCTGCACCTTGCTGCCAGTTTGTATGTTGCCAGCTAAAGTATGCAGCAAGAGTTAACCTATTCTAAGGATAATTGGCGCTGCAGATTTCATCGATCAGTTCAATCCAGTGATCGACTGCTGCACCTTGCTGCCAGTTTGTATG
>ASZI01000211.1 GCA_000416315.1 Osedax symbiont Rs2 | reverse complement strand
ATCAGTTACATCAGTTACATGAGTATCTAACTGATCACTAGAAATTGCAGTCATTGGCATTAAAAATACAAAAAGCATCATTAATAAAATATGAGGAAAATATCTATAAATCCTGTATATTTCAATACAACTCATAAGCCATCAATCCCATTAATCAATTCCTCAAGGCAATATCATTCATACGAATGATTATTAATATTTTAAACATCGGAAAACCTACAGTGATTTGTCTTAATTAGGATTTGATAATTCAATATGCTCCGATCTAGACATTGCATCCAAAAGTGGAGTTTGTCTTGACATGATCTTTACTGATACATGTTCACTATACAAAAAGCTAGATTTTGAATCTTTAGGAACATATATATAATAAGGTTTTCCGTTATCTAACGAATCACCGAGCAAATCAACCCCAGGTGTATTTTCACATTCAACATCCAACTCTGATGCTTTACATAATGTCATGGCGATATCACTTATTAAAACTAAATCCGATTTGAATGCAATTTTAGAATTATCAATGCCAAAGCCTTTAATCATTAAGGTAGGTCTATATCGATCATACCCCCAATTTGGATTATCATTTATCATTGTATTCTGAGGTTTTGCAGAATAATAACTAACAGGCTTACCATGATCAGATTTAAATATTATCAGGGAATCATTATAAACCCCTAGAGTTTTTATTTTATGAACAAAGCTCAAAAACTTTCCAATTGCACATTTTCCCTGACCCATAATACCTTGTTTATTTTGATTCTCTTCGTACCAAACCAAATCATCACTTTTATATTCACATTCAGAATCATAATCAACTGGAAAGTGTGTAAATGTAAAATGTAGATATCTAACACTAAAGTCATTGTTCCCTAATGATAAATTTGACACAAAAGAATCGAACAACTTTAAGGTTAATATGTTTTTTTTATCCCAACTGGCTCCATTATGATTTGCCATTTTATCAATCAAAACTGAAAAAGAATCTATTCCTGTTCCCACTATATATCTCTTTATCGTTCTAGTACTTACATCCCAGTTAATCAGTTTTAACCCTATATGTGTCCAAATACGAACAAATGTATATTTAAACACATCAAATGTGCTATTTTTGTTCTGAATTTCCGAATCAGGATTATAGATTTTCATTGGTTTTATTTCGAAACCAGGATAACCATGTTGATAACTATCTAAAGTAAATGTGTATAGTTCTTTATTTTTATATCCTAATTCATTTAAAACAGAATCACGTGTTTTCCCTATTGACTTATAATCGTGAATACCATATATCTCTCCGAATAAAGATGCAGAAGTAGAAGGAGATTGAGAAACGGCATTATCAAAAAAAGTAAAATCCTTTAACTCTTCTGCATAATACTTATTACTTTTAATAACATTCGATATTATACTGCCTGGCATACCATCAAAACTAATCACAAATATATTTCTTTTCCCTGATATTGATGTAGATTGGTGATTCTTGATATTAGCAGTTACAAAATCAGCATTATAGAATGATACGATTGCGGGAACTAGGACAGAAACAACTACAACCCCAACAAATATTTCTATGTATTTCTTAAAATTAGTTAAGCAGATCAATGTCAATAACAATGTAACAACTAAAACACAAAAAGCATTTAATAGGTCTACGGGGTTATTCTCCGGGTCTACCATACCGGTACTAGCAGATACTGACAAAAACAATCCTGATACCAGAATCCATATTAGTACAAAATAAGAAAACAGAAGCGCTGTTTTTTTAAACTTTAGTACATAAAGTCCCGTCCCAATAAAGCTTAGCCCCCCCCCTAGGAATACTGAAAGTAAAATGCTTGTTGAAAAAAATATTTTCCTACTAATAAAATTAAAATCATCTGGACTATTACCAATCATATATAAAGGGACAACAAGAAACGCCACAAATGCAGAAAAAAAACAAATTATAAAAATTGATCGTAATTCAGCTGGCATTACAAATCTCTCTTAACATTAAACACCCTTTTTTCGAGCTTTTACTGCAATTAAATACTGGATGTTCTATAGAGCCAAAACCCGGCAGTTCTAAAAAACTATCAATATTATTTAATTCACTAATTTCCATTACTCCACCAATACTTTCACGAATAGTTACTTCAAATGGCTCTATTCCAAAACTTTGATAATCTTCATTATTTATTTTTCTTGGAACATTAATAAAAATCACAGGCTTATTTAGCCCGAAAGCATAATCCAATGCAGCACCAGACCAATCACTTATCATAATATCTGATGTATGTAATGACTCCTGCCCAGCAACATTTGATTCATAGTTGAATAGTATATTTTCGGAATGCTTTTTTAAAATCTCATCAATTCTGTTTTGTGAAAACTTTATCGTTTGTGGGTGCGGCCTAAGGGTTACCTTACAACCATTTCCGATCAGTTTATCAATAATATTTATACAAAAACCTGATTCAATAGTCCCTTCAGAACCCCAGCTAGGCGCGATTAATACGTGTTGAGGTTCATTTACTGCCCTATGCCTAAATGGTCTCCGCTTAGTTTCTTTTATAATTGAATCTAACCGAAAATAACCATGCTCCACTAGGTTTTTTTCTGGCAAGTTATACTTAGCTTCCATTGCACGAATCTCTTTAATATGATGCGGCCCAGCACAGAATATCGTATCATAATGATCAAAGGCACCCTTGCGGTATGCCATATGTAAACTCACTAAAGAATGCTGTACATAAACATAATGTACATCGTACTTTGACCGTTTAACTTGATACTGCCCTAAATCTGGCATGGTCATCACCATTACATCCGTTTCAATATTCTCAAATAGCCAGTTACGAATATAGCCATCATCAATTTTAAAAGAATGATAGTTAGGGTGATCCAACTTCAAGCCTGGATCCTCATCATCAGACGAAATATAGCACACGGAAATATCAGAAGTTGCTAATAGTTCATTAACTAATCCTTCGAGGTGAGCCCAATAATTTTTACTTTCCGAATAAAACGTTAGTTTTCGCTGACTTTTTGGCATCAGCATAAACCGCATTAAATTTCGTAAGTGACTTATAAACTGCATCATTAACTAACCTTATAAAATTTCCCTAACTGGCCTGCTTTAGACATATTTTCGTATTGCATCAAATCCTCTACAGTATCGCCCTCTAGCCAGCCACTATTAACAACAACAGCCTTAGCTTGCCAGCCAGCGTCGATCAACAACTGTAAAAAACTGGTCATATACATATTGTCGAAATCTTTATGGTCATATTCAACTTTTCTATTCAACTCTCGATAAAAACTTACAAAATCGTCAATTTTATCGGAGCGGATTTTAATCAAACCGGTATATTGTCCTTGAATCTGTTCGTAATTATCTGGCTTCTTTCCCAACTCAGTGACAAAACCCTCACTATTTATCAACAGTGTTTCAGCATCATCCAACGGATTCTCTATACGCAGAGCCCATAGATCTCTCCATTTCGCATCAATCATTAATGCAATATCATTATCGCAGGCTAATAATGCAGCTAGATTTTCTGGCTGATAAACAATATCACCATACCCAATAACCAAATCGCCACCTTGGCTAATAAAATCGATAGCCGTGAAGAGTGATTCCACCATATTTGTTGTTGAATAACGGGGGTTATATGAAGTTGGATAGCCTAATTTTTCAATTTTCTTTGCTTGGTATCCAGTAGCAATTAAAATGTCAGTTATACCTGCTTGGTCCAGTGTTTGAATCTGTCTAGACAACAGAGTTTTACCTAACAGAGGTACTAGGCACTTAGGTTTATCGTTAGTTAAAGGGCGCAAGCGGGTACCTTGCCCTGCGGCCAAAATTAGAGCACGTGTCATATGAAAATACTTTTAATCAAGTTAATATCTGAAGAACTAGGTTGTTCTTCCCTTTCAGGGTGCCACATAATCCCTAGTACCGACTTATTGGCATGTTTAAACGCTTCTACATTTCCTGCACAATCAACGGCAATAACATTTAGAATTGGGGCAAGAGACTCCCCTGGAATACACCAATTATGGTAACTATTGACAGATACATTACGGGTATTGCCAGTTTCAGTTATGGATATATCATGGCGAATACCTACATGATTTGATATAGGGGATAAGCCTCCACCTAAGCAAACATTTATCATTTGCATACCTCGGCAAACGCCAATCACAGGGATGTTCCTCGCTAGGCATTCATCAAGTAGTCGTGCTTCAAAACCATCCCTTTCTGGGGCTGAATCTCTGGCTGCTGAATTGTAGCTAGCAATTGAATTCCCTCCACTGAATAGTACTGCATTCAAGTTCAATACATTAAGCAAAGCAGCAACCTGGTTCTGTGGGATATTTGGTAATGGTACCGGTATATAACCGAGCATATTTGCATATTCATACCAGCGCTGATCCAGGCAATCCCGCCGTTCAGAGTAGCTTTTCACTTCCTCTACTCGCTGTGTTATTCCGAGAAGTTTCATTGTAATTCGCGGATTATTTTGTTAGCACAGTCAAGCTCTACTATTCGCATTTTAGCTATTTTTTCGTATAGCTTTTCACCAACACCAATGGCAGCCGGCAATCCAATTTCTGCCGATCTAATCGCCATGTGCGAATTAGCTCCACCAAACTGCGTAATTAGACCGCCAATTCCATGTCCAAATAGCCAGTCGAAACCAGGATCTGCCTGCTGGATTGTTACAATTTTACCAGTTAAATCACTGGATTCGTGATTCTCCAAACACCGAATTTCCGCTTCTACTCTACTATTTGTTATGAAATTTGGTTCTGAGGCAAAACGTTCAAAACAGAAAAAATCTGTTTCTTCGCTAATTAAACTGGGCAATTCGACTGAACAGGTAATAGCATATGTTTGTTTACGGGTCTCGATCCTCTGTCTCAATTCCTGCCAGCCTGTAACGTTTAGCTTAAGATACTCTAAATCATAGAATTCCAAATATGACAAATCATCTCTACTAATATCGTGTTCTATACCTAATTCCACACACAAATCTAATGATTTACTAAGATTACGCGTGAATTCAAATTTGACTGACTCTCTTGCCTTTATAGCATTCTTTAGAAACTCAATTAAATCTGCAGGCGTTAATTTTGAGCCTAATTCAATTAGAAAATTGTCAAACGCCTTGAGCTCAATCTTTGAGAACTCAAAATCAGATAAAGTTTCTGGCTGTTTATCAACACCAGAAAGTAGATATCGTTGTGGATCTTCCCAATAAGCTTGAGCCGATAATTCATACGTTCCAGGACGTAGATGCCCGTATTTCTCAACAAGCTTAGCTAAAGTTATCTTGCCACTGTAACAAGCAAATTTATCCTTTTCAAAATCACCTGCTACGGTGTCAAAACTTTTTAAGAAAGCCAGTCTTCGTTCATCGTTTAATACGCCAGTTGAAACAAAGCTCTTTAGTAACGTAGTCGCTACAAAACCAGCCCTGGCTGCATGAGAAAAAGCCAAGGTGCCAAATCTTCTGCAGTCATCTAGCAACGCGTATATTTTATCTGATTTAGGAAGCTTACTTTTGTCTATGGAAAGTCGACGCTTCTTTAAAGTCTCAATGGATGATATATCGGCCCGTAAGCGGCTAAGGGAATTACGAGTTATCGCCTTTAACGCAGATCCAAGTTGATCTATAGTCTTAGAGGTAACCCCTATTGGAATCAAACGTTCTTTAGATTTCAGTTCGAAATCCGGAGTCCATATCGTAAACGCAACTTCGAATTCTATTTTATCGTGATATTGAGGGGTTGTACTCAGAATGTGATGGTAAGCACAGACCAAATTTTCAGCATCTTCCTCGGACAAATTTGCAGGAATAAACGAATTAAAACTAGCGCGTGAATCTATATATGGCTGACCAGAGAATGAGACCATCAAGGGACAAGGCCGTAAATCTCGATAACCATATTCCGCCCGTTGCTGCGCCCAAACCTCGTTAGTTATTAAATACCTATAAAGACTAAATGCCAGTGGTTTCGGACGCGTGCCAATAATTTCGGCAGGATTCCAGTCAGGCATATTAGCAAATATTGTCCTTTGCCCATGGATTTGTGGAGGAGGCACTTGCTGTGCACGAAAACGATTGACGGAATTTCCCCTTGCAAGTTCAAGCGCTTCAATCTCGACCTCATATGCACTATGGTCTACCGTAACCGGTCTAACCTGAAAGATATGGACCATGCCATCTTCATCGATAGCAAATTCAACATCCAGTTTATCATAGCCTAGTAATTGTTCTAGCTCCTCAATTGCCCTCAATACTGGTATCAACGTGGGTTCTACTAGCTCTAATGTCCCAGTCTCTGACCGGCTAAGTATAACTGTTCTTAAACCGTCATGGGTTCCGGCAGTTACTGATTCTGTGGATTTAGATACATCATCAAAGTTAAACCTATAAAATGGTGCCCCTGACTCTATACTGCAGGTAAAAACAACACCGGAAGTTCGAACATTAGTTAAGCACTTTTGTACTAGAACTTGATCACCACTATGTTGTTTCGTACCGTAAGAAGATACTACCGAGTTAATTGCTTGTGAAACTGCATTGCTATCACAGCCATCAATATTGAGAATACTTTCAAACCCACCCGCATTTGATGAGTGCCAGTTATCCTCACCTTTGGAACTACTACGAATAATGAGGTTTGTATCTTTAAAACAATTTGATATTTCATTTAATATAGAATCTGGATCTTTACGCCATCGTGAAGAGGTAAAGCTAACCTGCCGGCCAATGTGACTTTCCTGTACTAAAGGCTCTAGTCGAGAGAGTGTTTCAGCCTTAGTGCCTAGGATAAAATGAGCTATATCTTTAGGTGAATTAAATTCAGCCCAGTGACCAGCTACGTCGAAGGGCTGAACGGAAAACCCAAGATCTTTCAAATAACTTATCAAATCTAAAAGATTAGAACCGACATCAGACTCTCTAAAATCAGACAATTGGGATGCTACCGATCCATTAAAGCAAACAAGTCCAGTAAACTCTACCGAACTGACTACCCCATCTTGATTCAGAATATCAATTTTTTCTGCCATTTGAATATCGTCTTCAGACCTTTCGTAATAGCGATCTTTCCAAAGGCTATCAACACAAAAGACGACATCAGCAACCACTGAGCTCATATCATCAACAATGTGTTTACGGAACACTGTATCTGAATAAGCACATATAACTGAACGACCACTAAATGGAGCTTTTAAAAGGGTATGCAGTACACTACTTTTTTCCCAATCTGTAATAATTGTATAATTGAGGGATGGATAGCTCTTAACAACCTCATCAATATGGTAGCCACCTAAATAATGAATATCATCAATACCAGCTACATTTTCAAAACTATGTATTTGCCAATCCATAGCTTTTGTATTAGATGCAATTTTTTTTAAGGCTGCAGGTTTTTCACCAAATGAAGGGCGCCCTGCACCAAGAAGGAATACATCCATAATTCAAAGTTCACCACAAATTTTCATTACTATTCTTCTGAAATTACTTATCATCTAAATTTGTTTGCTGAACGTCCTTCTTACTAGAAAAAATTGATTTCAATTTATACCAATAGGTTTTAATGGCTATACTAATAGCCACAACAAATCCAATTACTGCAGACATAATTGCACTTCCAGAACCTGGATCAATATAAGCCATTGCAGGCTGAACCCAAACACAAATCATTGCAACAAGCATGCTCGATATAATTTTCTTCATAATTCCATTCCATAACATTCGATTTCAGGGGGGGATATTAGCAGCATCAGCTATAAATTCACAATTATTCTTCACTACTACTCTCGTGTTTTCAATCTCTATTTTGAGCACGGGTTATACTATTCAAAATGGCTTCCACCAGTCAATATTTATAGTAAGAGGTAAGACATACCAGTATACCGCCACTCTATCTAGCAAGACTACTCTCCAAATGTGAATTATAAAAACTACATGTACAGAAAAAAATATTTTTTATCCCGTTAATAAATATCATAGCGAGATCTTTGACGAGGACACCAACCTTAAATAGTTATGATTTTTGGCGGTAAGGCATTGCTATAAAGGCAGCTTTATCATTTCCAACAGCTAGAGCTATTGGCGTGCTAGATCAACTTCTACAATGGCGTACAAAATCTTTAATCATACGTTACGCTAATGACCAGAGTTACTATTTATGCTATGGACCATAAGACTTGTATTGATTATATTCAGCCAAGTGACCCGTATCATAATGCTGATATTAAAGGCTAATCACTCCACTCTGGACAGTTAGGGAAGCGCGATTGAGTGCTGAAAACTCTCTATGTACAGCTTTATTGGAAAATACTGCTGTTATATCTAGATTTTCCGCGTACTAGTGTCTTACTCTGCCTATTTAAGGCAGTTTTCCGTCGATTGGACGGAGCTATGCCAAGACTTTATTAATTGACTCAGTCTTTAAATGTTAGCCAAGGCGAACAAAACGGCCAATTTGTTATCGTTTTTTGCCATGCCTACATAACGCGCCTTTTTAAAGCCAAAGTGGCATTTTGTTATTCTGAAAGTATGATCTACGAATGCGGGGACACTGGCTTTTAAATATTCGATTTTTACCGCCACCTTATTGATTCGAGGATGCTGCTTAAGCTTTTTAACTTTACTAGGCTGTTCTGCAATGTACCAATCAGCACTAACGCCTTTAAGTTCATCTCGCTGTTGCGCCCCGCGATATCTAGAATCGGCAAAAATGTGCTTCTCTTTGCCGCGCAAAAATTGGTGAGCTTCATTAAGATCATGCACGTTGGCCGCTGTGGTATAAATGTATGAGTTAGCCCTGTTTTAACATCGACACCAATATGTGTTTTAATACCAAAGCGCCATTGATTCCTTTATTTGTTTGATGCATCTCAGGGTCACCCTGGTACAGCTTATTCTTAATGGAGGATGGCGCTTCAATAATAATGGCATCTATTGATGCTTCCTTCTTTTATCAACAAGCCAGATTCTTCGAGATACTGGTTGATAGCATCGAAGATCTCTCTCACTAAATAATGCTTCTCAAGGAAGTGGCGAAATTTCATGATGGTTGTATGATTCGGTATCGCTCGATCTAAAGATAAGTGAGAAAAGCGTCTCATTTAAGCTATTTCATAGAGCGAATCTTCGGTCGCGGCATCGTTTAGCTTATACCATTGTTGAAGGCAGTGAACCCGTAGCACTGACTTAGTGGACAGGGTCTGCGATCGTTACCTGCTTTAGGATAGTAGGGTTCAATTAAGGCGACAAGTCTAGCCCAAGAGATAAGAGCTTCAATTTTTTCCAGAAACACTTCTATTCGAGTTTTGTAATGGTTTTTTCTTAAATCCAACTCTGAAAATCCTAGCTGCTTTTCCATTGATTCTACCTTAGCGTGATCAAGCGGCTATTATTTCACTTAGGGACTTAATCGCATTTTCCTTAGTTAAATGCAAATTCTTATAAAACCTTCAATGAAGTGCATCTTGGCAATACTATGCAACGAACTAGCTATGGATTGACAAAAACGAGCAGCCCCACAAAGCAAAGGGCTGAAGACCGCCACTGATGACTGCTTGACTTCTACTTTTGAGGACAGGTTGAAAGGGAAATTTACCACTGAGAACAAGAACCGCTTAACAACCATTGAAATTTGATCGGCATTAGATTAGACAAACCTCAACGGCTAGTGAAACTAATCCTTATCCATCACATAATCTGGCCTTAAATAGCTATTTCTCGACCACTTGGTCAGATAATAGCAATGAACAGATACAAAAGTATCTAGCAAGACACTCCAACAAGCATTCAAGCTGCTGCTTAAAACAGCAAAGCCGTTTGTCAGCTTAAGATAATTTCGATAAATTCCGAGAAAAATGCAGATATAATCAGTAAAAATCTCATTTATATAGACTATGATCGTAGATTGATGCAAACTATCCGCCACTTAAGTTTTTGATACTCAATCTGGCAAAGAGATTACAATCTATGGCGAAGTGCCTTCTCATTAATGGTCCAAACTTAAACCTGCTGGGTACCAGACAGCCGGAGATCTATGGTTCACAGACCCTTGCTGACGTAGAGACTAAGCTCACTGAAATAACCGAACTTGCCGGGCATCAATTAGAGTGTTTTCAGAGCAATTCTGAATCCGCACTCATTGATCGAATTCATCGTGCTAAAACAGACAAAATCAAATACATCTTAATCAATCCAGCCGCTTATACTCACACCAGCATTGCGCTGCGCGATGCACTACTAGGTGTGGATATTCCCTTCGTGGAAATTCATTTATCGAATATTCACGCCCGGGAGAGCTTTAGACACCACTCTTATCTTTCAGATGTTGCTCAGGGAGTCATTTGTGGCTTAGGTACTAGTGGCTATGAATACGGATTAGATTTTGCGCTTAAACAGATAAAAATTACTGAAAAAACCAATTAAAACGAGATTAGCGATAAATAACGCTAACCTGAACATACAATATACAGCAAAGAGATAACAAACATGGATATTCGTAAAGTTAAGAAACTGATTGAGTTACTAGAAGAATCAGACATCAATGAGATAGAAATAAAAGAAGGCGAAGAATCTGTTCGCATCAGCCGTGGCCCCTCAACAGTTGTAGCAGCCGCTGCACCTGTTGCTGCAGCACTAGCACCAGTTGCTGCTGTAGCGGCACCTGTAGCAGCCGCTCCTGCTGTAGACGCCAATGCTGTGTTATCTCCTATGGTCGGCACTTTCTATCGCTCGCCTTCACCAACAGCACCTAAGTTCGTAGAAGTTGGACAAACCGTTAAAGTTGGCGATCCTATTTGCATCGTAGAAGCAATGAAAATGATGAACCAGATCGAAGCGGATCGTGCCGGTGTTGTACAGGCGATCTTAGTAGAAGATGGCCAGCCAGTTGAGTTTGATCAACCTCTAGTCACTATCGTTTAACTATAACTAAAGCAAAGGATTAAGCCAAATGCTGGATAAAGTTGTTATAGCCAACCGAGGCGAAATTGCCCTTAGAATACTAAGAGCATGTAAAGAGCTTGGCATCAAAACCGTCGCCATCCACTCAAGTGCTGACCGCGATTTAATGCACGTGCGCCAGGCAGATGAAGCTGTTTGTATCGGCCCTGCATCATCGCTGCAAAGCTACTTGAATATACCCGCTATCATCAGCGCCGCAGAAGTCACTGACGCAACCGGCATTCACCCGGGCTACGGATTTCTTGCAGAAAATGCTGATTTTGCCGAACAAGTAGAAAAATCTGGTTTTACCTTCATCGGCCCCAGAGCTGAGACTATCCGCCTGATGGGCGACAAAGTTTCAGCGATACAGGCGATGATCAAATCCGGTGTACCTACAGTTCCTGGGTCAGACGGCGCACTACCCGATGACCCGGACAAAATCCGCGCTATCGCGAAACGCATCGGCTACCCGGTTATTATCAAAGCGGCATCAGGTGGTGGCGGACGCGGTATGCGCGTTGTGCACTCAGAAGCTGCGGTAATCAATGCCGTACACGTTACCCAAGGTGAAGCCGGCATCGCTTTTGGCGATGAGACTGTCTACATGGAGAAGTTCTTAGAGAACCCGCGCCACGTAGAAGTGCAGATACTTTCCGACGGCCAGGGGAACGCTATTCACCTCTACGATCGCGATTGCTCCATGCAACGCCGTCACCAGAAAGTCGTTGAAGAAGCACCTGCACCTGGTATAGATCCAGAGGCAAGAGCAGCAGTTTTTAAATCTTGCATAGATGCCTGTGTAGCGATGAACTACAGCGGCGCCGGCACATTCGAATTCTTGTACGAAAACGGTCGTTTCTTCTTTATTGAGATGAACACCCGAGTACAAGTCGAGCACCCTGTATCGGAAATGATCACCGGTGTAGACATAGTCAAAGAGCAGCTGCTAATAGCATCTGGTTACAAACTATCGATCACCCAAGACCAAATCGTCGAGCGCGGCCATTCATTTGAGTGCCGTATCAACGCAGAAGATGCAAAAACCTTCATGCCGAGTCCAGGAACAGTAAACCTGTTCCACGTTCCAGGCGGCAACGGCGTACGTGTAGATTCACACCTATATGCAGGTTATAAAGTCCCTCCGCACTACGATTCACTGGTAGCTAAGCTAATTACTTATGGTGAAGACCGCGCAACAGCATTGAGAAGAATGCAAATTGCATTGGATGAAATGGTAGTCGATGGGATAAAAACCAACATCGCTTTACATCAGGAAATCATGGCAGATGCTAATTTCCAACAAGGTGGAGTTAATATCCATTATTTGGAGAAGAAGTTAGGATTGTAATAGATAAGGGCGTATATTCGCCCTTTTATTTTTATTTTTATTTTTATTTTTATTTTTATTTTTATTTTTAATTTTAATTTTAATTTTAATTTTAATTTTAATTTTATTCAATAAACTAGTTAGACTTAATAAAGTAAAAAAATGGAATCCGAATGCCTCAAAGAGAAGTCAACAACCAAGTAATTAATAGTCCTAGTAGAGAAGTAGATCTTTTTGAAATTTTAGAAATATTATGGAACAGCCGATTACTAATTTTAGTAATCACATGCATCACTTTTGGCAGCGGTTTACTTTATAACTTCAAAAGGGTTACGCCTCCCCCTATATATAAAATATCTACTCAAGCCCACCAAAATAGCGATATAACAACTTCAATTATCTTAACAAATAATTGGTATTCAGCAAACAAAGTAGTAAGCCCGTTCTTTTCTACCATCGGTATGGCGAAATTTAACCTTGGGAACAATCCATATTCTCCCAACTCACTGTATATACGTGCGTTGGAGAAAATGCGATCATCAAAAGAAAAAACAATATTTTTCGAAGAAAAAAATATCTACCTCGACATTACCATTGACTTCCCGAAACGAATATCCGGTATCTTTGAAATTTCAGTTATAACGGAAGATAAGGCAAAGATAAGCAATCTAAAAGTTCAAATCGTAGAATATATCAAGTGGTCCTTGGCTAGATTTGATCAAAGCCTAATAACGGAAGCAAACCTACTTAACAGTAGTTTTTCAGAGAATAAACTCTCTACACCTTTGTATATATCGGGTGAGCCCATTAGACTGGATGAGACAATAAAATCAAAAGTAATATTAATAATTACATTATCAATATTACTGGGTTTTATTATTGGATCAATCATTTCGCTGGTAAAAAATGCGATTCAGACTAGGTATAAATAATTTAAAAATACTACCTACATAAGTAACATATAAAGATAAATCAACTACCGGGTTTTATTTCAACAATGTTATGCACTTGGGTAGTTGAATTTATATCGCAGACTAGATCTCGGAGTTCGTCAATCGGGTTAAATCCTGCAGGTGCTTTTAATAAAATGTTTTTTATCTTAACCAAATCATAATTATTACAAGCACCTTCTAAATCGTTTATAACGAAATTCAATTCTTTCCAAGATAGCATGATTTCGTGAGCACAAAGTATTCGCTCATGAACCGTACCTGTAACATCATCACCTATCAATAACTCCTCATATAATTTCTCACCAGGTCGTAATCCTGAAAATTCTATGCAGATGTCACCATTAGGGTTCTGTTGGTTCTTAACCGAATAACCGCTCAAATGAATCATTTTTGTCGCAAGATCAGCAATTTTAATAGATTCACCCATATCCAGAACAAAAACCTCCCCTCCTTTTCCCATAGCGCCAGCTTGAATAACCAATTCAGCAGCTTCTGGCATGGTCATAAAGTAGCGTGTGATTTCAGGATGAGTGACTGTAACAGGCCCCCCCGTAGCAATCTGCTTACGAAACAATGGGACGACAGAACCAGAAGAACCAAGCACATTACCGAATCGGACCATACTAAAAATAGTCTTATGTTTCTCTGTGGCCAAAGCCTGTAGGACTAATTCAGCTATACGTTTACTAGCACCCATTACGTTAGTTGGGCGCACAGCTTTGTCTGTTGATATTAATACAAAAGAAGTCACACTCGCATCGATAGCTGCTTGGGCGCAGTTTAATGTACCAAAAACGTTGTTCTGAATACCTTCAACAACATTAAATTCAACTAATGGAACATGCTTATAAGCGGCTGCATGAAAAATAGTATCCAGTTTGAATTTATTAAACACTAAATCTAGACGTGACTTATTTTGCACAGATCCAAGAATAGGTATAATTGTAGTATGATTACGTAATTCATTAACAATACGACACAACTCTCTGTCAATTGCGTACAAATTAAATTCTGAATTATCGAATAAAATCAAGCTAGATGGATGTAAGTTAAGAATTTGACGACATAGTTCAGATCCTATTGAACCGCCTGCTCCAGTTATCAAAACTACTTTACCTTCAATATTTTTTTTCATTAATTCAGTATTGGGTGAAACAGCGACTCTACCGAGTAAATCATCAATCGATACTTCTTTAAGTTCATCAATCGTTGCATTACCTGAAACTAAATCAACCATACTGGGAACAGAGAGAATTTCACAAGGTAGAGCTTCTAATAAATTGAGTACTACTTTTTTTCTATTTTTGGCTACACCAGGTAGAGCTAATAGTATTTTTTGAATTTGATAGCGTTCTACAAGAAATTCAATGGCCGAAGGAGGATATACTTTGATGCCTTGAATAATTGAATTCGCCAGTTTCGGATCGTCATCAACATAAACAACCGGTGAATATTCTGAAGATTGATTCAGCGCAAGATGCAACTGGCGGCCAGAAGAGCCTGCTCCGTAAATTAAGACAGCTGTTGATAAGTTATTTAACTTATATACAGCCATCTTAAAAAACAATCTGATGCCACCGACTAAAATAAATGTAATAGAAAAAAATAAAATTGCCGTAGATCGAGGCAAGAAAATTTCAAAGATAAATGCAGATGATATTAAAATAAATGTTGAGAAAACTACACCACATAATACTGTTAGCAGTACCCGGAAACTGACATATCGTAAAACAGAACGGTACAACCCCAAACGAATGAAAGCAAGAAGTGTTAAAGGAGTCAGGAAAGTAAGTAGTAACCAATGATCTGTACTTTGCACTGGTGTTGAACTATCCAGACGAATCCAATAACTCAACCAGAAACTAGATGCCAATAAAAGTGTATCGACAAATAACGAGACCATTCGTTTGTAGAAACGGGACATTTGCAGAAAAGAGTTAAGCATATAATTCCAAATTGTAGGTAATTTGTTACTTCAAGTTTTTAAATTGACAGCAAGAACTACACATTATTTAATTTCTTCTTTTGTGCCGGCCTTAAATTTATAAGCCAAAAGTAGTAAAGGAGTATAAGCTATAAGCAGGCCCAGAAGACCATCCAATTTATAGCAGGCAACAAAATATGCGATAGGAGCGAGCCAGATTATATTGATAGCTATAACGGCAAAAGTAACAAACCTATGATTTCCGAAATGCCTTGTTGCGTATTGATAAGCATGTGTTCTATGAGCCTCATAAACCTTGGCACCATTGGCAAGCCTGCGGAACAAAGTATAGGTAGAATCAACAATGAAAACACCTAACATTATCAACCATGCCCAAAATAGGCTCTGGTCAATCTGACTAGACATTAACAGAAGTCCAGCTAACATAAAACCTAAAAAACCGCTGCCAGCATCCCCCATAAAGATTTTTGCGGGCGGAAGATTCCAAACCAAAAAACCGAGCACACTCACAGACAAAAACCAATGAACTTCGGCAAGACCATTTTGTTTATAAAGAAAATATAAAATACAGCCTAGAACTACCGAAGATATCACAGCTTGTACAGACGCTAAACCATCAATACCGTCCATAAAGTTATATAAGTTTAACATCCAGACTACCCCAACAGTCGCAACGGGGTATCCCAGTAATCCAAAATCAATATCTAATTCAAAGAAACTGAGGATTGGGAGTCCACCAAGGACAATGACAATCATCCCAGAAGCAGTAAAATGGACTAATAAACGCCACCTAGCGTTAACATGTCCATGATCATCCAACCAACCTACCAACGCAACCATGAATCCCGAAACAAACAACAAAGAGGAAACGGGTAATGACAATAAGTTGTAGTAGCCAGAAAAAATTACGCTGAGAAGGAAACAAATGACAATTGCTATACCACCTCCACGCGGAGTAGGAACAGTATGAGAACTGCGGTAATTAGGTATATCTATCATCCTATTTTTTAGGGCATAGATACGAAGGAATCCAGTCGATAACAAAGAAAGGATAAATAGTAAGACAAATATTATTAGAAGATTCATATATATTCTATAAATTGATATTGATTTCAGAAGAAATTATAGCTTTTAGAAATTCGGAATAATGAAGTTTTTATCAATAATTAAACGCCTATAAAATGGCGATTACGTATGACATATGCACGATCATAATACAGTAAATTTAAAAGACATTTACCTAATAATATGAAAATTATTACAGCTAGACCAATAAGAAGGACTTTATAAATAAATATTCTTGTTAGAGGTACGTTAAATAAATTCTGTTATACCTAATGGATGCGATGAAAGCAAAGACTATCAGAAATTAATCGTTATTCTGCAAATAACTAAATCAAACCTGAAATAAAGGCGACTAAGTTATCGAAGCTAAAATATAATACTAATACTCCACAAAAGAAAATGATAGAGTTAATTCAGAATAAATGATTTCACTATATACTAGAATACAGATTACCAAATAGCAGTTAAGATCTTTTTCGCCCGATATATTTCTATCCCTGCTCTGCCAGTATTTGTATCCTAAAAGAGTTCAGTCGGCTTAAATATACTTAAATAAAAAATGCTAGTTAGACCAATATTGCCGATAAAATCTACAGAACTGACTGGTACATACCATTTGAAACAAAATATAATCAATTCAATTCAATTCCGATGAGTAATAATGAATGCCATATCTCTCTAACAATAAGCATCGAAAAATTATTTTTAAACCGCTACACCACAAAAATAAATAATTACCTAGATACGATTGAATACAATGTTCCTTTCCACTGTGAAATGCAATTCCTGTAACTCAAAACATGTTAAGATAATTATTGTCTTGGACCAGGGTGTGACTACTGGCCAAGTATAACAATTATGGCACCTTAACGAACCATCGAGCTAATAATGTTGCAAACTTATAAGGTAATTTTAACATAACAAAAAATATATTAGTCGATATACCATTTTCACGACAAGCCCTGACAATTTCATAATTTTGTTGGATTCGCGATGCTAATCCTCCAGAACTAAGACCGCCTTCACGCATTTTAACTGTGATTTGATTAACTCGATTGATTTTTATCCCCTGACATATGAATCTTGTAATAAGCTCAAAATCGGCAGCAATTGGGTATTCAGTTTTATATAGTCCATATTTTTTATAAGCAGAATTTTTAACATAAAAAGTAGGATGCGGTAACATAATACCAAGACGAATTAGGGGATTCTTAAATATACGAGAGCTATATAATCTCGTGATCTTATTTAAATTATTTTTTGAAACATAAACGAGATCTGAATACACAGCATCTACGTCAGGAGAAACGAATCCTGAAATTAATTGTTGTACACTATTTTCCGACGCAAAAACATCGTCGGAATTAAGAATACCAATGATATCACCACTTGCAAGTTGAATGCCTTTATTCATAGCGTCATATAAGCCATCATCTGGCTCTGAAACATGAACATGAACAATACTTGAAAAAGAATCTATAATATCATTGGTGGCGTCAATTGAGGATCCATCAATTACTATATATTCAATGTCATGATATGTTTGGGATTGTACTGACTTCAACGTGTCTTCTATTGTTGAAGCAGAATTATAACAAACGGTGATGATTGAAACTTTCATACGTCCCCTGAAAACAGAAAATCTAAAATATATTTTTCAACCTATAAGACTCCTATAAATAGAAACTTGTTGACTTATTACAGTTGTATCCGAAAATAATAGTGATTTATGATAAGCATTTTCTGACATTAATCCATAATGTGAATAATCATATGACTCGATAATCGTTTTAGAAAGAGATCCTGGATTGCAAAGAAACCCATTTTCTTTATGTTTAATAAAGTCAGTTCTTGTACCTATCTCAAAACCGATAACAGGTGTTCGTAAACTCATTGCTTCAATTATGGTCAACCCAAATGTTTCAAATAATAATGAAGGCTGGATTAGATATTTACTTTTCGAGATCAAATCTTGAGTGACTTCCCTAGAACACTTTCCAAGAAAGATAATATTATTTTGCGAATAGCGTTCTCGCAATTCCTTTTCTAGCTCACCACCGCCTACAATAGTTAATACTAAGTTATTATCTAACTTACTCCAAACATCCAATAAAACTAATATCCCTTTTGATTTCTCCAAACGCCCTACAAATATATATCCAGATTTCGATACATTTGGCATTCGTACAACATCAATACAGTTGTGTTTTAAAATAACCTTTTCTACTGGCAGACCAAAAGAAAGTACCTTATTTTTTTGAAAACTAGTTAAAACGAAGAAACAATCTATCGAGTTAAATGCGCCAGTTAGTTTATAGAATTGAAATGTAAGCTGTGCCAAAAAACTTTGAAAATAGTTATGCCTATAACATCGGTTAAATATACCAGACAGAGGAAATCTTTTTTTGACACATCTTTCGCAGATTCCCGAATTGTCTAAATACAAGATACCGGATATACACCAAAACCTATAATTATGCAGGGTATGAACCACCTTAGCGCCTGCCCTTTTAGCAGCAAGGAAAACACTGGGAGTTAATGATGGATAAAAATTGTGTACATGAACTACATCAATTGACTCATTTTTTACAATTTGTTTTATAAGAAAAAAATGTTTAAAGGAGAACCAAATTGAAAAAAGTAAGAAAAATTTATTGATGTTGTCATTTGACACTTCATAAGAGTAAACGTTATCAATTCCCAATTTGTCTCTTAGTAAAGATAGTTCATTTTCAAAAACTATATCCTCACCACCAATGTTCTTCGTGAGATATCTATTATGGACAATTAGTACTTTCATTTAAGCTTTCTTTTTCCTGGTAGATCCGTAAAACTGAATTTTATGTAGCAGAAAAAAAACTAGGAAAAGAAGTAGAATTTTCCATATTGATTCACTAAAAAACCCTCTAAGGATAAACAGAAATTGATAGAAATATAGTGAATATAGTATGCATACAAATGATTGTTTTTCTCTGACAAGATTGAATCTATCTTTAATTGAATTATATAATATTTTTGAAAAAAGCCCTAGAAAAAACAATAAGAATACCACTCCAAACACATGCCCATTTATAAATGCATCCCCAAATACTGTTGCTACGGAACCACCACCATTCTCGTATTGGTCGGGTATGTATTCCTTTGATATTACCCTTGAAATCGATTCTGGTTTATCTTCCCAGATACTTCTACTTATAGGCATAAAAATAATACGTAATATACCACTCTCTAAATGAATAAAACTATCAATAACAATTTTGGTTAAAGTATTAAAACTTTGGAATGATTCTAAAGCAGTACTTAGGATATCAGAAAAAGATTGCAAGTCTAAATCATGAATAGTATTCAAAATTATTTGAAAATAATGTTCTCCGTTTGTCGGGCGCCTTGAAACAAGGAGAATAACCATTAGAAATGGTGAGAACAGTAAGATAATAAACAATCTAACATAGGTCACTTTTAAATAACCCATGTAATATCCATAGACAATAAATATAAAAAAAGGCGATAGGGCCACCAATCTTGCCGGTGAATTGTAAAACAAAGAAACCTGTATGACAAAAACGACAAAGTAGACTAATTTATTCCTCGCCATTATCATTGCATAACAATAATACTTCAAATAAGAAAGTGCCAATAATGGTATTTGTATATAGATTGCGTTGAAATTTAAAACTCTATATGACGCAGTATAGTTACCAGCATTAATAACAGACCAAAGATTATTAACACCAGAAAGAAAATCCCAAAACAAAAAAGCGCAACCTATGGTTTGAAAGGATAAAGTTATGGGAACGGAGTCATAATGACCAGGTAATGACAGCTTCTTATTTGATGTATAACCTAATAAGAAAAAGAAAATACCGGAGAAAACCACACAGACAGTTATTACAGAGTCAAGGTTAATGTCAAAAAGAAACGGAATTAGGACAAAATATATAGAAAGAAATATAAATATAAATTTTAAGTCAAAAAAATCGAACCTATTCGTTGACGAGGAATTCATAGCTCTTTACCTGTTTAATGTCTTTTTCAAATATTGAATGTACAACAGGACCAACGAGTTTGGAATTAAAATACAACGTTCCCATTGATGTAACTGTATTCCATAATTCGTTTTCATTTAATGGGTCGAATAGGACTCCATTTACACCTTTAGTAATCAACTCACTTGCACCACACCTGTTGGAAACAATTACAGGAAGTCCGTAGTATAATGCTTCTTCTAGTACGAGACCCCAAGGCTCTGAAATACTTGGCAGTACAAACACATCATGAGATAAATATATATCTGCAATTTCATTATTACTAATTGGCGGCACAAATGAGATATTCTTATTAGCTAATCTAAACAGTTTTTCTGTTTCAGTGCCACTGCCTACAATAGTAAGCTTGTAACTAGGCAATCCATTAAACACATTAATCAAAGTATGTAAATTTTTTTCCTTTGACAATCTACCGATATATAGAAACCTTTTCTGATAGACAACACTTTTCTTATTATATTTTGGTTTATTAATGATTCCAACACCACAAGTAACAAGAATTTTTTTTCTATAATCCAATTTCTCAAGTAACTGAATATGTGATTGACCTGAAGCCAAGACTGAACTAATTCTTGATAAAAATATTTTCTTAATAGCCCCTTTGAAGCCTTTAGTTTTACTTTCATGAAAAGTTGACTCTAAGACCAAGCTGTTTTTATGATATGAAGTCATTAATGTGGCTAGCCAAAATTCAGGGAGATCCCAGCCTCCAACAGCAATTTTTTTGTAGTTTAAATTATTAAGTAATTGGTACAGTTTTATCATTGATAACAATTTGTTACGATTCTGAAATTCTGTTTCGTTTAAAATTGAATATTTAATATTAATATTATCTAATGAAGAAAAATCAGTGGAACGCTTTTCATTAGTATCACTTGAAATAAAAATAACATATACATTCAACGTTTTTGACAGTTCATTATATAGATTAACTTTATAAAACGCTGGTATATGGGTTATAAACAAGATGTCAAACATTTTTAAACACAAAAAAACGTTCCTTGATTTGTAAAAATATAAAAAGAAAAACCAGAGATAAAAATAATTTTAGTGACCAACCCAAACCAATCTTCTCGACCATTACATGGGATAGATTATTTGTGTAAGGATGGACCACGAATAAAAACATTGTATTTTTACCCCAGCTGCTTACTAGATGTGGTAAACCAATCCAAATAGAAATAGATACAAATATTAAGGACATAACCACCACGAAAGATACAGACCATATAATATTTATGAGAATATCATCATAGATTAAATTAGCTACATCAAGTGTAGGTATGCCCTTGTAAAAACTTACAATCACCATTATAAAGATAAGAGATACCAAAAGTTTTATCCGGGGTGCATTATTCTTTCTATCGCTTTGAATAAATTTAAATATCGCTGATCCTATACATAACCATAATACACTATTTAGCCCAAGGCTTAATGCAAAAGGTGTATCAAAAACAAAGCTTGTAATAAAACACAAAACAAAGACAAGAAACTGTAAGTATTTTTTATTGAGAGTTAAAACAGTCAAATTATACAAAAATTTCGCTACAAACAGCGCAGGTAAAAACCATAATACAAAAGCATATGAGTTCTTTAAGTGGTTATAGTCCATCCAAAATATAACTGCTATGAGCTCATTGAAATAGTCAAGGCCTTCTCTATTAAGCCCCCAACGTTTAATCGATTCTACAGCAATAGCTAAAATAGAAAAAAACAAATATGGAATCAATAACCTTTGAAAATCTTTTTTTGTTGCTTTGAATAAACTTGCTGGGGTTTTTAAAAAAAAACCCGCCATCATAAAAAACAA